>DASWVR010000301.1:0-8299 GCA_036401155.1 Piscinibacter sp. | reverse complement strand
CAGCGAGGGCAGCCTCAGCTGGGCCTGCGCCAGCGGCGCGGCGGCGACCAGCGCCGCCGCGGCAAGCCGCAGCCCGCGGGTTCGATGTCGTCCGAAGAGTGGCAGCATGGGCAAACACGATGGTAGTGGCCCTTCCAACGATCCAGGCATGGAAGAAAATCCGCGCTCCACACGTTCAGTGTCCCAAGGCATGAGTGATTCACCCGACGAAAGACGCCAGGCCGTGGCGGCCTTGCTGCCACGGCTGCGGCGTTTCGCGCGCACGATCGCCCGTCACCGCGAGGATGCCGACGACCTGGTGCAGCTGGCGCTCGAGCGCGCGCTGCTGCGCCTGGACCAATGGCAGCCCGGCACACGACTGGACAGCTGGATGTTCACGATCATGAAAAACGCCTGGATCGACGAAGTGCGCTCGCGCGTGCGGCGCGACGCCATCTTCCTGCCCGAAGAGATGGGCGAGAACGTCGGCCAGGCGGTGGGCGACTGGCCGGTCGACCGCCAGCACGAGCGCATGGACGTGCACAAGGCGATGGCGCAGCTGAACGACGAGCAGCGCATGGTGGTCGGCCTGGTGCTGGTCGAGGGATTGCCGTACAAGGAGGCAGCCGAGGTGCTGGGCATTCCGATCGGCACCCTCACGAGCCGGCTGGCACGCGCACGCGACAGCCTGCAGGCGATTCTCTCCGGTGCACACAAGGCGGCCCCATGAAACCCATCATTCCCGACGAGACCCTGTTCGCCTACGTCGACAACGAACTCGACGACAAGACACGCGCCGACGTCGAGGCGGCGATCGCAGCCGATCCGGCGCTCGCGCAGCGGGTCGAGCAGCAGCGCTCGCTGCGCAAGCTGCTCGGCGCTGCCTACGCGCCGGTGATGGACGAGGCGGTTCCCGAGCGCCTGGCCGCGGCGGCGCGCCCCCCCGCCAAGGCGCGTGTGCTGGAGCTCGCGTCCGCGCGCGAAAGCCGGCGCGCCGCGGCTGCCGCCGCGGCTGCGCCAGCGGCGAGTGCCTGGACGTGGAAACACTGGGGCGGCATGGCTGCCTGCCTCGTCGTCGGCATGGTCGCCGGCCGCAGCGCCTGGCTGGCCGGCGCCACCGAGGACATCGTCAGCGCCGGCGGGCAGCTGGTCGCACGCGGCCAGCTCGCGCAGGCCCTGTCGACCCAGCTCGCCAGCACCCAGCCGAACGACGCGCGCGTGAAGCTGGGCCTGAGCTTCGTGTCGCGCACCGACGAGTACTGCCGCAGCTTCGTGATGGCGAGCGGCACAGGCGGCCTCGCCTGCCGGCAAGGCGACGAATGGCAGCTGCGCGTGCTGGCGCAAGACAAGCCGGCGGTCGACGGCCAGCTGCGCATGGCTTCGTCGCCGGTGCCGCCGGCGGTGCTGAAGGTCATCGAGGAGCAGATCAAGGGCAGCCCGCTCGATGCACAAAGCGAACGCGAGGCGCTGAAGGGAGGCTGGCGCCCGCGCTGAGCGGGCGTCAGCGCCGCTGGGCGACGTGCCAGACCTGCAACAGCTGCACTTCGTCGGCGCGAAGCCGGTAGGTGATCAGGTAGTTCCTGTGCACCACCAGTTCGCGTGTGTCCTGGACGCTGCCGATTCGGCCCAGCAGAGGGAAACGCTGCAGGTGCAGCACCTTGGCGCGAACGTCCGACACGAAGTCTGCTGCTGCGGCCGGGTTGTCTGCGGCGATGTGCTCGCCGATGCGCGCGAGATCGGCCAGAGCCCGCCGCGTCCACAGCAGCTTCACGGGCGCTTCGGTGCGCGGCCGGGTGAGGGCCGGGTGGGCTTGATCGCCTTGGTTGGCTTTCGCGGACGATTCGTGGCGGAGGGTGCGGGCGAGAGCCTCGACATCGTGGCCTCGACTTCCGCATCAGTCGCGAACTCGCCGCGGTCCGCGGCGGCGATCGCCTGCTTGAGATCATCGATCTGCGGCACCCGCCAAGCCAGGTACTCGCTCAACGCCTCCATGGCGACATGGCTCTTGGTGCGCCCGGTGAGTTCGGCGTAGGTCTCCATTCGCTCCTTCAGATCGCTGGGAAGGCGAACGCTGACCTGGGAATCCTTCAGCTCGGGCGGCATGGTCGGGCTTCTGTGTCGCAATGCGGTGCAATGCATTGTAGTGCATTGCATTTCGCGGTCCACCGTCCGCGCGTGCCTGCCCTTCGGCGACACAGGCCCCGCCCTGCGCCGGGGCGCTATCCTTGCCGGGTTTCCCTGCCGCCCTCCGACCATGATCGCCGACGCTCCCGCCGCTCCCGCCGCCGCCCGCCTGAACGCCCCGCCCGACACGCTGCCGGCGCGTTGCGAGGTGCTGATCGTCGGCGCCGGTCCGGCCGGCTGCGCGGCCGCCATCACGCTCGCCCGCCAAGGGGTCGACGTGGTGCTGATCGACCAGCATCCCTTCCCGCGCGACAAGGTCTGCGGCGACGGCCTGATCCCCGATTCGCACCACGCGCTGCGCAAGCTCGGCGTGCTCGACGAGGTGATGACGCTGGCGCAGCCGGCAGGCCACGTGCGCTGCATCGGTCCGCGCGGCGGGCAGATCGACGTGCCCGGCACGCTGGCGGTGCTGCCGCGCAAGGAGCTCGACCTGGTGCTGTGCCGCGCCGCCGTCACGGCGGGGGCGCGCATGTTCGCGCCGGTGCGCTTTGCCGCGCCGATCGACGAAGGCGGACGCGTCGTCGGCGCGCAGCTGACCTCGGGCGACGCGACCCACGAGGTGCGCGCCGACTGGGTGCTGATCGCCAGCGGCGCGGTGCCGCAGGCGCTGATGGCTGCGGGCATGTCTCAGCGCCACACCCCGAGCGGCGTCGCGCTGCGCGGCTACGTGAAGAATCCGGCGATGGTCGGGCGCATCGACAAGCTCGAGATCGTCTGGCACCGCGCGCTGAGCCCCGGCTACGGCTGGATCTTTCCGTGCCGCGACGGCGTGTTCAACGTCGGCGTGGGCATCGCCGACAGCCACGACGAACACAAGGACGGCAAGCTGACCAAGAAGGAAGTCAACCTGCGCCAGGTGTTCGACGATTTCACGCGCGTGTATGCCCCGGCCCGCGACCTGGTCGAGGGCGGCGAGTGGCTCAGTCCGCTCAAGGGCGCGCCGTTGCGCTGCACCCTCGAAGGGGCGCGCTTCTCGCGCCCGGGCCTGATGGTGACCGGCGAAGCCGCCGGCAGCACCTATTCGTTCAGCGGCGAAGGCATCGGCAAGGCGCTCGAGACCGGCATCCTGGCCGCCGAGGCGGTGCTCGCGGGGCGCGGCGCGGCGCTGAGCGAGGCGCAGGTGCGCGCGCAGTACGAAGCCGGCCTGCTGGCGCTCAAGCCGCGCTTCGACCTGTATGCACGCGCCAACAAGGTGAATCGCCATCCCTGGCTCGCCGACCTGCTGATCTGGCGCGCCAAGAAGAGCGAGCGGCTGCTGCGGCGCATGAGCGGCGTGCTCAACGAAACCAGCAACCCGGGCCACCTGATCTCGTTCAAGGGCATCCTGCGGCTGTTCACCGAATAGGCGCGGCAGCCGGGACGACGACACGACGGAGACGTTCACGATGTGTCAGCTTCTCGGCATGAACGGCAACACGCCGACCGACATCGTCTTCAGCTTCACCGGCTTCTGCACCCGCGCCGAGGAGCACAAGGACGGCTTCGGCATCGCCTTCTTCGAGGGCGCCGGCGCGCGGCTGTTCGTCGACGCGCAAAGCGCGCGCCACTCGCCGGTGGCCGACATGGTGCGCCGCTACCCGATCCGCAGCGACAACATCATCGCCCACATCCGCAAGGCCACGCAGGGCCGCGTGGCGCTGGAGAACACCCACCCGTTCCAGCGCGAGCTGTGGGGGCGTTATTGGGTGTTCGCGCACAACGGCGACCTGAAGCACTTCGCGCCGCGCCTGCACGCCTCGTTCCGCCCGGTGGGCAGCACCGACAGCGAGCTTGCCTTCTGCTGGCTGATGCAGGAGCTCGCGAAGGCGCACGCGCGCGTGCCGTCGATCGAGGAGCTGACGACGACGCTGCGCGAACTGGTGCCCCCGATCGCCGCGCACGGCACCTTCAACTTCATGCTCAGCAACGGCGAGGCGCTGTGGGCGCACTGCTCGACGCACCTGTGCTACCTGGTGCGCCAGCATCCGTTTCGCCAGGCGCGGCTGCAGGACGACGACATCAGCGTCAACTTCGCCGAGCTGACGACGCCTTCGGACCGGGTGGCGATCGTCGTCACCGAGCCGCTCACGCGCGACGAGCAGTGGACCGACTTCGCACCCGGCGAGCTGAAGGTCTTCGCCGGCGGCGCGCCCTTGCCCTGACACGCGGCGCGCCCCGGGGCGCACGCGGAACGTGCGAACCGCGGCGCCTTCTCCTCGTTATCGAGGGCGCGCGGCCGCCGCGGCGCTGCGACACTGGCGGCTTCGCTGCGGCGGCCCACGAAGCCTGCCGCGGCGCCATCCCACACGCCATTGCCCATGACGCTTGCCGCCACGCCCACACCCCGTTTCGACGCCTTCTACAAACACGACGCGCTGTCGCGACTGCTGTTCGACTATGCCGACGCCCATCCGTCGCTGGTCACGGTGCAGTCGATCGGCAAGAGCCACGAAGGGCGCGACATCTGGCTCGCGGTGGTCACCAACACGGCCACCGGGCCGGACACCGACAAACCCGCGTTCTGGACCGACGGCAACATCCACGCGGCCGAACTGACGGCGAGCACCGCCTGCCTGTACTACCTGCATCAGCTCGTCACGGGCTACGGTGCCGACCCGACGATCACGCACCTGCTCGACACGCGGGCCATCTACATCTGCCCGCGGTTGAATCCGGACGGCGCCGAGCTCGCGCTGGCGGAGCGGCCGCGCCACATCCGCTCGTCGACGCGCCGTTATCCGTTCGAGGAGGACCCGGTCGACGGTCTCACGATGGAAGATGTCGACGGCGACGGCCGCATCCTCTTCATGCGCATTCCCGACCCGCATGGCGCCTACAAAAAGTGCGAGGCCGATCCGCGGCTGATGGTGGCGCGCCAGCCGGGCGAGTTCGGCGGCGAGTACTACCGGCTGCTGCCCGAGGGCACACTCACGCAGTACGACGGCCTCACCGTCAACGTCAACAAGGACGTCGAGGGCCTGGACCTGAACCGCAACTTCCCCACCGGCTGGCGCCAGGAGTTCGAGCAGGTCGGCGCGGGGCCCTACCCCGCCAGCGAGCCGGAGGTGCGCGCGATGATCGACTTCATCGTCAAGCATCCGAACATCGGCGCGGCGATCAGCTACCACACGCACAGCGGCGTGATCCTGCGGCCGATGGGCACGCAGAGCGACGACGACATGATCCCCGAGGATCTGTGGATCTACCGCCGCTTCAGCGAGATCGGCGCCAAGCTCACCGGCTACCCGGCGCTCAGCATCTGGCACGACTTCCGCTACCACCCCAAGGAGATCATCACCGGCACGCAGGACTGGGTCTACGAGCACCTGGGCGCGCTGTTCTGGGTGGTCGAGCTGTGGTCGCCCAACAAGGAGGCGGGCATCAGCGGCTACAAGTGGATCGACTGGTACCGCGACCACCCGGTCGAGGACGACCTCAAGCTGCTGCAGTGGAGCGACCAGCACTGCGGCGGCGCCGCGCACGTCGACTGGAAGCCGTTCCACCACCCGCAGCTCGGCGCGGTGGAGATTGGCGGCTGGGACAAGATGAACTTCTGGCGCAACCCGCCGCCCAATTTGCGCGAACGCGAGGTGAAGCCCTTCCCGGCGTGGATGAACCAGATCGCGTTGAGCCTGCCCAAACTCGAGCTGCTGCGCGCCGAGGTGCGTGCGCTCGGCACCGACACGTGGCGGGTGCGGCTGGCGGTCGCCAACAGCGGCTACCTGCCGGCCTACATCAGCAAGCGCGCGCTGCAGCGCAAGACCGTGCGCGGCGTGATGTTCGAGATCCACCTGCCCGAGGGCCGGCCCGAGGTCTCGCTGGTCAGCGGCAAGTCGCGCGTCGAAGGCCCGCAGCTCGAAGGGCACGGTGTCAAGGCCACGCTGCAGGCCTTCCTGCCCACGCGCGAGATCACCGCCGACCGCGCCTTCACCGAGTGGGTGGTGCGCGCCCCGCGCGGCACGCGGCTCGCGCTGAGCGCACGCGCCGATCGGGCGGGTGCGGTGCGCACCGAAGTGACGCTGGATTGAACGGCGCGCGTGCTCCTGAGCGGGAGCGGGGCGAGATGGAAGCGAAGGCGTTGGAGCCTTGGTTGAGGTGGAGGCCGTCCTTTGGACGGCATGACTTAACGTACCGCTCCCCAGGCCCCCTCCGAGAGGGGGTTCCAGCAAGTTGGACGACACCCACCAGCCTCCCTCCGGGAGGGAGGCTCCAGCATGCATGACGGGCCGGCCTGCGGCCGGCACTCCGCGCGTCACGTCGTGTGTTCAGCGTACGGCCGTCGCCACGGCGTGACCGGCCGAGAGGCCGGCTCGTCAAACATCCTGGAGCCTCCCTCTCGGAGGGAGGCTGGAGGGAGCAGTCGAACGAACTGGAACCCCCTCTCGGAGGGGGCCCGGGGGAGCGGTGCATTAGAGGTGCATTGGATTGTTGGACGCAGGTTCCGAGCCGGCCTGCGGCCGGCTCAGAACCTCGTCCGCACGCCCGCGGCCAGCGTGTTGGCGCCGCTCAGGCCGCTCAACTTCTCGTTCATGAACACCGCATAGACGTCGGTGCGCTTGGACAGGTCGAGGTCGTAGCCGATGCTGAGCGTTTTGTGGGTGGGTTCGCTGCCGGCCACCCGCGCCCGCGCATGGCCATACTGCGCCAGCAGCTTGCCGCCGCCCAAAGACACGGCGGCGCCCACGCTCCACAGCGCGGTCTTGGTGTCGGCCGCCGCGCTGGTCTTGACGCGGGTGTACTGGCCGAACAGCTTGGCCACATCGAGGTCGTACGACACGCCGAGCTGCCACGTGCGCTGGCCGATGAAGTTCGGCGGCGTGCCGAAGGCGCCGTTCTTCACGATCTGCCAGGCGGCGCTCGCGGCCAGCGGCCCGTTGAAATACAGCAGGTTGGCGCCGAGGTTCTTGCCCTGCGCGCCGGCGGCGCCTTCGCCGAGGTTGCCGATCAGGTTCCAGCTCCAGTTGCCGTCCGGCGCGCTTGCGTAGGCGAGCGAGTTGTTCCAGCCGGTATCGCCGAAGAACGGCAGCAGCGCGGGCGTGAACAGCTGGCGGATGCTCGGCGAGAAAGCGAACGAGTCGCCGAAGGCGTTGAACAGCAGCGTCGAGACGAACAGCGGCGTCGTGTTGCGACCGAGCGTGCTGGTGCCGAAGGCGCCCGACAGCCCGACATAGGCGTCGCGCGCCCAGAACGCGTCGCCGTTGAAGCGGCCGGCCGACCCTTCGTCGACGCGCAGGAAATGGTTGATGACGAACTTCGCCTTCAGGCCGCCGCCGAGGTCCTCGGTGCCCTTGAAGCCGACAAAACTCGTCGTCATGCCGCCGCTGTCGGCACGCCACACCCGCTCGGCGCCGGGGGCCTGGAAGCTGCCGGCCGTCATGTCGAGCAGGCCGTACAGCGTGATGTCCTGCGCGGGCGCGGCGGTGGAGAAACATAAGCCGGCGGCAGCGGCCGCGAGCAGGGTCGTGGATCGGGACGACATGGGGGGGCACTCCGGGTGGAACGTCATGGGTGCCGGGTGAACACGGCGGCCGATGCGGCCCGCCGCTGCGTCACCGCGGCGCGCGATGCTGGGATTCTGTGACAAGAGCGCTCAACTCTCGGTACAAACCCGCGGGAAATCAACGATGCCATGCCCCAGTCGTTTCGTCTGCACCACAACGGCCGGGCGTATCGCGTTCGAGCTGCCGCAGAATCCTTTGCATGGACCTCTCGATCAACGGGCAGACGCACACGCTGCCCGATGCCGCCGTCGACCCGCAGATGCCGCTGTTGTGGGTCATTCGCGACGTGCTCGACCTGACCGGCACCAAGTTCGGCTGCGGCGTCGCGGCCTGCGGCGCCTGCACGGTGCACGTCGACGGCCAGGCGGTGCGCTCGTGCGTCACGCCGCTGGCCGCGGTGGCCGGCAAGGCGGTGACGACCATCGAGGCGCTGGGCACCCCCGAGCGCCCGCACGTGCTGCAGCGCGTCTGGCTCGCGCACCAGGTGCCGCAATGCGGCTACTGCCAGAGCGGCATGCTGATGGCAGCCGCCGCGCTGCTGGAGAAGAACCCGCAACCGAGCGACGCCGACATCGACGCGGCGATCACCAACATCTGCCGCTGCGGCACCACGCCGCGCATCCGCGACGCCATCAAGGCGGCCGCGCGCGAGCAGC
>DASWVR010000300.1:0-8502 GCA_036401155.1 Piscinibacter sp. | reverse complement strand
CGGGCTGATGATCGCGGCCGACGCGCCCACGGTGTTCACACGGCTGCTGGCCGGCTCGATCACGCTGAGCTTCTTCACCTACGCCTTCGTCAACATGGGCATGGTCAGCGGCATCCTGCCGGTGGTGGGCGTGCCGCTGCCGTTCGTGAGCTACGGGGGCACGGCGATGGTCACGCTGGGCCTGGGCCTGGGCATCCTGATGTCGATCGCACGCCACCGGCGGCTGGTCCAGCGCTGACGCCCCACGGCCGAGCGGTGCACGGTCACACCAACGGCGCCGGCCCGGTGCCCGCCGCCGGAAAGCGCAGCGTGAAGCGTGCGCCGGGGCCGAAACCCTCGGAGCCTTCCGCCACCCCGGGCCGATGCCGCAGGTTCGCATCTTCGAGCGTGATCTCCGCCTGATGCTGCTCGGCGATCTCGCGCACGATCGCGAGTCCCAGGCCCGACCCGTCGGCGCCGCTGCCAAGCACGCGGTAGAACGGCTGGAACACCTGCTCGCGTTCGGCCGGCGGAATGCCCGGTCCCGAGTCCTCGACCTGCAGCACCACGACCTGCCGGAACGGGTCGTCCATGACGCGCACCGTGACCGTGCCGCCGGCTGGCGTGTACTGCAACGCGTTGTCGACCAGGTTGCGGATCAGCTCGCGCAGCAGCAGGGCGTGCCCCGTCACCGGCAGCGGCGCTGCGGATTCGCTGCCCTCGTAGCCCAGGTCGATGCGCTTTTCCATCGCGCGCGGCACGAAGTCGCGCACCGTCTCGGCGGCGAGCCGCGCCAGGTTGACGTTCTGGCGGTGCGAGGCATGTTCCTTGTTCTCCGCGCGTGCCATCGCGAGCAACTGGTTGACCATGTGCGCCGCGCGCTGGCTCGACAACGCGATCTGCTGCAGCGAACGCTTGACGGCCTTGGGGTCCGCCGCACCGGCGTCGATCTCGCGCTGGGCGAGCTCGGCCTGCGTTCGCAGGCCGGCCAGCGGTGTCTTCAGCTGGTGCGCGGCGTCGGCGAGAAAGTGCTTCTGCGTGCGCAGCGACTGGTCCAGCCGCCCGAGCAGGTCGTTGATGGCGCGCACCAGCGGCGACACCTCCTCGGGCACGTCGCGCTCGGCGATCGGGCTCAGGTCGTTGCTGTCGCGCCGGCGGATGCGCTGCTGCAGTTCGTTCAGCGGCGCGATGCCGCGCGCCAGCGCCAGCCACACCAGCAGCACCGCCAGCGGCAGGATGACGAACTGCGGCAGGATCACGCCCTTGATGATCTCGGTGGCCAGGCGCGAGCGCTTGCCCAGCGTCTCGGCCACTTGCACGAGCGGCGCCCCCGCGGCCGGGCGCCCCGGCACCTCGACCCACAGGTAGGCGACACGCACCGTGTCGTTGTTCAGCGTCTCGTCGCGGTAGCGCAGTTCGCCCGGCGGCGCGCCCTCTTCCTCGGGCGGCACCGGCAGCGTGCGGTCGCCGCTCAGGTACTCGCCGCGCAGCCCCAGCACCTGGTAGTAGATCGTGTCGGCCTCGTCGGTGCGCAGGATCTCGGAGGCGCCCGCCGGCAGCTCGAAGCTCGCCACCGGCGCACCTTCGGCCGTCTCGATGCTCACCTGCTGCGACAGCACGCGCACCATTTCGCCGAGCTGGCGGTCGTAGGGCTTGTTGGCGATGCTTTGCGCGACCAGCCAGGTCAGTACCACGCTCATCGGCCACAGCAGCAGCAGCGGCGCGAGCATCCAGTCGAGGATCTCGCCGAAAAGGGAGCGCTGTTCGCGTCGCGGGGCAGGCATGGGCACGGCAAGAATAACTCCCGCTGCCCCCGCACCCCCCACGATTGCGGGGGGCGCGGCGAGCGCGAGCGCGAGTACGCTTGTGGAATTCCGAGGAGGTGGACCATGTTCGCACGTGAATTGATGATGGCGGGCCTGCTGCTGGGCGCATCGGCGGCCCAGGCAGTGACCGTCTTTTCCGACAACTTCGACGCCGACACCAACGGGCTCAACGCGGTGAGCTTCGCCGGCGGCTGGACGGTGAGCAACGGCACTGTCGACGTGATCGGCGCGCCGCCGCCGTTTTTCGACCTGATCCCCGGCAACGGGCACTACGTCGACCTCGATGGCTCGACCGGTGACGCCGGCGAGTTCTCCAAGGCGCTGTCACTGACCGGCGGCGTGACCTACACGGCGAGCTTCCAGCTGGCCGGCAGCCACCGCGGGGACTCGAACACCATCGACGTCTGGTTCGGCAGCACGGCGGCCACCTACACGCTGGCCTCGGGCGATCCGCTGGGCACGCAGACGCTGATGTTCACGCCCGGCGCGAGCGGCTCGTTCTCCCTGACCTTTGCCAACCGCGGCGGAGACAATGTGGGTGCGCTGCTCGACAACGTCGCGGTGACGGCCGTGCCGGAGCCGTCGACCTACGCACTGATGTTGGCCGGGCTGGCGGGCATCGGTTTCGTCGCGCGGCGGCGTCAGCGGCGTTGACACGGCCGGCGCAGATGCGACAAGGCCCGCTTCGGCGGGCCTTTGCAATTGCAGCGCATCAACCCGGGATCTTCTCCAGGCAGTAGCCCAGGCCGCGCACCGTCGCGATGCGCACCGGGCCCTGCTCGATCTTCTTGCGCAGCCGGTGGATGTAGACCTCGATCGCGTTGTTGCTCACCTCTTCACCCCATTCGCACAGCCGCTCGACCAGCTGGTCCTTGCTGACCAGCCGGCCCGAGCGCTGCAGCAGCACCTCGAGCAGGCTCAGCTCGCGCGCCGACAGCTCGATCATCTGGTCATTGATGTAGGCCACGCGGCCGGTGGCGTCGAAGGTGAGCGGCCCGTGCTTGATGATGGTGGAAGCAGTGCCCAGGCCGCGCCGCGTCAGCGCGCGCACACGCGCCTCGAGTTCCTGCAGCGAGAAGGGCTTGGCCATGTAGTCGTCGGCGCCCAGGTCCAGCCCCTTGACTCGCTGCTCCACGCTGTCGGCCGCGGTGAGGATCAGCACCGGCACGCTGGAGCCTCGTGCGCGCAGCTTGCGCAGCACCTCGAGCCCATGGATCTTCGGCAGGCCGAGGTCGAGGATCACCAGGTCGAATTCGTGCGCCGCGAGCGCGCCGTCGGCTTCGCTGCCGCTGCCGACCTGATCGACCGCGTAGCCCGCGTTGCGCAGGGAACGCAGCAGTCCGTCGGCCAGCACTTGATCATCTTCCGCGATCAGGATGCGCATGGGGGAGTCTCCGGGGGTGGTGGGGTGTCGTCATGTCGGCGAGTGGCAACTTGCCGCACCACCGGGTCGATTCTAGGATTCGCGCTCCGCCGCCGGTGGCCTGGCGAGTCGCGAGATACCCCAATGAGAGGGCACTCCGAATTACTGTACAAACATCCAGCTTTTGCGATAATGCCGCAACTTTTTGGAGGAATCGATGGACGCACCGGTCAAAGCCCTGAACACCGAGAAAGCCAAGGCCTTGCAGGCGGCGCTCGCGCAGATCGAAAAGCAGTTCGGCAAGGGCTCGATCATGCGCTTGGGCGAAGGCGAGGTGATCGAGGACATCGAGGTCGTCTCCACCGGTTCGCTGGGCCTGGACATCGCGCTCGGCGTCGGCGGCCTGCCGCGCGGGCGGGTCGTCGAGGTCTACGGGCCCGAGTCCAGCGGCAAGACCACGCTGACGCTGCAGGTCATCTCCGAGATGCAGAAGCTCGGCGGCACCTGCGCCTTCATCGATGCCGAACACGCGCTCGACGTGCAGTACGCGCAAAAGCTCGGCGTCAACCTGCAAGAGCTGCTGATTTCGCAGCCCGACACCGGCGAGCAGGCGCTGGAAATCGTCGACGCGCTGGTGCGCTCCGGCTCGGTCGACTTGGTGGTGATCGACTCCGTCGCCGCGCTCACGCCCAAGGCCGAAATCGAGGGCGAAATGGGCGATTCGCTGCCAGGCCTGCAGGCGCGGCTGATGAGCCAGGCGCTGCGCAAGCTCACCGGCACCATCAAGAAGACCAACACCATGGTCATCTTCATCAACCAGATCCGCATGAAGATCGGCGTGATGTTCGGCTCGCCCGAAACCACCACCGGCGGCAACGCGCTCAAGTTCTACGCCTCGGTGCGGCTCGACATCCGACGCATCGGCAGCATCAAGAAGGGCGAAGAGGTCATCGGCAACGAGACCAAGGTCAAGGTCGTCAAGAACAAGGTCTCCCCGCCGTTCAAGACCGCCGAGTTCGACATCCTCTACGGCGAGGGCATCAGCCGCGAAGGCGAGATCATCGACATGGGCGTGGAAGCCAAGGTGCTCGAAAAGAGCGGCGCCTGGTACGCCTACCAAGGCGAGAAGATCGGTCAGGGCAAGGACAACGCGCGCGAGTTCCTGCGCGAGAACGTCGACCTGGCCGTCGAGATCGAGAACAAGGTGCGCGAGGCGCTGGGCATTCCCTTGCGCCCGATCGAAGCCGGCGCGGCCGATGAACCGGCCGCCGCCAAACCGGCGCGCGGCAAGGCCGCGAAGGAAGCGGCGAAGGACTAGCCGCACAGGCTCGGCGCGCCGCCTCGTGCAGGCATGAAGGCGCGCACTCGCAGCCCCGTCCTCCGATGGCCACCCACAAGCAGCCGCTGTCGCTCAAGGGGCGGGCGCTGGCCCTGCTGGCGCAGCGCGAACACAGCGAGGTCGAGCTGCGGCGCAAGCTGCTGCGCCATGCACGGGCCGAAGTGGCGGCCCCCGCGGGGCCGGCTGCAGGCACCGCGGCCGACGATGCCGCGGCAGTGGAAGACGATACCGCCCGCGTCGACGCCGCTGCCCGCGTCGATGCGGTCGTCGACTGGCTGCGCGCGCACAACTACCTGAGCGAACAGCGCTTCGTCGAAAGCCGTCTGCATGCCCGGGCGGCGCGCTACGGCAACCTGCGCATCCGGCAGGAGCTGGCGCAGCACGGCCTGTCGGTGCCGCCCGACGCCGCGCAGGCGCTCAAGGACAGCGAGGCCGAGCGCGCCGCCGCGGTGTGGGAGCGCAAGTTCGGCCGCCCTGCCGCCGACGCCGCCGGGCGGGCGCGCCAGGCCCGCTTCCTGGCGCAGCGCGGTTTCTCGCCCGAAGTCATTTCGCGGGTGCTGCGCCAGGCCGGCCGCACGTTTGCGGATCCTTCCGACCCCGAATCGGACTGACCTGCGCCATGGGGCCCCGTGCTGGGCGGGCGATGGCAGGTCCCCTTGACTGTCAGTTTTGTTGCAGGGCAGCATGCTACATTCTCCGGCTGTTGCTGGATTCTGGATTTCATGCGCCTCCCTGGCGCAGCGAGTGATCTGCCGCCGGCACGCGTCCTCACACCACGGCCCGCCGCGACCCCTTCAATGGCCTTGCCCACCCCGCCGCGCCAACGCGACCGCATCCGTACATCCCGCGCCGGCCCACGCTCGCGCCGGCCGACAATTCGGCCCGAGCCACCCCGCTTCCTTTTCCAAAACTCTCCAGAGAGTCCGACATGAAAATCCATGAATACCAAGGCAAGGAAATCCTGCGCCAGTTCGGCGTGCCGGTGCCGCGCGGCTACCCCGCGTTCAGCGTGCACGAAGCCACCGAAGCGGCCCAGAAGCTGGGCGGCCCGGTCTGGGTGGTGAAGGCGCAGATCCACGCCGGCGGGCGCGGCAAGGGCGGCGGCGTCAAGCTCGCGCGCTCGCTGGACGACGTGAAGCAGCTGTCGGGCGAAATCCTCGGCATGCAGTTGAAGACCCACCAGACCGGTCCCGAGGGCCAGAAGGTGCGCCGCCTGCTGATCGAGGAGGGCGCCGACATCAAGAAGGAGTACTACGTCGCCGCAGTGACCGATCGTGCCACCCAGAAGGTCGCGATGATGGCCTCCAGCGAGGGCGGCATGGACATCGAGGAAGTCGCCCACAAGACGCCCGAAAAGATCATCAAGGTCTTCATCGACCCGCTCGCCGGCATGACCGACGCCCAGGGTCTCGAGCTGGCGCGCGGCATCGGCGTGCCCGAGGCTTCGCAGGCGCAGGCCGCCGACATCTTCAAGAAGCTCTACGCCTGCTACATGGAGACCGACGCGTCGCTGGCCGAGATCAACCCGCTGATCCTCGAAGGCAACGGCAACGTCAAGGCGCTGGACGCGAAGTTCAACTTCGACTCCAACGCGCTGTTCCGCCACCCCGAGATCGTGGCCTACCGCGACCTCGACGAAGAAGACCCGGCCGAGGTCGAAGCCAGCAAGTTCGACCTCGCCTACATCCAGCTCGACGGCAACATCGGCTGCCTGGTCAACGGCGCGGGCCTCGCGATGGCGACCATGGACACCATCAAGCTGTTCGGCGGCGAGCCGGCGAACTTCCTCGACGTGGGCGGCGGCGCCACCGCCGAGAAGGTCACCGAGGCCTTCAAGCTGATGCTCGCGAGCCCCAAGGTGCGCGCGATCCTGGTCAACATCTTCGGCGGCATCATGCGCTGCGACACGATCGCCGAGGGCGTGATCGCCGCCTGCAAGGCGGTGAACCTGCAGGTGCCGCTGGTGGTGCGCATGAAGGGAACCAACGAGGACGTGGGCAAGAAGATGCTCGCCGACTCGGGGCTGCCCATCATCAGCGCCGACACCATGGCGGAGGCGGCGCAAAAAGTGATGGCCGCGCTGAAGTAACTCACTGCCCTTGCAACGAGAGAACGATCATGTCCATCCTCATTAACAAAGACACCAAGATCATCACGCAGGGCATCACCGGCAAGACGGGCCAGTTCCACACCCGCATGTGCCGTGACTACGCCAACGGCAAGAACTGCTTCGTCGCCGGGGTGAACCCGAAGAAGGCGGGCGAAGACTTCGAAGGCATCCCGATCTTCGCGAGCGTCAAGGAAGCGGCCAAGGCCACCGGCGCGACGGTCAGCGTCATCTACGTGCCGCCCGCCGGCGCGGCCGACGCGATCTGGGAGGCCGTCGAGGCCGAACTCGATCTCGCCATCTGCATCACCGAAGGCATCCCGATCAAGGACATGCTGATCGTGCGCAACAAGATGAAGCAACGAGAAGCGAAGGGCGGCAAGAAGACCCTGCTGCTGGGCCCGAACTGCCCCGGCCTCATCACGCCCGACGAAGTCAAGATCGGCATCATGCCGGGCCACATCCACAAGAAGGGCCGCATCGGCGTGGTGTCGCGCTCGGGCACGCTCACCTACGAGGCGGTGGCGCAGCTGACCGAGATCGGCCTCGGCCAGTCGAGCGCGGTGGGCATCGGCGGCGACCCGATCAACGGGCTCAAGCACATCGACATCATGCAGATGTTCAACGACGATCCCGACACCGATGCGGTCATCATGATCGGCGAGATCGGCGGTCCCGACGAGGCCGACGCGGCGCGCTGGTGCAAGGACCACATGAAGAAGCCGATCGTCGGCTTCATCGCCGGGGTGACGGCGCCACCGGGCAAGCGCATGGGCCACGCCGGGGCGCTGATCTCCGGCGGCGCCGACACGGCTGACGCCAAGCTCGCCATCATGGAGGAGTGCGGCTTCACGGTCACACGCGACCCGTCGGAAATGGGCAAGCTGCTCAAGGGACTGATCTAACCCGCGCGTTCGGGTCGAGGGCCAGCCGAACGACGAGGCCCCTGCGGCCTCGTCTCAACTCCACTCGGCGCGTGCGTAATTCCACGCAGCGGGCAGCGCGCACCCTCCCCTAGACTCGAACCCACGCGGCCGCACCGGGCCACTACGCGAAGGCATCTTCCATGGAGCAGTTCCTGACGCCCGACTTCTGGGTGGCAGTCGGCCAGATCATCCTGATCGACATCGTGCTCGGCGGCGACAACGCCGTGGTCATCGCGCTCGCCTGCCGCAAGCTGCCGCCGAAGCAGCGCACGCAGGGCATCCTGTGGGGAACGGCCGGCGCGATCGTGCTGCGGGTCATCCTGATCTTCTTTGCGCTCACGCTGCTGGCGATCCCGTACCTGAAGATCGTCGGCGCCGTGCTGCTGCTGTGGATCGGCGTGAAGCTCCTGCTGCCCGAGCACGAGGACGAACACGGCAGCATCCAGGCAAGCGACAAGCTGTGGGCCGCGGTGAAGACCGTCATCGTGGCCGACTTCGTCATGAGCCTGGACAACGTGATCGCCATCGCCGGCGCCGCCGAAGCGGCTGGCGGCGACCACAAGATGCCGTTGGTGGTGTTCGGCCTGCTCGTCAGCATCCCGATCATCGTGTGGGGCAGCCGGCTCGTGATCAAGCTGATGGACCGCTACCCGCTCATCATCACCGGCGGGGGCATGCTGCTCGGGTGGATCGCCGGCACAATGGCCGTCACCGACCCGGCGCTGGCCGGCTGGTTGCCGCTCGACGCGCCGGCCAAGGCGGGCACCGCGCCCGAGGTCGTCGCCATCGTTCGCTATGGCGCCGGCGTGGCGGGCGCGCTGTTCGTGCTGGCGGTCGGCAAATGGGCCGCTTCACGACGCCGCGAAGCGGGTATCGTCACCTGAGCCTCGCCACCCCGGCGGGCTCCGACGCCAAGGAACGCTCGCCGGTGCCATCGCTGATCGCCGACCACGCCGACATCG
>DASWVR010000299.1:0-14346 GCA_036401155.1 Piscinibacter sp. | reverse complement strand
CGATCGCAGCGCGCCCTGGTTGCCCGACAGCCCGCCGAAGAATCCCGACAGCGCGCCGCCGAGCGGAAGCCAGCGCGCGGGCAAGGCAAGCGCCTGGAAACGCGGCCAGAGTTCGAGCAGCGCGAACCCCACGATCAAGGCGCCAATCGTGGTCTTGACGACGGTGAGCTCCAAGGTGCTGCCCCCGAGCGAGTAGCTGCCGAGCGGCGCCATGCGGTCGAACACCGTCAGCAGCGAGGCGCCGACCACGGCCATCGCCGCCGCGGGAATGCTGAAGCGGGCGACGACGCGCCAGTCGGCCTGCCGGGCCATCAGAGCGAACTTGAAGATGTTGCTTGCGAAGTGCACCAGTGCGGTCGCCGCGACCGCCAGCGGCACCGGAAAGAACAGCGCGAACGCCGGCATCAGCACCGTGCCGAGCCCGAAGCCGGAAAACAGCGTCACGCCCGAGGCCAGCAGCGCCACCAGGCCGATCACCACCAGTTCCACGGCATCCCTTTCGCTCACGATATCGAACGTCGATATCGTAGTTCGATACGATGAGGCCCGACTGTGCCAGATCAAAGGAGCCCGCAGGATGGCGCGCAAGCCCAAGGCGCCGGCGGCCGCGCCGGACAAGGACCTCTATGCCGGGCTCATGCGCCTGCACATCCTCCATCACGCCGCACACGAGCCGGTGTTCGGCATGGGCATCATCGAGGAGCTGCGCAGGCATGGGTACCAGATGAGCGCCGGCACCGTCTACCCGATGCTTCACGGCCTGGAGAAGAAGGGCTACCTCCGCTCGCGCCAGGAGCGCAACGGGCGACATGAGCGTCGCGTCTACGACATCACGGCAGGGGGCCGCGCCGCATTGGCAGACGCACGATCGAAGGTGAAGGAGTTGTTCGGCGAGCTGCTGGAAGGCGGGCGCTGAACCAAGCGAACTTTCCGGCGGCCGTCACGGCTGCCCAGCCCGCGCCTGCTTGGGCTTGGCCGCCGCCACCAGCCTGCGCATCGCCTCGTCGGTCGTCATGCGTTCGTTGTTCCAGTAGGCGGCCACCGCTTCGCGCATCGCGCCTTCGATGCTGGCGGGCTGAGCCATCAGGTGCGCGATCGAGGGCACCAGCGTGTTGATCATCGCGGTGGCCACGAAGTACGCGCTCGATTCCTGCGCGCACAGGTCGAGGCGATCCATCTGCACCCCCGTGCCCACCGGAATCGAACCCTTGTTGAGGTTGAACGATTGCTGGAACTCGGGCCGCATGATCGTCGCGGCCAGCGCCTTCTGCGCCTGCACGGCCGCCGGGTCCTTGAGCCGGAACATCGCGAAGCTGTCGACGTTGAAGCTGAAGGCGCGCGCGGTTCCGGGCGCCGACACGCAGAGGAAGTCGCGCGACGGCTCCTTGCCCGCGGCAAGGAACTCGCCCTTGGCCCAGTCGCCCATGAACTGCATGCCGGCCTCGCCCTTGATGACCATCGCGGTGGCGACGTTCCAGTCGCGCCCCGGCGCGCGGCGGTCGGTGTAGTCCTTGATGCGGCGAAAGGTCTGCAGCGCGCGGCTCATCGTGTCGCTGTGCAGCGCCTCGGGGTCGAGCTGCACGAAGGCGCGGCGATAGAAGTCGGCGCCGCCGACACCCAGCACGACCGACTCGAAGGTGGTGAACTCCTGCCATGACTGGCCGCCGTGCGCCACCGGCACGATGCCGGCCTGTCGCATCTTCTCGGCCACCGCGAAGAACTCGTCCCAGGTGGCGGGCGCGCGCGCACCTGCCTTGCGCAAGGCGTCGCGGCTGATCCACAGCCAGTTGACGCGGTGCACGTTGACGGGCACGGCGACGTAGCGGCCATCGACCTTCATCACCTCGGCCACGACGCGCGGGAGCTGCGCGTCCCACTTCTGCGCCGCGGCGACGTCCTCGAGGTCGGCCAGCACGTCGAGCCGCCCCCACTCCTTGATCGCCGGCCCCTTGATCTGCGCCGCGGCGGGCGGATTGCCGGCGAGCACCCTCGAGCGCAGCACGCTCATCGCGCTGTCGCCGCCGCCGCCCACGACGGCAAAGTCGCGCCAGGTGTGGCCTTGCGCCGCCAGCAGGCGCTTGAGTTCCTCCACCGAGCGGCTTTCGCCCCCGCTGGTCCACCAGTGCAGGACTTCGACCTGGCCGGCCCCGGCTGCGCCCACGACCACGAGCATCGCCGCTGCGATGCCGAACCGAACTTTCCACACGCCCTTCATCGCGTCCCCTTGTGGCGCACCGTCGCGTCGCCGGCGCATGGAACAGATTAAAGAAAAATTAACTGCATTACGCCGCTCGTTTACCCGCAGAACCATGCGAGCCGGCAATCGCATCGAGTCCGATTCCACTTACACCGGGCGTAGCTGCGACTCATGCGTCCGATCCAACGCATGAAGGCCGGAGCCGTGACTGTGGACGCGCAGTTAATGCAACAACATATTGTTAACACTGTGATGGTTGTATTAACGTCGCTTTAATAATCCCGACCGGCGAGCAGGGTTGCCGCTGCCCGCTCCCTCGCGTCCATCAACACAGGAGACAGATCACATGAGTCCGACCCGCTTGTCCTTGGCTGCCGTTGCGGCAGCCGCCATCGCCGCCCTCTCGTCGCCGGCCCAGGCCGTCGACTGGGGCGGCTACTTCCGCGCGGGCCCCGGCGCGACGAAGAAGGATGTTTCGCGCGCCTGCTACGGCCTGAACGGCCCGGGCCTGAAGTACCGGCTCGGCAACGAATGCGACTTCTACGGCGAGTTCCTGCTCAGCCAGGGCTTCCAGAAGGACGGCGTCGAGTACAAGGCCCACCTGATGACGAACCTGTGGAACGGCGCCACCGACAGCGGCGACTCCAAGCTCGGCATCAACCAGATGTACGTCGAAGGCAAGGGCTACGACTTCGCCTCCGACAGCACCTTCTGGATCGGCAAGCGCTTCTACGGCCGCGCCGACGTGCACATCGTCGACACCTTCTACGTCAACATGTCCGGCGTCGGCGCCGGCGTGGACGGCATCGCGGCCGGCCCCGGCAAGCTGAACCTGTCGTGGTTCCGCACCGACGCGGCGGCCAACCGCTCGGGCAACCGATTCAACGCCGACCTGACCGACATCGCGGTCAACCCGGGCGGCAAGCTGCGCGTCACCGGCACCCTCACCGACGGCAGCTTCACCGGCGGCAAGAGCGGCTTCGGCCTGAGCCTGCAGCACAACCAGGACAACGTGTTCGGCCTGGGCGGCGGCAACACCCTGTGGCTGCAGTACGCGCAGGGCTCGGCCGGGCTGGACCAGAACTTCGGCAACCTGACCGCCCCGTCGGGCAGCAAGTCGTTCCGCGTGGTCGAGAGCCTGACCTGGCAGCTCGGCGCGCTGGGCGGGCAGGCGCAGGCGATGTGGCAGAACGACAAGGACGGCGTGACGGGCCAGAAGACCAACTCGGGCACCATCGGCGGCCGCATGTCGTACGCGCTGAGCAAGAACCTCAAGCTCCTTGCCGAAGCCGGCTACTCGCAGAAGAAGCCCGACGGTGCGGCGACGCAGAAGCTCGCCAAGTTCACCTTCGGCCCGGCGCTGAGCACCGGCCCGGGCTTCTGGAACCGCCCCGAGCTGCGCCTGTACGTGACCACGGCCAAGTGGAACCAGGCCGCCAACCTGGCCGCCGGCCCCGACGGCGTGATCGGCGTGGCCAGCCACGCGACCAAGACCAGCGGCACCAGCTACGGCGCCCAGGTCGAAATCTGGTTCTGATAGGGCCCCCCAGTCGCTTCGCTCCTGCCCCCAAGGGGCGCCGCCTGGCGGACCGGCAGAGCCGGATCCGCGGGCGTTGCTTGAGGGGCCGGTCGCTTCGCTGCAGGTTTCGGCCGGGGGCTCGTTTCCATCTAGCGTTAAGACATCATTCAGCCGTTAAGCTCGGAGCATGAAACTGCTCCTGGCCGAAGACGACGCCATCCTGGCCGACGCCTTGAGTTCGAGCCTGCGCAAGGCCGGCTTCGAGGTCGAGGTGGCCGGCAATGGCGCCGTCGCCGAATACCTCTTGCTCAAACACACCTTCGACATCGGCGTGCTCGACCTGGGCCTGCCGATGGTCGACGGCCTGACGGTCCTCAAGCGTGTCCGCGCGGCGCGACCGAACCTGCCGATGCTCGTGCTGACCGCATTCGACGGGCTAGACGACCGGGTGGCCGGCCTCAATGCCGGCGCCGACGACTACCTCACCAAACCCTTCGACTTTCCCGAGCTGGAAGCGCGCATCCGCGCGCTGCTTCGCCGCAGCCGATCCGGCGCTGGGCCGGTGCAGCAGATGGGCCGGCTCACCTTCGACCGCGACGCACGGCGCGCCTCGGTGGGCGGCGAGCCGATCGACCTCTCGCCACGCGAATGGATGCTGTTCGACCTGCTGCTGACGCAGCGCGACAAGGTGGTCACCAAGGACCAGATCGCCGAGGCCTGGGCGGTCGAGCGCACGGAGTCGAACCCGGGCTCGATCGAGGTCTACATCCACCGCCTGCGCCGCAAGCTCGAAGCCTCGGGCCTCGCGATCCGCACGGTGCGCGGCCTGGGTTACCTGCTCGAGGCCGAAGCCTCCTCCTGAGCGCCATGCAAGCCGCCGGCCAGATGCTCTCGCCCATCCGACATCTGCTGCGCGGCTTCCCGGGGATGGCGCCGGGCACCCGCTCGCTGCAGCGGCACCTGCTGGTGTGGCTGCTGCTGCCGCAGCTGGTGCTGTGGCTGGCGGCGGCCTGGGTCACCTACAACGTCGCCGAGCGCTACGCCAACAAGGCGATCGACGCGAGCCTCACCACGGCGACACGCGCCCTGTCGCGCCAGGTCAAGCCGATCGGCAACGGCCTGTTCATCGACTTCCCGAAGGCCGCGCAGGACATCATCGAGGCCGACCCCGACGACCGCGTCTACTACATGGTCAGCACGCCGCCGGGGCAATTCATTCTCGGCAACAAGCAGCTGCCGCCGCCGAACATCGTCGACCCCAAGCTCGAGGAACCCTACTTCTACGACGGCCGCATCGGCGACGAGGCCGGCGCGCTGCAGGTGCGCGTGTCCGCGCTGTACCTCGCCTACGGCGACGACGGCAAGCAGCGCATGCTGGTGCAGATCGCGCGCAGCCGCACCAGCCGCGAACAGCTCGCGGGGCAGATCCTCGTCGACACGGCCCTGCCCTTGTCGGCGCTGATCGCGCTGATGTCCGTCATCGTGTGGGGCGGGATCCGCACCGGCCTCGCGCCCCTGTGGCGCATGCGCGCGCTGGTGGAGGACCGCGCGCCCAACGACCTTGCGCCGATCGAGCTCGACGCCGCGCCGCTCGAGGTGCGCGCGCTGGCCAAGGCGATCAACACGCTGCTGGCCGAGGTGCGCGAGAGCGTGACGGCGCAAAAGCGCTTCATCAGCGATGCCGCACACCAGCTGCGCACGCCGCTCGCCGGGCTCAAGAGCCAGACCGAACTCGCGCTCAACGAGACCGACGACCCGGTGCTCAAGGAGCGCCTGCAGCGGGTCAACCAGAGCGCGGCGCGCAGCGCCCATCTGGTGAACCAGCTGCTCACGCTGGCGCGCGCCGAGCCGGAGTCGGCCGGGCTGCACGGCAAGGTCCGCTTCGACATGCGCAAGCTCGCGGCCGACCTGTCGGCCGAACTCGTGCCGCGCGCGATCGCCGCCGGCGTGGACCTCGGCTTCGAAGGCGGCAGCGACGAGTCGCCGCTCTACGTGATGGGGCATGCCTTGTTGATGCGCGAGGCGTTGACGAACCTGATCGACAACGCGATCCGCTATGCGGGGCGCGGCAAGGTCGTCACGGTCGGCGTGGAGGCGCAAGGCGGGCAGGTGGTGGTGACGGTGGAAGACAACGGCCCCGGGCTGCCCGAGGCGGACCGGGAGCGTGTCTTCCAGCGTTTCGTGCGCGCCACCTACGACGGCACCGGCTGCGGCCTGGGGCTGTCGATCGCCAAGGAGATCGCCACCCGCCATGGCGGCACCGTGGTCTTGGAAGCGGCGCATCCTGCGGGGCTTCGCGCGGTCATCCGCTTGCCGCGAAGCTGAGGGCCCGCCCCTCGTCATCCCGACGAATTGTCGGGATCCAGGGTGGCAGGACGTGCAAGGCATGGATCCCGGCTTTCGCCGGGATGACGCGGCTGGGTGGCCGCCCTAGGGAAAGTCCGGAGGCCCGATTCCCTTGTCGGAACGTTAACGATATCTTAAAGTGCGCTTCGCTTGATTCAACAAGCTGAACGATTCATGAACTAGGAGACTTGCATGGCTATGACCCGTATTTCCCTCGCCCTGGCCACGGCCGGCCTGATGGGCGCCACCCTGGCGAACGCCGGCGAAGTCGAGGTGCTGCACTGGTGGACCTCGGGCGGCGAGGCCAAGGCGGCTGCCGCACTGAAGGCGTCGATGCAGCAGAAGGGGCACACCTGGAAGGACTTCGCGGTCGCCGGCGGCGCGGGCGATGCGGCGATGACGGTGCTGAAGTCGCGTGTGGTATCGGGCAACGCGCCGGCCGCCGCCCAGATCAAGGGCCCCTCGATCCAGGAGTGGGCGCGCGAAGGCGTGCTCGCCAACATGGACGACGTGGCCAAGGCCAACAAGTGGGACGAGCTGCTTCCGAAGACGATTGCCGACGGCCTCAAGTACAAGGGCAACTACGTCGCCGCGCCGGTCAACGTGCACCGCGTGAACTGGCTGTGGACCAACCCCGAGGCATTCAAGAAGGCCGGCGCCAAGGTGCCCACCAGCTGGGACGAGTTCTTCGCCGCGGCTGAAGCGCTGAAGAAGGCCGGGCTGATCGCCGTTGCCCACGGCGGCCAGAACTGGCAGGACTTCACGACCTTCGAGAGCGTGGCGCTGGGCGTGGGCGGCGCGGAGTTCTACAAGAAGGCGCTGATCCAGCTCGATCCCGCGACGCTGAAATCGCCGACGATGGAAAAGGTGCTCACGACCTTCAAGCGTATCAAGGGCTACACCGACAAGAACGCGCCGGGCCGCGACTGGAACCTGGCGACCGCGATGGTCATCAAGGGCGAGGCCGGCATGCAGTTCATGGGCGACTGGGCCAAGGGCGAGTTCCTCGCCGCAGGCAAGGTCCCGGGCAAGGACTTCGGCTGCGTGGCCGCGCCCGGCACCGCCAAGTCCTACACCTACAACGTCGACAGCTTCGCGCTGTTCAAGCTGAAGGACCCCGCCAACCAGAAGGCCCAGCAGGATCTGGCCGCGGCCATCATGTCGCCGGAGTTCCAGGAAGTGTTCAACCTGAACAAGGGCTCGATCCCGGTTCGCCTGAACATGAAGCTGGACAAGTTCGACGACTGCGCCAAGACCTCGGCCGACGACTTCGTGGCGACCTCCAAGGCCGGCTCGCTGGTGCCCTCGATCGCCCATGGCATGGCCGTTCCGTCGGCGGCCGAAGGCGCGATCAAGGACGTCGTTTCGCAGTTCTGGAACGACGACAAGGCGACGCCGGCGGCGACGATGGACAAGCTGGTCGCTGCGGCCAAGTCGAAGGTCTGAACTTTCGCACTCGCTCCCTCTCCCCTGGGAGAGGGCTGGGATGAGGGCCCGCGTGGCCAGGGCGCTTCCCGGGCGCTGCCTGCCGCACCACCATCCCACCCTCACCCCAACCCTCTCCCGCCTCGCGGGAGAGGGAGTTCCATCCCCGACATGCAAGCAGCCCTCTCCCCCGCCGCCCGCCTCAGCCAGTGGATGCCCAAGCTGGTCATCGCGCCGTCGTTCATCCTCGCGATGTTCTTCATCTACGGCCTGATGGCGTGGAACGGCTACCTGTCGCTGTCGGCATCGCGCCTGCTGCCGAACTACGAGTTCGTCGGCATCGCGCAGTACACCACGCTGTTCGAGAGCGAACGCTGGTGGGTCGCGCTGACCAACCTCGGCATCTTCGGCGGCCTGTTCCTCTTCTTCGGCATGGGCATCGGCCTGCTGCTCGCCATCCTGCTCGACCAGAAGATTCGCAACGAGGGCGTGCTGCGCACCGTCTACCTGTACCCGATGGCGCTGAGCTTTATCGTCACCGGCACCGCCTGGAAGTGGATCCTCAACCCGGGGCTGGGCATCGAGAAGCTGGTGCGCGACCTCGGCTTCACGACCTTCACCTTCGACTGGCTGATCGATCCGAACTATGCGATCTACACCATCGTCATCGCCGGCGTGTGGCAGAGCGCGGGCTTCGTGATGGCGCTGTTTCTCGCCGGGTTGCGCGGCATCGACGATTCGATCCTGAAGGCCGCGCAGATCGACGGCGCGAGCCTGCCGCGCATCTACTGGCGCATCATCATCCCGAGCCTGCGGCCGGTGTTCTTCAGCACGCTGATGGTGCTTTCGCACCTCGCGATCAAGAGCTTCGACCTGGTGATGGCGCTGACCGCGGGCGGCCCCGGCTTCGCCACCGACCTGCCCGCCACCTTCATGTACACGATGGCGTTCTCGCGCGGCCAGATCGGCCTCGGCGCCGCCTCGGCGACGATCATGCTGGCGACCGTCGCCGCCATCGTCGTGCCGTACCTGTATTCCGAACTGAGGGCCAAGCGATGACGCAGCGCATGTCCGCACCGCACGTCACACCGGCGAAAGCCGGTGTCCAGCCGGCGCGGCGATGGATCCCGGCTTTCGCCGGGACGACGGGGCGCGGGCTGGCGGGCCGCATCACCTGGCACCGCATCGCGTTGTGGTCGGTGCTGCTGCTGTTCGCGCTGTTCTTCCTCACGCCGATGTACGTGATGCTCACGACCTCGCTGAAGGACATGGCGCAGATCCGCGAAGGCAACCTGCTCTCGCTGCCGACCTCGCCCAGCATCGATGCCTGGGCCACGGCGTGGTCGAGCGCGTGCACCGGCATCGACTGCGGCGGGCTCCGGCCCTTCTTCATGAACTCGCTGCTGATGGTGGTCCCGGCCGTGCTGGTGTCCACCGCGCTCGGCGCCGTCAACGGCTACGTGCTCAGCAAGTGGCGCTTCAAGGGCAGCGAGGTGATGTTCGCGCTGATGTTGTTCGGCATGTTCATGCCGCTGCAGGTGGTGCTGCTGCCGATGAGCCAGGTGCTCGGCTGGCTCGGCATCGCGAGTTCGATCTGGGGGCTGGTGCTGGTGCACATCCTCGCCGGCCTGCCCTCGACCACCCTGTTCTTCCGCAACTACTACGTCGGCCTGCCCGACGAACTGATCAAGGCCGCGATGCTCGACGGCGCGGGCTTCTGGCGCATCTTCTGGCGCATCGTGCTGCCGCTGTCGACGCCGATCGTCGTCGTCACGCTGATCTGGCAGTTCACCAACATCTGGAACGACTTCCTGTTCGGTGTCGTGTTCTCGGGCGGCGACTCCAAGCCGGTGACGGTGGGGCTGAACAATCTCGCCAACACGTCGAGCGCGGTGAAGGAATACAACGTCGACATGGCCGCCGCGATGATCGCCGCGCTGCCGACGCTCGCGATCTACATCCTGGCAGGCAAGTATTTCGTGCGCGGGCTGACGGCCGGCGCGGTCAAGGGGTAGCCGGAATCCCCGTTCGGGCTTGCCCTTCGACAGGCTCAGGACGATCGGAGTACCACTCCCGTTCGGGCTGAGCTTGTCGAAGCCCCGCAAGCGGCATGCAGGCCCTTCGACAAGCTCAGGGCGAACGGGGTCGGAGCTGACAAGAGAGGAACACGAGAATCATGGGCGCACTTTCCATCCGCAACGTTCGCAAGAGCTTCGGCTCCACCGACATCCTCAAGGGCATCGACATCGAGGTCGAGGCCGGCGAGTTCCTGATCCTCGTCGGGCCCTCGGGCTGCGGCAAGAGCACGCTGCTCAACATGATCGCGGGGCTGGACGTGCCCACCGCCGGCAGCATCCACATCGCCGACCGCGACGTGACCTACGCGCTGCCCAAGGACCGCGACATCGCGATGGTGTTCCAGAGCTATGCGCTGTACCCGAACATGAACGTCGGCCAGAACATCAGCTTCGGCCTGGAGATGCGCAACGTGCCCAAGCCGCAGCGCGAAGAGGCGATCCAGCGCGTGGCCAAGATGCTGCAGATCGAGCACCTGCTCGACCGCAAGCCCGGCCAGCTCTCGGGCGGCCAGCGCCAGCGCGTCGCGATGGGCCGCGCGCTCGCGCGCAATCCCAAGCTGTTCCTGTTCGACGAGCCGCTGTCCAACCTCGACGCCAAGCTGCGCGTGGAGATGCGCGCCGAAATCAAGCTGCTGCACCAGCGCACGCAGACCACCACCGTGTACGTGACGCACGACCAGGTCGAGGCGATGACGCTCGGCGACCGCATCGCGGTCATGCGCGAGGGCATCGTGCAGCAACTCGGCTCGCCCGACGACATCTACTCGCGCCCGGCCACGCGCTTCGTCGCCGAATTCATCGGCTCGCCGGCAATGAACATGGTGGGCAGCGAGCGCGCCGCCGGCGGCCTGAGCGCCAAAGGAGTCGCACTCGCGCTGACCGACGAACAGCGCCTCGCGCTGCAGGCAGCCAGCACCGCCGAGGTCACCTACGGCCTGCGTCCCGAGAGCCTCGCCTTCGCGAGCGACGGCCTGCCCGGCAGGGTGAGCATGCTCGAGCCCACCGGCCCGGAGACCTACGCGCTGGTCGACACGCCGGTGGGCATGCTGACCGCGCGTGTTCCAGGCAAGGTGCACCAGCAGGTGGGCGAGCAGGTCCACCTGCGCTGGTCGGCCGTCGATGCCCACCTGTTCGACGCGCAAACGCAACGGCGCGTCGCGTGACTCGCAAGCGCTTGCCGAACCGCAGAGAATCGCTGCGGTTCAGATGCCGCTTGTGATGCACCCATGCCCGACCTCCGCTCGCCTGACTTCCGCTCACCCGATTTCCTGCGCAGGCACATCCTGCACACGATGTCGTTCTACGAGGGCCGGGCGCTCGATCCAAGCGGCGGCTTCTTCCACTTCTTCAAGGACGACGGCACGGTCTACGACGCGCGGACCCGCCACCTCGTCAGCAGCGCGCGTTTCGTCTTCAACTACGCCACGGCCGCACGCCGCTTCGGCAGCGTGCAGTGGCGCAACGCCGCGCGCCATGGCCTGCGCTTCCTGCGCGACGTGCACCGCGACGCGGCCACTGGCGGCTATGCGTGGCGGCTGCGTTGGCACAACGGCCGCAAGCAGGTGCTCGACTCGGCCAACCACTGCTACGGCCTCGCCTTCGTGCTGCTGGCGCACGCGCATGCGGCGATGGCCGGCATCACCGAGGCGCGCGCCGGCATCGCCGAGACCTTCGAGCTGATGGAGAACCGGTTCTGGGAGCCGCTGCAGTCGCTCTACGCCGACGAGGCGCGCGCCGACTGGAGCCTCGTGCCCTACCGCGGCCAGAACGCCAACATGCATGCCTGCGAGGCAATGCTCGCCGCCTTCGAGGCGACGCTCGACCGGCGCTACCTCGACCGCGCCGAAGCCGTCGCCGATGCCGTCACGCGGCGGCTGGCCGCGCACGCGGGCGGCCTGATCTGGGAGCACTACCGCGCCGACGAGCAGGGCGAATGGGCGCCCGACTGGGACTACAACCGCCACGACAAGAGCAACATCTTCCGGCCCTGGGGCTACCAGCCGGGGCACCTCACCGAGTGGGCCAAGCTGCTGCTCGTGCTCGAGCGCAAACGGGCCAGCCACTGGGCGCTGCCGCGTGCGCGCGAGCTGTTCGCCGCCGCCATCGAGCATGCGTGGGACGCCGAGCACGGTGGCCTGATCTACGGCTTTGCGCCCGACGAGGAACAGCCGGACCGCTTCGTTGTGTGCGACCGCGACAAGTACTTCTGGGTGCAGGCGGAAAGCCTGGCCGCCGCCGCGCTGCTGGGCCTGCGCACCGGCGACGAACACTACTGGGCGTGGTACGACCGCCTGTGGGACTACGCCTGGCGCCACTTCGTCGATCATCGGTACGGCGCCTGGTACCGCATCCTCACGCACGACAACCAGAAGATCAGCGACGAGAAGAGCCCCGCCGGCAAGACCGACTACCACACGATGGGCGCCTGCCACGACGTGCTCACGGCGCTGAGTGCATAGGCGCTCGCGCCTGTGCACTCAGCGCGCCGCGCGGCAACGTATCGCTCCCCCAGGCCCTCTCCGCGAGTCTCCGCGTGGGGCTCCGGCACGAAGCACGTCATCCCGGCGGACGCCGGGATCCACCCATGTCAGCCAGCGCTCGTGGATCCCGGCGTCCGCCGGGATGACGAGGCTTGGACCAGGTCAGGCCGCGCCCTCCCCTGAGCGCGCTTGCCGCTCCCGCCACGCCCGCAACGCTTCCCGGTATCGCTCCTGCTCCGCGTAGAAGAGGTCGTAGACACACGGGTCGCAGCCGTTGCCGCAGCAGGCGTCGTCGTCGGGCGGCAGCGGTTCCTGCGGGGGAGGATCGGGGTTCGGGTGGGGATTGTTCATCGGTGCCATCTGTCGCGGGAACGAGACGATAGCGCGGCACAAAGTGAATGGTGGCGGTTCCCGCGGCTTCTCCGGCTTTCGCGGGCGGGCTTTCGATGCTCCAATTCTCGGCAACTCCGTCTTGCCCGCCCGCCTGCACCTTCATGCCCGTCATCGCAGTCATCAACCGCAAAGGTGGACGCGGCAAGAGCACGCTCGCCACGCACCTCGCGGCCTACTGCGCCAACCACGGCATTCCGGTGATGCTGGGCGACGTCGACCGCCAGCAGTCGGCCCAGGCCTGGCTCAAGCTGCGCCGTGCGCAGAAGCTGCCGGAGCAGGCACCCATCGTCGGCTGGACGGTCGACCCGAAGAACACGCTGCGCCCGCCCGCCGGCATCACCCGCGTCGTGCTCGACACGCCCGGCGGCCTGCATGGCTTCGACCTCGCGCGGGTGGTGATGTTCGCCGACGCCATCCTGATCCCGGTGTGCAACTCGGTCTTCGACCGCGACTCGGCGGCCGAGTGTTTTGCCGAGCTGATGACGCTGCCGCGCGTGGCGAGCGGGCGCTGCCGCGTCGCCGCCGTCGGCATGCGGCTCGACGCGCGCACCAGGGCGGCCGAGGTGCTGCGCCAGTGGGCCGACGCGCTCGGGCTGCCGTTCGTCGGCGTGCTGCGCGAGACGCAGGCCTACGTGCGCTGCGTCGAACACGGCCTGACCTTGTTCGACATGCCGCTGCCGCAGGTGCAGTCGGACATGGCGCAGTGGGGCCCCATCCTGGCGTGGCTGGAGCCCGTGCTGCATGCGAAGCAGCCGGCCGCAACGCGCAAGAATGTGCAGGCGAGCCCCTGCGCGGCGGCGGCTCGCCCCGCGGCGCCGAGGCCGCCGGATGCGCAGCCCGCGGCGGCGATGCCCAAGGCGGCGCACCCTGCGGCAAGCAGCCCGCGAGGCGACCGCGGCCTTGCCGGCCTGCTGGGCTGGCTAGGCCTGCGCCGCCTGCTTCGGCGCAAGCCGACGCGCCGCTACAGCGCCTCGGCCCTGTCGTGGAGCGAGAGCACCACGCTCAAGGTGCCCTGAGGGCCCTGGCGCCCGCCCACCAGCTGGGCGGCCAGCGGCAGAACGACGACTCCTGCGAGCGGCCCCAGGTGCGGATGCGCGCGAGCATCGCCTCGGTCGGCCGCCTGAGCCGATCGCCGTAGTGGTTGACCGCCGCGAGCGCATTGCGGCACTGGCGGTCGACAGTGGACGAGAGCGCCAGCGTCACGAACAGCGCGTCGCGTGCGTCGCGCTCGCGGCCGGTCAGCGCGCTCGCGATGGCGAAGCTGGTCCAGTCGTCGATGCGGCCGTGCGGGTGGCGCGTATCGGGTAATGCGAGCGCATAGAGCGCCAGCTGGCGCGCCACCTCGGCGCGCACGGGCCGCTGCTTCAGCAGGTAGAAGGCGAGGTTGCCGGCGACGACGGCGTCGTGCGGGTCGGCGCCGAAGGCGCGCGTTTGCAGCGTGAGTGCCTGCTGTGCATTGCGTGCACCCCAGAACGCCGATTCGGCGGTCTCGTCGAGCAGCCTCGCGTCCGCCGTGGCGACGGTCGCCGCCGGCAGCAGCTCGTCGGCGCCGAGCTGCATCGTGCCTGCGGCGTCGAGCACGTCGCCGCCCTGCCACCGGTTCTCTGCCTGGCTCGCGATGTGCAGCACGCGCAGCACGCGCCGCTCAGCACGCTGCGCAACCCGCGGCACGTGTTCGGCGATGAGCCGGTGGGCACGCAGGGCGAAGTCTTCGGGCACCACCGCGGCCACCGCCGCCGGCGCTTCGAAGTCGTCGGGGATTGCCGAGCGCGCGGGTCCCTGGGCGACGACGGGGGGTGCCGGTTCGATCTTCAGCGCCGGTGGCGCCGCAGGACGCCGCGCCGACGCTGCAGGCGCGGCGGAGACCGCCACGGCGGACTTGCCTGCGGGCGCCGCGGCAGCCGGCGC
>DASWVR010000298.1:0-3874 GCA_036401155.1 Piscinibacter sp. | reverse complement strand
CTTGTCGGCCGCGACCACGAGGTAGGGGTCGTCGCCGTCGTGGCGCACCACCTGCGGCGGCGGCACGAGCGTGGTGCCGGCGAGGTTGTCGGTCAGGTCGAGCAGGCCGCGCAGGTAGTTCTGGTAGCAGGCGATGCCTTCCTTGAGATACGCGTCGCGGTCGCTCGCCGGCGGCGCTTTCTTCAGCACGAAGCCGCCTTTCGATCCCACCGGCACGATGACGGTGTTCTTCACCATCTGCGCCTTCACGAGGCCCAGCACCTCGGTGCGGAAGTCTTCCGGCCGGTCCGACCAGCGCAGCCCGCCGCGCGCTACCTTGCCGCCGCGCAGGTGGATGCCCTCGAAGCGCGGCGAGTAGACGAAGATCTCGTACAGCGGCTTCGGCTCGGGCAGGCCCGGCACCTTGGCCGATTCGAGCTTGAAGCTCAGGAAGGGCCGGCGCGCGCCGGCCGCGCCGGAGTGGCCGACCCCCGTGCGCCAGTAGTTCGTTCGCAGCGTCGCGCGGATCAGCGCCAGCAGCTGCCGCAGCACGCGGTCCTCGGACAGGTTGCTCACGCGCTCCAGCGCCTGCTCGATCGCGTTGACCTGCGACTGCTCGCCCTCGGCGTCGCGCGCGCTTGGGTCGAAACGCAGCTTGAACAGCCCGACCAGCATGCGCGCGATGCGCGGGTGGGTGGCGAGCGTGGCCTCGATGGCGCCCTGCGAGAGCGCGAAGCCGATCTGCTTGAGGTACTTGGCATACGCACGCAGCACCACGATCTCGTCGGCCGCGAGGCCGGCGCGCAGCACCAGGCGGTTGAAGTCGTCGTTCTCGACCTCGCCGCGGAACACCCGCGCGAAGCAGTCTTCGAACAGGCGCGCGAGCGTGTCGGGCTCGAGGTCGTCGCCGCTCGCCGCTTCGAGGTCGAAGTCGTGCAGCGAGAGCAGGCCGCCCTCGCTGTTCAGGCGGTAGTTCTGCTCGCCCAGCACGCGCACGCCCATGTGCTCGAGCATCGGCAGGCTGTCGGAGAGCACGATCGGCTCGCCGAGCCGGTAGACCTTGAAGCCGAGCGCGTTGGGCGCCGCGCCGAGCGGGCGGTACAGCGAGAGCGCGAGCGGCGTCTCCTCCGACAGCGAGGCGACCTTGTTCACGTCGTGCACCGCCGCGCGCGCCGGCGCCCGCTCGCGGTATTCGGGCGGGAATGCGCCGGCCCAGCGTTTGTAGAGCACGATGCCGCGTGCCTCGCCCTCGGCGGCGACCAGCGCGTCGCGCAGCTGGTCGGGCCAGCGCCGCGCCGCGGCGGCGAGCCGGGCCTCGATCTCCTTGCGGTCATAGGCCGGCAGCTGGCCCGGCGTGGTGCGCACCGTGAACTGGATGCGCGCGAGCATGGTGTCGCCGAGCAGCACGTTGAAATCGGCGCCGGTGCCGCCGAAGGCTTCCATCAGGATGCGTTGGAACTTGATGCGCAAGTCGGTCGCGTAGGCCTCGCGCGGCACGTAGATCAGGCACGAGACGAAACGGTCGAAGGGATCGCGGCGCACGAACAGGCGCAGCCGCTGGCGGTCGCCGATGGCGAGGATGCCCAGCGCCTGCTCGTACAGCTCGTCGTCGGAGATCTGGAACAGCTCGTCGCGCGGGTAGGTCTCGAGGATGTGGTCGAGCGCCTTCGCGAGGTGCCCGCCCGGCGGCAGGCCGGCGCGCTCGGCGATGGCCTCGACCTTGCCGCGCAGCAGCGGCGTCTCGGCCACGCGGGCGTTGTAGGCGGTCGAGGTGAGCAGGCCCAGGAAGCGGTGTTCGCCGATCACCTTGCCGTCGGCGTCGTAGCGCTTGACGCCGATGTAGTCGGTGTAGCCGGGGCGGTGCACCGTCGAGCGGGTGTTGGCCTTGGTGATGATCAGCAGCGGTGTTGGCGCATGGGCCAACGCGCGGGCGTTCAGCGGCATGGCCGAGAAGCTGGCGGCCGTGCGTTCGGCCTCGCTCTCGCGCAGCACGCCCAAGCCGCTGCCGCGCACCAGGCGCAGCGTGTCCTCGCCGTTCTCGCGCACGAGCTCGTGCTGGCGGTAGCCGAGCATCACCAGGTGGTTGTCGGCCAGCCATTCGAGAAAGGCGCGGCTCTCGGCCACCAGCGCGCTCGGCAGCGCGGCAGGTGCACTGCCGAGTTCGGCGGCGGCCTCGTGCAGGCGCTCGACCATCGGCTTCCAGTCTTCGACCGCGGCGCGCACGTCGCCGAGCACACGCTCGATGCCGGCCACGAGTTCCGCGCGCTGCTGCGGGTCGACGAGGCGGTCGACCTCGATGTGCATCCACGATTCGTGCGGCGCGTCGGGCGCCTCGCTGCGCGGCTGGATGTTCGTGAGCGTGCCGTCGGCGCCGCGTTCGACACCGTAGATCGGGTGCACGATGAGGTGCAGGATCAGGCCCTGACGGTTGATCTCGGCGGCGGTGGAGTCGACGAGGAACGACATGTCGTCATTGACGATCTCGATCACCGAATGGCGCGAGGCCCAGCCGTGCTCGGCCACCGTGGGGCTCAGCACGCGCACCTTCGGCTTGCCGGCAGCGCGGGTGACGCCGAACTGCCAATGCGAGAGCAGCGCGCCGCACAGGTCGTCGGCGCTGCGCTCGGCGAGGTCGTCGATGTCGATCTGGCGGAAGTACTCGCGGGCAAAGCCCTCGATCATCGGCCGCGATTCGGGGGGAACGTGGTCGGCAGCCAGCGCCAGTACCGCGTCGATGCGTTCGCGCCGGAGCGCGTCGGTGGAGCCATTCATGGGGGGTCTCTCCTGTTGTTCTTCGCCTCGTGAACGAAGCTTCCCGCGTTGAGGCGGCCAGCTTACGCCAGCGGGGCGTAGGGGGGCTTGGGATGGGACAAAGTTGGAACGTGGTGCCGCACTGCGCCTTGTGAACACCGTCATCCCGGCCGAGTGGCGAGGCTGCGCTTCGCCGCACGCCCGTCATCCCGGCGAAAGCCGGGATCCACGGGTCAGTTCGCCGGCACGCATGGATCCCGGCTTTCGCCGGGATGACGGGCCTGGTGCTGCTCCCCGCTGGCGCGAGAGGGATGGGATGAGGGTGTGCGGTGGTTCCTCCGCCTCTGACGGCCGACCCTCGGATAGACGCCCCCTTGACCTTCCTCAATCCCGCTCGCGGGGTCACCGCATAGAAAGCGGAAACAAGCAGCGTCTCGATGACGCGCGCCGGCAGGACGGTTGGAGACATGAACCACGACGCGCAGCGGATCGTCGGCGCACTGGCGATTCGGCCGGGTGCGGTGCCGTCCATCGTCTGCACACGTCCGGTGATCGGCGAGGCGATGCTGCGACGCCTGGTGCAGGGGCGCCCCGCCCTCACGCTGCCCGGCGTGATCGCCTCGGTGTTCACGCTGTGCGCCGCAGCGCAGCGCCAGACCGCGCAGCGCGCCGTCCAGGCCGCGCTCGGCGCCGCCGGCGACGGCGATCACGCACATGACCGCCTCGCGCTGGCCGCCTCCACCGCACGCGAGCACCTGTTGCGCATGGCGCTCGAACTGCCGATGCAGGTGCCACGCTCGGGTGTCTCGGTCGATCCCTTTTCGCTGCGCGACGCGCCGGTGCTGCGCCTGCCGCCGGTGCCCGACCGGCTGGCGCTGGCGCAGGCCGTCGGCGCGCTGCCGGTATGGCTCGAGCAGCAGCTGCTCGGCACGACGTGCGACCGCTGGCTGGCCGGCTGGCAGCAAGGCGGCGAAGGTTTCCTCGCGCATTGGGCCCAGCGCCAGCACCATCCCGCCGCACGCTGGCTGGCCGCGGTGCGCGACGAGGCGCGCGCCATCGCCCTGCCCGGCCGGCCGCTCGACGTGCTCGACGACCCCGCCACCGGCATGCCGGTGCTGGCCGCCGCGCTGGCCGGGCAGCCGGG
>DASWVR010000297.1:0-23469 GCA_036401155.1 Piscinibacter sp. | reverse complement strand
CGACTACTGGATCCAGGACGAGGACTACCGCGACCCGGAGACGAACGAGAGCTTCGACCGATCGCAGCTGAACGCGGAGCTGGAGAAGATCGAGAAGCCGGCGGGCATCGCGAACCCGAAGGACTTCCGCAACGAGATCGTGAACTTCGTGCTGCGCGCGCGCGCCAACAACCAGGGCAAGAACCCGGTGTGGACGAGCTACGAGAAGCTGCGCTCGGTGATCGAGAAGAAGATGTTCTCCAACACCGAGGAGCTGCTGCCGGTGATCAGCTTCAACGCCAAGGCGAGCGCCGACGAGGCCAAGAAGCACGAGGACTTCGTCACCCGCATGGTCGAGAAGGGCTACACGCCCAAGCAGGTGCGCCTGTTGTGCGAGTGGTATCTGCGGGTGCGCAAGAGTTCGTGAGGCCCAGGCAGTAACGCAAGAAGGGGCGCATGTTGCAGCAGATCATCGACCGGCGGCTGGCGGGCAAGAACAAGTCCATCGGCAACCGCGAGCGCTTTCTGCGCCGCCACAAGGACCAGATCCGCGAGGCGGTCAAGCGCGCGGTCGATGGACGCGGCATCCGCGACATCGCGCAGGGCGAAGACATCCATATCCCGAAGAAGGACATCAACGAACCGGTGTTCGGCCACGGCCAGGGCGGCAAGCGCGAGATGGTGCATCCGGGCAACAAGGAGTACGTGCGCGGCGACCGCATCGAGCGCCCGAAGGGCGGGGGGGGCGGTGGGGGTGGCAGCCAGGCAAGCGATTCGGGCGAGGGCGACGACGACTTCGTCTTCCACCTGACCAAGGAAGAGTTCATGCAGGTCTTCTTCGACGACCTGGCGCTGCCCAACCTGGCGCGCACGGTGCTCGCCGAAACGCCTGAGTTCAAGACCCACCGCGCCGGCTTCTCCAGCGACGGCACGCCGAACAACCTGCACGTGGTCCGCTCCATGCGCGGTGCCATCGGGCGGCGCATCGCGCTCGGCGGCGATTCGCGAAAGGACCTGCGGCGGCTCGAGGAGCAGCTCGAACTGCTGCTGCGCGAGCCGTCCACCGAGGCTTTGCGGCACGAGATCGCCGAGCTCGAGAAGGAGATCGAGGTGTTGCGCGCCCGCCTTGGCCGCATTCCCTACCTCGACCCGATCGACCTGCGCTACCGCAGCCGGGTGCGGGTGCCGGTGCCGACCGCGAAGGCGGTGATGTTCTGCCTGATGGACGTGTCGGGCTCGATGGACGAGGCGCGCAAGGACCTCGCCAAGCGCTTCTTCATCCTGCTGTACCTGTTCCTGACGCGGCATTACGAGAAGATCGACATCGTCTTCATCCGCCACCACACGCAGGCGCAGGAGGTCGACGAGGAGAACTTCTTCCATTCCACCGAAACCGGCGGCACCGTGGTGTCGAGTGCGCTGGTGCTGATGGAAGAGATCGCGCGTGCGCGCTATCCCACGAGCGAGTGGAACATCTACGGCGCTCAGGCGAGCGACGGCGACAACTGGCACCACGACAGCGGCCGCTGCCGCGAACTGCTCGCCCACAGCATCCTGCCGCTGTGCCGATACTTCGCCTACGTGCAGGTGGCCGAGGAAGAGCAGAACCTGTGGGACGAATATTCCGCGCTGGCCGCCGAATCGAAGGCGTTCGCGATTCGCAAGGTGACCGAAGCCTCGCAGATCTATCCGGTGTTCCGCGAGCTGTTCAAGAAGGAAGGGCAGGCGACGACATGACTCGCAAGAATGCCACCGCGGCCACCGTCGCGCCGGACCCGACGCCCGACCTCTTCGGCTCGAGTGTCGCTGAAGGAAAGACAAAGAAGGTGCGCGTGACACGCGCCGCCGACATCGTCACGCCGCCGCGCGCCGCGCAACCGCTGCCGGCGCCCAGCGACTGGTCGTTCGAGCTGATCGAGCAGTACCACGCCGTCATCAAGCGCACCGCCGAGCGGTTCGGCCTGGACACCTACCCGAACCAGCTCGAGATCATCACCGCCGAGCAGATGATGGACGCCTACGCCTCGGTCGGCATGCCGGTGAACTACCGGCACTGGAGCTACGGCAAGGAGTTCATCTCGACCGAGAAGAACTATCGCCGCGGCCACATGGGCCTCGCCTACGAGATCGTCATCAACTCGAACCCCTGCATCAGCTACCTGATGGAGGAGAACACGATGGCGATGCAGGCGCTCGTCATCGCGCACGCGGCCTATGGCCACAACAGCTTCTTCAAGGGGAACTACCTCTTCAAGATGTGGACCGACGCGTCGTCGATCATCGACTACCTGGTCTACGCCAAGAACTTCGTCGCCGAATGCGAGGAGCGCCACGGCGTCGACACGGTGGAGGCGACGCTCGACTCCTGCCACGCACTGATGAACCACGGCGTGGACCGCTATCGCCGGCCGAGCAAGCTGTCGCTCGCGCAGGAGCAGGCGCGCCGCGAGGAGCGCGAGGCCTATGCGCAGCGCCAGATCAACGACATGTGGCGCACGCTGCCCAAGAAGCATCGCGGGCCCAAGGACAGCGAGGAGTCGACGACGCGCCGCTTCCCCGAGGAGCCGCAGGAGAACCTGCTGTACTTCATCGAGAAGAACGCGCCGCTGCTCGAACCGTGGCAGCGCGAGATCGTGCGCATCGTGCGCAAGGTCGCGCAGTACTTCTACCCGCAGCGCCAGACCCAGGTGATGAACGAGGGGTGGGCGACGTTCTGGCACCACCACCTGCTCAACACGCTGTACGACGACGGGCACCTCACCGACGGCATGATGATCGAGTGGCTGAAGTCGCACACCAACGTGATCTATCAGCCGCCGGTCGGGCACCGCGCCTACAGCGGCATCAACCCGTATGCGCTCGGCTTCGCGATGTACACCGACCTCAAGCGCATCTGCGAGAAGCCGACCGACGAAGACCGGCAGTGGTTCCCGGAGATCGCCGGCGCCGACTGGCTCGAGACGCTGGACCACGCGATGCGCAACTTCAAGGACGAGAGTTTCGTCGGCCAGTACCTGTCGCCCAATCTGATGCGCGAGTTCCGGCTGTTCTCGATCGTCGACGACGAGAAGGAAAGCGAGCTGGAGGTGGCCGCCATCCACGATGAAGCGGGATACCGCCGCGTGCGCGAGTCGCTGGCGCACCAGTACGACCTGGGCAGCCGCGAGCCGAACATCCAGGTCTGGAGCGTCAACACCCGCGGCGACCGCTCGCTGGTGCTGCGCCACACGCAGCACAACGACCGGCCGCTGCACGAGAGCGCGCAAGAGGTACTCAAGCACGTCGCCCGCCTGTGGGGTTTCGGCGTGCACCTCGAAAGCATCGACGGCGGCGGCAACGTCACCAAACGCTGGTCGGTTCCGGCGCCGCACTGACGTCCACCGACGCTGCGCCGCCACGAGGGCGGTAATTTCGCGCGCTGCCCGGCCGCGTTACGCCGCTGTTACCACCTCGCGCGGCGATCGGCTTGCCCTGACATGCAAAAATTGGATGTCGGCGAGGAATCCCAGGAATAAATTTCCGGCTCCTGTCGTCTGCGCAAGCACGGCAGGCGTTGGTTCTGCTCGTCGCAGCGCTCCCCGCGTGTTCCGTCCATCGATTGAGTCAGGCAGTAAGGTATGAAGATTCTTGGCATCGAGCTCAGCAAGCCCTCATTCAACGAAGTCACGGCGTCGGCCATCATGGCGGCTGGCTTGTGGCTGGCTTGCGTCGCCATTTGGCGCGTCAGCGAGCAGCCGATGGACCGTGTCGAGGCCGGCGGCGCGTTGCTGGTCATCTTCTGGGCCTGCGTCGGCGTGCGAATGGGCATCCGCTTCGACAAGGGCCTGCGACACGTGGCGGCGAACATGCTGTGTGCCGGCGTGATCCTCGCCGTCTACCACGCGATCGTCTCGATCCTCGTCTGACGCCGCGGGGCGGCACAGCCGCCGCCCCAGCCCCGGGTCCTCAGGACCCGACACTCCAGCTGAAGATCTTCCCCGGGTTCATGATGTTCTTCGGGTCGAGGGCCTGCTTGACCGTGCGCATCATGTTCACCGCGCCGGCGCCGGTTTCGCTGACGAGGAAATCCATCTTGTGCAGCCCGATGCCATGCTCGCCGCTGCAGGTGCCGTCAAGCCGCAACGCGCGCTGCACCAACTGAAGATTGAGTCGCTCGGCCGTCTCGCGCTCCTCGGGAATCGCCGGGTCGGTCAGGTAGGCGACGTGGAAGTTGCCGTCGCCCACGTGGCCGACGATGTAGTACGGCAGCCCCGCGGCGTCGACCTCGGCCACGGTGTCGAGCAGGCACTCCGCCAGGCGTGAAATCGGCACGCAGGTGTCGGTGGTCACGGTGCGGCAGCCGGGCTTGGTCTGCGCGCCGGCGAAATAGGCATGGTGACGCGCGGTCCACAGGCGGCTGCGTTCCTCCGGGGTTTCCGCCCATTCGAAGGCCATCGCGCCGTGTTCGTCGGCGATCTGCTGCACCGTCGCGATCTGCTCCTTGACGCCCGAGGGCGTGCCGTGGAACTCCATCAGCAGCATCGGCCCCTCGCGCAGCGACAGCCGGTCGTGCCGGTTTACCGCACGCACCGCGTTGGCGTCGAGCAGCTCGCAGCGGGCGATGGGTACGCCCATCTGGATGATCTCGATGGTCGTCTGCACCGCGTCGGCGATGTCCGGGAAGCTGCACACCGCCGCCGACACCGCCTCGGGCTGCGGGTACAGCCGCAGCGTGATCTCGGTCATCACGCCCAGGGTGCCCTCGCTGCCGACCATCAGCCGCGTCAGGTCGTAGCCGGCGCTGCTCTTCTTAGCGCGGGTGCCGGTGTGAACGACCTCGCCGGCAGGCGTCACCACGGTCAGTGCGAGAACGTTCTCGCGCATCGTGCCGTAGCGCACCGCATTGGTGCCGCTGGCACGGGTGGCGCTCATGCCGCCGATGCTGGCGTCGGCGCCCGGGTCGATCGGGAAGAACAGGCCCGTGTGGCGGATTTCATTGTTGAGCTGCGTGCGGGTCACGCCGGCCTGAACGGTCACGGTGAGGTCTTCCGGCTGCACCGACAGCACCCGGTTCATGCGGCTCAGGTCGATGCTGACGCCGCCTTGCACGGCGAGCAGATGGCCCTCCAGCGAGGAACCGGCGCCATACGGGATCACCGGCACGGCATGCTGGTCGGCGAGGGTCACGACCGCCACGACCTCCTCGGTGCTTTCGCAATACACCACCACCTCGGGCGGCGGAACGTCGAAGGGCGACTCGTCGCGGCCATGCTGCTCACGCACCGCCAGCGCCGTCGAGCAGCGCTCGCCGAAACGTGTCTTCAGCGCCTCCAGCATGGCGGGCGGCACGGGCCGCGGCTCGAGCGTCGGCAGGAGGTGGGCGGGGATCGGGGCATTCATCGCGTTTCTCCATCGGCCGATGCGTTCAGGGATTGTAGGCAGCCGCTGCGCTAGCATGGCGGCATGGCCAATCGACTGTCCCAGATCGCAACCCGCACCGGCGACGACGGCACCACCGGCCTCGGCGACGGTCAGCGTGTTCCCAAGGACCATCTGCGCATCCAGGCGCTGGGCGACGTGGACGAGCTCAATTCGCAGATCGGCGTGCTGCTGGCCGAACCGCTGCCCGACGAGGTGCGCGAGCTGCTGATCGTGATCCAGCACGAGTTGTTCAACCTGGGCGGCGAGCTGTCGATGCCGGGGTTCGAACTGCTGAAGGCCGATGCGGTGCTGCGGCTGGACGAGGCGCTGGCGCAGCACAATGCCGCCCTGCCGCGGCTGAAGGAGTTCATCCTGCCGGCGGGCACCCGCAGCGCGGCCATCGCGCATGTCTGCCGCACGGTCGCGCGCCGGGCCGAGCGCGCGGTGGTGGCGCTGGCGGCCCGGGAGTCGGTGAACGCGGCGCCGCGCCAATACCTCAACCGGCTCAGCGATCTGCTGTTCGTGCTGGCGCGCGTGCTCAACCGCGCCAACCTCGACGGACTGGGGGGCGACGACGTCTACTGGCAGAGCGAGCGTCTGAAGCGGCAATCCGCCGATTGATGAAACGACAACGCCGGCTCGGGGCCGGCGTATGCGTGTCGACCGCCTCTCAGCGGCGGACGATGGGAGCGATCACTTCGCAGTTTCGGCGAAGGCGGACGAAAACTCCACCAGATCGAGCATGCCGTCCTTGTCCTTGTCGAGGTCGTCGAACTTGGCGCCGATGGCCGGCAGCCTGGCCGCCTCCTGCTTGGTCAGTTTGCCGTCGGCGTTGGCGTCGGCTCGGGTGTAGGCGCCCTCGATGATGGTCCGGTCCTTGGCGGCCATGGGCTGCTCGGCGGACGGCGCCTGGGTCTGGGCATAGGCGCTGAGCGCCAGGCCGGCCAGCAGGAGCGGGAAGGTCGAGAGGCCCAGCAGGAGACGGGTGGACATGAGAAATGCTCCGGAGAATGTGAACGGAGCGCCATTGCACCCGCGCCGGCCCCACTTCCCAAGCACTCTTTCCCGGGATTACCCGCCTTACAGCCATTCGGGCCGCGCTTACCGCTTATTGCACCTGCTTGCCGACGCTCTCCAAGCGTGTGCCTCAATGACGCCTCGACCATGGGCGGTTCCTGCTCGCCGCGGCGAGGTCAGTGTGCCACGGCGGCGTGCTCACGGCGGGCCTTGACCGCCTCGCCGAGCAAGTCCAGCACCTGAAGTGAGTGCTCCCAGCCAATGCAGGCGTCGGTAATGCTCTGGCCGTAGTGCAACTTGCTCGGGTCGTCCTTGCCGGGGCTGAACTTCTGCGCACCCGCGTGGAGGTGGCTTTCCACCATCACCCCGAAGATCCGCCGGCTGCCGGCGGCCAGCTGGGCGGCAATGTCGCGCGCCACGTCGACCTGCTTTTCGTGCTGCTTGCTGCTGTTGGCATGCGAGCAGTCGACCATCAGCGTGCACGGCAGCTTGGCCGCTTCGAGGTCGCGGCAGGCGGCCTCGACATGCGCCGCGTCGTAGTTCGGCGCCTTGCCGCCGCGCAGGATGACGTGGCAGTCGCGGTTGCCGCGGGTCTCGACGATCGCGACCTGGCCGTTCTTGTGCACCGACAGGAAATGGTGCGGCCGCGCGGCCGCCTGGATCGCGTCGGTGGCGATGCGGATGTTGCCGTCGGTCCCGTTCTTGAAGCCGATCGGCGCCGAAATGCCCGACGACAGCTCGCGGTGCACCTGGCTCTCGGTCGTGCGCGCGCCGATCGCGCCCCAGGAGATGAGGTCGCCGATGTACTGCGGCGAGATCACGTCGAGGAACTCGCTGCCGGCCGGCATGCCCAGGCGGTTGATCTCGAGCAGCAGCTGGCGCGCGATGCGCAGCCCTTCGTCGATGCGATAGCTCTCGTCGAGGTAGGGATCGTTGATCAACCCCTTCCAGCCGACGGTGGTGCGCGGTTTCTCGAAGTACACCCGCATCACGATCTCCAGCGAGCCGGCATGGCGTTCGCGCTGCTCCTTCAGCTTGCGCGCGTACTCCAGCGCCGCGGCGGGGTCGTGGATCGAGCAGGGACCCATGATGACGAGCAGCCGGTCGTCCTTGCCCTGCATGATGTGGCGGATGCGCCGCCGCGTGTCGCCCACCAGGGTCTCCACCGGCGTGCCGCTGATCGGGAAGAAGCGGATCAGGTGCTCGGGGGGCGGCAGCGGCGTCACGTCCTGGATCCTTTCGTCGTCGGTCTGGCTGGTCTTTTCCGTGCGCGCATACCAGCTCTCCGTGGCGGCGGGGTTCTTGTTCGACATGGCGAGGGTTCCTTGAAGACGAGGGTGAATCGAAAGGGGCGCTGGCGAAAAAAAACCGCCGGGGGTCGCCCGGCGGTTTGGGATTCGGTTTGCGCTCTGGCTGCCTATGCGCTTGCCTCTCCATCCGCCGAGCGGTGCGAGAACCAAAAGAACGCAAAGAAGTAGGACTTGCGGGAGAGCATGGCCGCGAATGTAGCACGGCGGCGCGCCGCGCCGTCAAGCGGCGCGCTTGCGCAATTGACGCCGATCACGCCGTGCCCCCCACCGTCAGCCCGTCGATGCGCAGGGTGGGCTGGCCCACGCCGACCGGCACGCTCTGGCCTTCCTTGCCGCAGGTGCCCACGCCCGTGTCGAGCTTCATGTCGTTGCCGATCATCGTGACGCGCGTCAGGGCGTCGGGGCCGTTGCCGATGATGGTGGCGCCCTTCACGGGGTACTGGATCTTGCCGTTCTCGACCCAGAACGCTTCGCTCGCCGAGAAGACGAACTTGCCGCTCGTGATGTCGACCTGCCCGCCGCCGAAGTTGCTCGCGTACAGCCCGCGCTTGAGGCCGCCGATGATCTCCTCGCGGGTCTTGTCGCCGCCCAGCATGTAGGTGTTCGTCATGCGCGGCATCGGCACCGCGGCGTAGCTTTCGCGGCGGCCGTTGCCGGTCGGCTTCACGTTCATCAGGCGCGCGTTCATCGAGTCCTGGATGTAGCCGCGCAGGATGCCGTCCTCGATCAGCACGTTGCGCTGCGAGGCGTTGCCCTCGTCGTCGACATTGAGCGAGCCGCGCCGGTCGGGCAGCGTGCCGTCGTCGAGCACGGTCACGCCCGGAGCCGCCACGCGCTGGCCCACGCGGCCCGAAAAGGCGCTCGAGCCCTTGCGGTTGAAGTCGCCTTCGAGCCCGTGGCCGATCGCCTCGTGCAGCAGGATGCCTGGCCAGCCGGCGCCGAGCACCACGCTCATCTCGCCGGCGGGCGCGGGGCGCGACTCGAGGTTGGTCAGCGCGGCCTTCACCGCGTCGTTGACATAGCTCTCGATCACGCTGTCGTGGAAGTAGCCGAAGCCGAAGCGGCCGCCGCCGCCGCCGGTGCCGACCTCGCGCCGTGTTTCGCCGTCGATCGTCTGCTCGGCGATCACCGTCACCGACAGCCGCACCAGCGGTCGCACGTCGGCGGCGAGCGTGCCGTCGGCGCGGGCGACCAGCACCACGTCGTACTCGCCGGCGAGGCCTGCCATCACCTGCGCGATGCGCGGGTCCTTGGCGCGGGCCAGTTTCTCGACCTTCTCCAGCAGCGCGACCTTCTGCGTGCTGTCGAGCGTGGCGATCGGGTCCATCGGCGCGTACAGCACGCGGCTGCCGGCGACAGTCTGTTTGGTGCCGACCTTGACGCGCCGGCTCTGCCCGGCCGCGGCGATGGTGCGCACGGTGTATGCGGCGTCGAGCAAGGCCGCTTCGGAGATGTCGTCCGAATAGGCGAAGGCGGTCTTCTCGCCCGCCACGGCGCGCACGCCCACGCCCTGGTCGATGCCGAAGCTGCCGCTCTTGACGATGCCTTCTTCGAGGCTCCAGCCTTCGCTGCGTGTGTACTGGAAATAGAGATCCGCGTCGTCGATGCGGTGCGTGGCGATCGCCTGCAGCGCCTTCGCGAGGGTCGCGTCGGTCAGGCCGAAGGGCTCCAGCAGCAGCGATCGGGCGATGGCCAGGCGTTCGAGTGTGGGTTCGCGGGAAATCATGCGCGGTCCTTCAGAGCGGTCGATGATTGTAGGAGTCGCCTCGCAGTGCGCCGCCGGCGGGGACATCCATGGGGCCGCGACGGATCAGGGATCGGCCAGCGCCTGGGCCAACACGTCGAACACCAGCCTCAGCCGTGGCGTGGCCTGCAGTTCGCGGTGTGCCGTGAGCCACATCGGCAAGGTCGGCACGGGGACTTCGTGCAGCACCTGCACGAGCGACGGCGTCTGCCGCGCCACGCGTTGCAGCCCCACGCCGATGCCCAGGCCGGCGACCACGGCCTGCCAGGCGACGATCTGGTTGTCGCAGCGGAAGCCGAAGAACTCGCGCGACACCTTGAAGCCGGCGGCCCGGAAGCCGCGCAGCACCTGGTCCGAGCGGTCGAGGCCGATCCAGTGGTGCCGATCCATCGTCGCGACGCTGGGCTCGCCATGGGCTCGGAGATAGTCGCGGTGGGCATACAGGCCGAGCGGCAGGTCGGCCAGCTTGCGCGCGACCAGCGCGGTCTGGCGCGGGCGCGTCATGCGCAAGGCCATGTCGGCCTCGCGTTCCAGCAGGTTCTCCACGCTGTTGCTGGCGACGAGCTCGATCTGGATCTCTGGATGCCGCGCGCGCAGTTCGCGCAACACCGGCGGCAGCAGGTAGGCGCTGACCACCTCGCTGGCGGTCAGTCGCACGCTGCCGGCCAGCGACTGCGCGCGGCTGGCGGCGGCCAGCGACCATTCGCGGGCCTGTGCATGCATGCGCTGCGCCGGCGCCAGCAAGCGCAGGCCCGTCTCGGTCAGGCGCAGCCCGCGGCGCGTGCGCTCGAACAGGGCGCTGCCGACCTGGTTCTCCAGTGTGCCGATCTGGCGGCTGAGTGTCGGCTGGCTGCTGCCCAGCGCCTGGGCGGCGCGGGTCAAGGAGCCGGCCTCGGCGACGGCAACGAAGACGCGCAGAAGCGCCCAGTCGGGTCCGGAAGGGGTGGCGCCGGACGCTGTGATATTCATGTGTGAATGAGAGACATGGAAGTATTCGTATTCCACTGCATGTCAGCGGCGCGAACAATGGGGCGTCCCCCCTGATCGCGAGACTGAGATGACCACCACCGTTCTGATCCTCGGCGCCGCCGGCCGCATCGGTCAGGTGCTGGCCACCGCCTTCGCCGACGCAGGGTGGTCGGTTCGTGCGCAGTCGCGCAAAGCGCTGCCGCAGGCGCTGGACCGCGGCGCCATCCGCCCGGTGCGCTGCGACGCGCTCGATGCCGCGGCCATTCGGACGGCCGCGTCCGGCGCCGACGTCGTCGTCCACGCCCTGAACCCGCCCTACGCCGACTGGTCGCGCCAGGCCGGGCCGTTGGCCGACGCCGCCATGGCCGCGGCGCAGGTCAGCGGTGCCTTGTTGATGCTGCCCGGCAACGTCTACAACTTCGGCAGCAAGCTGCCGCCGCTATTGACGCCGACGACTCCCGAGCATGGCGACCATGCCAAGGCGCGCATCCGCATCGACATCGAAGCGCGCATGGCGGCGGCGCCCGGACTGGACAGCGTGGTGCTGCGCGCCGGCGACTTCTTCGGCGGCGGCGGGCGCGGCTCCTGGTTCGACCTGGCCGTGGCGGCGCGACTGCGCTCGGACAGGTTCGTCTACCCCGGCCCGCCCGACGTCGTGCATGCCTGGGCTTACCTGCCCGACCTGGCGCAGGCGTTCGTGCGGGTGGCCGAGCGGCGAGCCCGGCTGCGAGGCCAGCATCGGCTGCATTTCGCCGGGCACGCGGTGACGGGTGCGCAGTTGCACGAGGCGATGGAGGCGGCCATGGGCCGGCCGCTTCGCCGCGCCGGCATGCCGTGGGGCCTCATGCGCCTGCTGTCGCCGCTGGTGCCGACCTGGCGCGAGGTGGTGGCCATGCGCTACCTGTGGCAGCGGCCGCACCGGCTCGACGACAGCAGTCTTCGAGCGCTGATTGGCGAGCCGCCGCACACGCCGCTGCGCGAGGCGGTGGCTCAAGCCTGTCGCGACTTGCAGCAGCCCGCTTCAGGCAGCGGCGCGCTCGCCAAAGGCTGAACTCAGCCGGCCCCGTCCTTCAGTGCCAGCGCGCGGCTGTACAGCGTGTTGCGCGGAGCGCCGGTCAGCTCGGCGGCCAGCGCCACAGCCTGCTTGAGCGGCAGAGCCGCCATCAGCGGGCGCAGCGTGGCGTCGTGGCGGGCGCTGTCGTCGTCGGCGACGGCGGCTTCGGGCGCATGCAGCACCAGCACGAATTCGCCGCGCAGCCGGTTCGCGTCGGCAGCCAACCAGCCCGGCAGGTCCGCCGCCGGCATCGTCGCCACGGTCTCGAACTGCTTGGTCAGCTCGCGGCATAGCGTGACGCGGCGCTGCGGTGCGGCGGCAGACAAGTCGCGCGCCAGGGCGTCGATGCGGTGCGGCGCCTCGAACAGCACCTGCGCCGATGGCGCGGTGCAAAGGCGCTGCAGAACCGCCGCGCGTTCGGCCGCCCGGGTCGGCAGGAAGCCGACGAAGTGGAAGCCGGCGCTGCGTGTGTCGCCGGCGACGCTGAGCGCCGCGATCGCGCTGCTGGCGCCCGGGATCGGCACGGTGGGAAGCCCGGCCGCCTGCACCGCCGCCACCAGGGCCGCACCCGGGTCGCTGACCGCCGGCGTGCCGGCGTCGCTCACGTAGGCCACGCGTTCGCCGCGGGCCAGCCGCGCGAGCACCGCCTGCGCCGCCTCGCGCTCGTTGTGCTCGTGCACCGCCAGCAGCGGCTTGTCGAGGCCGAGGTGGCGCAGCAGCGGCGCGCTGTGGCGGGTGTCTTCGCAGGCGACGGCATCGGCCAGCGCCAGCACGTGGATGGCGCGCAGGCTCAGGTCGGCGAGGTTGCCGATCGGCGTGGCGACGACGTACAGCGCGCCTGCGGGATACTGCTGCGTGCCGGCCGCGGCGGCCGCGGCCTGCAACAACAACGAGGCGTTCGAGTTGGTCACGACGGTCACCACGAAAGGGTTGGGCGATGAAGGCGAGTCACGCGCGCTCGCCCACCTGAAGCGCCACGGCCTGACGCTGGTGCGGCGCAATTATCGGGTCGCGGCCGGCCCGCGCGCGCGCGGCGGCGAAGTCGACCTGATCCTGCGCGATGCCGACGGCACGCTGGTCTTCGTCGAGGTGCGCTCGCGCTCGAGCCGCGCCTTCGGCGGCGCGGCGGCCAGCGTCAGCCGCAGCAAGCAGCGCAGCATCGTGCTGGCGGCGCAGCACTTCCTGCGCGCGCTGGCGTCGCCGCCGCCTTGCCGCTTCGACGTGGTGGCGATCGACGGGGAGCACATCGAGTGGCTGCGCGCGGCCTTTGATGCCGCCTAGGAAACTCCTGGCCTTCGGTGTGAACGAACGCGAGGCGCCGCGCACACAACGCCTGTGTCTGATCGTGCCCCGGGTTGTCCCGGGGCTGACTTATCATCCAGCCCCATGCTCGAGCAACGCATTCAGCAGCAATTCTTCGACAGCGCCGACCTCAAGTACGCTGCCGCGGAAACGCTGGCCAAGCCGATTGCCGACGCCGTCAGTGCGATCGTCGGCTGCATCACCGGCGGCGGCAAGGTGCTCGCCTGCGGCAACGGCGGCTCGGCCAGCGACGCGCAGCGCTTTGCGGCCGAGTTCATCGGCCGCTTCGAGCGCGAGCGGCCCGGGTTGGCGGCCGTCGCGCTGACCACCGACTCGTCCATCCTCACCGCGGTCGGCAGCGACTTCGCCTTCGACGCGATCTTCTCCAAGCAGGTGCAGGCGCTGGGCAACCCCGGCGACGTGCTGCTGGCCATCACCACCAGCGGCAACGCGGCCAACGTGCTGGCCGCGGTGGAGGCGGCGCACGCCAAGGAGATGACGGTGATCGCGCTGACCGGCCGCGGCGGTGGCCGGATGAGCGAGCAGCTGACCGAAACCGACGTGCACATCTGCGTGCCGCACGAACGCAGGGCACGCATCCAGGAAGTTCATCTGCTCGTCTTGCACTGCCTGTGCGATGCGGTGGATCTGCAGCTCCTGGGAGAACAGGACAACACATGACTCTCTCTTTCCGGACCACGCTGGTGATCGGCACCATCGCTGCTTCTGCAGCCCTCACGGCCTGCGCGCCGCTGGTCGTGGGCGGCGCGATGCTCGGCGGCACGCTGATGGCCACCGACCGCCGCACCTCGGGCGCTCAGATCGAAGACCAGGCGATCGAGCTGAAGGCGATGAACCGCATCCGCGAGGTGGTGGGCGAACGCGGCCACGTCAGCGCGACCAGCTACAACCGCATGGTGCTGATCACCGGCGAGGTGCAGTCCGAGGCGGACAAGGCGGCGGTCGAGCAGGCGGTGCAGCGCGTCGAGAACGTGCGCTCCACAGTCAACGAACTGCAGGTGATGGGCGCCAGCTCGCTCACCAGCCGCTCCAACGACGCCATCCTCACGAGCAAGGTCAAGGCCTCGTTCGTCGACGCGAAGGACATCTTCGCCAACTCGTTCAAGGTCGTGACCGAGCGCGGCACCGTCTACCTGATGGGCCGCGTGACCGAGCGCGAGGCCAACCGCGCGGTGGAGATCACGCGCGGCGTGAGCGGCGTGCAACGGGTCGTGCGCGTGCTGGAGATCCTCACCGAGCAGGAACTCGCCGACCTGGCGCCGAAGGCTCCGGCAAAGTAAGGCCCTGTCTCTCCCGGGCCTTCCCGATGGATCCCGCTTTCGCCGGGATGACGGGTTGGAAGCACCTCCTCCCCGGCGAAACCCGGGATCGCCCCGCTCAGCCTGAAGGCGCCGATCAACGCAATCGCTTGATCAGGCTCGACGTGTCCCAGCGGTTGCCGCCCATCGCCTGGATGTCGGCGTAGAACTGATCGACGAGCGCGGTGACCGGCAGCCGCGCGCCGTTGCGCTTGGCTTCGTCGAGCACCAGGCCGAGATCCTTGCGCATCCAGTCGACCGCGAAGCCGAAGTCGAACTTGCCGTCGATCATCGTCGGGCCGCGGTTGTCCATCTGCCAACTCTGGGCGGCGCCCTTGCCGATGACGCCGAGCACCGCTGTCATGTCCAGCCCCGCCTTGTCGCCGAAGGCGATCGCTTCCGCCAGGCCTTGCACCAGACCCGCGATCGCGATCTGGTTGACCATCTTGGCAAGCTGGCCCGCGCCGCTCTCGCCGAGCAGCGTGACCGCCTTCGAAAACGCCATCGCCACCGGCTGAATCGTCGCGAAGGCCTTGGCGTCGCCGCCGCACATCACCGTCAGCATGCCGTTGATGGCGCCAAGGTTGCCGCCGGAGACGGGCGCGTCGATGAAGTGCATGCCGCGCTGGCGCGCCTGGCCGTTCAGCTCGCGCGCCACCTGCGCCGATGCGGTGGTGTGGTCGACGAAGATCGCGCCGGTCTTCATGCCTGACAGCGCGCCGTCCTCGCCCAGCACCACCGAACGCAGGTCGTCGTCGTTGCCGACACAGCAGAACACGATGTCGGCGCCGTCGGCCGCCTCTCGCGGCGTGCCGACCGAACGGCCGCCGTATTCCGCGACCCACTGCCCCGCCTTGGCCGGCGTGCGGTTGTACACCGTCACCTGGTGCCCGGCACGTGCCAGATGCCCGGCCATCGGGTAGCCCATCACGCCCAGCCCCAGGAACGCGACGCTGCGCGGCGCGATCGGTTCGTAGCTCTTGGTGCTCATGCTCGTATCTCCAGAAACGACGACGGCCTCGCGCAGGATTCTGCACGAGGCCGCTGCGCCGGGGGTGCGGTCTTCAGACGATGGTGAGGTGTTCGGTACCCGCGGCGAGATCGCTGCTTCGCGCGCGCTGGCTGTGCAGCTTGATCTGCAGCCGCAGGTCGTTGACCGAATCGGCGTTGCGCAGCGCGTCTTCGTAGGTGACCATCTGGCCTTCGTACAGGTCGAACAGCGCCTGGTCGAAGGTCTGCATGCCGAGCTCGCGTGAGCGCTTCATGATCTCCTTGATCTCCGACACCTCGCCCTTGAAGATCAGCTCCGTGATCAGCGGCGTGTTGAGCATGATCTCCACCGCCGCGACGCGGCCCTTGCCCTCCTGGCGCGGCAGCAGGCGCTGCGACACGAGCGCCTTGAGGTTGAGCGACAAGTCCATCAGCAGCTGCGCGCGACGCTCCTCGGGGAAGAAGTTGATGACGCGGTCCAGCGCCTGGTTCGCGCTGTTGGCGTGCAGCGTGGCCATGCAGAGGTGGCCGGTTTCGGCAAAGGCCACCGCGTGTTCCATCGTCTCGCGGTCGCGGATCTCGCCCATCAGGATCACGTCCGGCGCCTGGCGCAGCGTGTTCTTCAGCGCCTGGCCCCAGCCCTCGGTGTCGATGCCGACTTCGCGCTGGGTGACGATGCAGTTCTTGTGCGGGTGCACGAACTCCACCGGGTCCTCGATCGTGATGATGTGGCCGAAGGAGTTTTCGTTGCGGTAGTCGACCATCGCGGCGAGCGACGTGCTCTTGCCCGAGCCGGTGGCGCCGACGAAGATGACCAGGCCGCGCTTGGTCATCGCGACGTCCTTCAGCACCTGCGGCAGGTTCAGCGTGTCGATGGTCGGCAGCGTCTGCGGGATGGTCCGCAGCACCAGGCCCACGTGGCCCTGCTGCACGAAGGCGTTGACGCGGAAGCGTCCGATGCCCTGCGGCGAGACCGCGAAGTTGCACTCCTTGGTCTTCTCGAACTCGGCCGCCTGCTTGTCGTTCATGACCGAACGTGCGAGCGCCATCGTGTGCTGGCCGGTGAGCGGCTGAGGCGACACCTTGGTCACCTTGCCGTCGACCTTGATGGCCGGCGGAAAGTCCGCGGTGAGGAACAAGTCCGATCCGTTGCGCGACACCATCAGGCGCAGCAGGTCGTTGACGAACTTGGATGCCTGGTCTCTTTCCATACTGCGGTCCTCGATAGGAAGGCTAATTCTGCGACAGCAAGGCGCTCAGGCGTGCACTCACCTGGCGCAAACGAAGCGACAGCCGGCGCGACAGCGACGCGAGAAGCGCCACGCCGAGCCGCGGCTCGCGGTTGATCATCTCGTCGAGCCGCTTGGCGTCGACCACCGCCAGCGTGCACGGCGTCAGCGTGAGGCACGACGAGAAGCGCGCGCCGGCGTCGAGCAGCGACATCTCGCCCAGCATGTCGCCGGCGTGCGCCTCCGCGAGCCGCGTCTTGCCGCCCCAGGGCTGGCTGCGGTCGACCGAAAGCGTGCCCTCGAGCACGATGGCCATGTAGTCGCCGAGTTCGTCCTGGCCGATGACTTCCTGGTCGACCGGCACCTGCACGAATTCGAGGTACTGGCTCATGCGCTGCAGTTCGTCGCCCGACAGCGCCACCACATGCCGGTCGGCGCCCCACAGCGCGGCGAACATCTCGACGCCGCGCTTGCGGTCGGCCGGCTGCGCGCCGATCTGCGTGGCGCGTTCGCGCCACGAGGTCAGCGTCAGCGGCTGGTCTGGCGGATCCTGATAGACCGACGAGAAGAAGCCCGCGTCCTCGCCCGCGCCGGCCGGGGTCGGCGCACGCTTGATGCGGGCCAGCAGGCGCTTCACGACGGGTTGGCGATGAGGTCGATCACCCGGGGAAGTTCTCCGGGAACTTGGCCTTGCCGCGCGCTTCGGCCGGGGAGACGATGTTGCGGCGCACCAGGTCGGCGAGGTTCTGGTCCAGCGTCTGCATGCCCATGCTGTTGCCGGTCTGGATGGCCGAGTACATCTGCGCCACCTTGTTCTCGCGTATCAGGTTCCGCACGGCGGCGGTGCCGAGCATGATCTCGTGCGCGGCGACGCGGCCGGAGCCGTCCTTGAGCTTGCACAGCGTCTGCGAGATGACGGCGACCAGCGACTCCGAGAGCATCGCGCGCACCATCTCCTTCTCCGCCGCCGGGAACACGTCGACGATGCGGTCGACGGTCTTGGCCGCGCTCGAGGTGTGCAGCGTGCCGAACACCAGGTGGCCCGTTTCGGCGGCGGTCAGCGCGAGCCGGATCGTCTCGAGGTCGCGCATTTCGCCGACCAGGATGCAGTCCGGGTCCTCGCGCAGCGCGGAGCGCAGCGCATTGGCGAAGCTCAGCGTGTGCGGGCCGACCTCGCGCTGGTTGACGAGGCACTTCTTCGATTCGTGCACGAACTCGATCGGGTCTTCGACGGTCAGCACGTGGCCGTATTCGTTTTCGTTCAGGTGGTTGACCATCGCGGCGAGCGTGGTCGACTTGCCCGAGCCGGTCGGGCCGGTCACGAGCACCATGCCGCGCGGCTTCAGCGCGAGTTCGGCAAACACCTTGGGCGTGTTCAACTGCTCGAGCGTGAGGATCTTCGACGGAATGGTGCGGAACACCGCGCCCGAACCGCGGTTCTGGTTGAACGCGTTGACGCGAAAACGCGCGAGGCCCTGGATCTCGAAAGAGAAGTCGCACTCCAGCGTCTCTTCATACGCCTTGCGCTGCGAGTCGTTCATGATGTCGTAGACCATGTCGTGCACTTGCTTGTGCTCGAGCGGGTCGACGTTGATGCGGCGTACGTCGCCATGCACGCGGATCATCGGCGGCAGGCCGGCCGACAGGTGCAGGTCCGAGGCCTTGTTCTTGACCGAAAACGCCAGCAGTTGGGTGATGTCCATGAGATCCGGAAGTGGTGCGCAGTGGCGCTTCGTGCGCTAGGGACCTGCCGATGTCATGCAGGGCCTGCGGGATACTCGGCGCATTATGGCGACGATCGCTGCGAACATACAACAAGTGCGCGCTCGCATTGCCGCGGCCTGTGCGGCCGCGCAACGACCTGTGCAAAGCGTCACGCTGCTTGCGGTCAGCAAGACCTTCGGGGCCGACGCGGTGCGTGCGGCCGTCGATGCCGGCGAGACCCGCTTCGGCGAGAACTACGTGCAGGAAGGCGTCGACAAGATCGGCGCGCTGTCCGACGTGCGCGGCCGGATCGAATGGCATCTCATCGGCCCGCTGCAGAGCAACAAGACGCGCATCGTCGCCGAACATTTCGATTGGGTGCACTCGGTCGACCGACTGAAGACGGCGCAGCGGCTGAGCGAACAGCGGCCGACCCACCTGCCGCCGCTGCAATTGTGTCTGCAGGTCAACATCAGCGGTGAGGAGAGCAAGAGCGGCGTGGTGCCAACCGATCTGCCGGCGCTCGCTCACGCGGTGGCGCGCCTGCCGCGCGTTCGCTTGCGCGGCCTGATGGCAATTCCCGAGCCGGCCGAGTCGCTCGACGCGCAGCGCCGGCCGCACGCGGCGCTGCGCCGGTTGTTGCAGCACCTGCAGGCCGACGGCCTCGCACTCGACACCTTGTCGATGGGCATGACGGCCGATCTCGAAGCGGCGATCCTCGAAGGCGCCACCATCGTGCGGGTGGGCACCGCGATCTTCGGCAGCCGCACAACCTCCGTCTCAGGCTGAGGCGAATCGCGGCCGGCGGCCGCGCCACTCGACGGGTCGGATGAATCGTCAGATGTCCAGCGCGGTCACGTTCTTCACTTCTTCCATCACCGCGTAGGTGCGGGTTTCGCGCACGCCGGGCAGGGTCCAGATCACCGAGCCGATGAATTCACGGTAGGCACCCATGTCGGCCACGCGTGTCTTCAGCAGGTAGTCGAAGCCGCCGGCCACCAGGTGGCATTCGAGGATCTCCGGGCGCACCTGCACCGCGGCCTTGAAGTTGTCCATCACGTCGTGCACGGTGCGGTCGAGCAGGATCTCGACGAAGACCAGCAGGCCGGCGCCGAGCTTGGACGGATTGAGCCGCGCCTCGTAGCCGAGGATGAAGCCGTCGCGCGTGAGCCGCTTCACGCGCTCGAGCACCGCGGTGGGCGACAGGTGCACCTCCTCGGCCAGCTTGAGGTTGGAAATCCGCCCGTCCTTTTGCAGTACGCGCAGAATCTTCGCGTCGATCTTGTCGATCACGGGGGCTCCGGAGGAGTGGCTGGCCATGCTGAACATTCACGAGTCCGCGCGGCCCGATTCGGAGAAAAATGCTGGAGGCAAGCCGCTAACCTAGCGAGTAATTCTAGCGAGGTCGCCACCATGTTCACTGCCCCGCCGCCCGCCGCGCGCTTGCCGTACCCGTACCGCAACGAGATGGAAGTCCTGTCGGGACTGCTCGCGCCGCTGCAAAGCTCGCTCGACTGGACGCGTGTCGCGGCGATGGCGGCACCCTGGGTGCGTGCGGTGCGCGACAAGCCGGCGCCGTTCTGGGCCATGGAGTCCTTGCTGCGCGAGTACCCCATCTCCACGGCGGAGGGCCTCGCGCTGATGCGGCTGGCCGAAGCGCTGCTGCGGGTGCCCGATGCCGAGACGGCGATTGCGCTGACCGCCGACCAGCTCGGCAAGGCGCAGTTCGACGCCTCCGGCGGCGGCGCGCACAAGATGCTGGCCAGCCTGTCGGCGAGCGCGATCGCGCTGTCGAAGAAGTTCCTGCCCGAGAACGAAGCCGAGTCAGGCCTGTTCAAGCGCCTGGGTGCGCACACCGTGGTCGCGGCGACCGTGCGGGCCATCCAGCTGCTCGGCCGCCAGTTCGTGCTCGGCCGCTCGATCCGCGAAGCGATGGACGAGGCCGGCGCCGCGCGCAAGAGCCAGCCGGCGCTGCGCTACAGCTACGACATGCTGGGCGAGGGCGCGCGCACCGAGGCGGATGCCGCGCGCTACCTGGAGGCCTACCTGAACGCCATCGCCACGCTCGCGCGCGGCGAGGCGGCGCCGGGGCCGGAGGCGGCCGACGGCATCTCGATCAAGCTGAGCGCGCTGTTCTCGCGCTACGAAGACGCGCAGCGCGACCGCGTGTTCGCCGAACTGCTGCCGCGTGTGTGGCAGCTGATCGAGCACGCGGCACGCGCCAACATCAACATGACGATGGACGCCGAGGAATGCGAGCGCCTCGAACTCTCGCTCGACGTGTTCGAGGCGCTGGCGGCGCGCATTGCGCAGCACTTTCCGCAGTGGCGCGGCTTCGGCCTCGCGGTGCAGACCTACCACACGCGCGCCCACGAGGTGGTCGACGAGATTGCCCGCATCGCGCGTGTGCACGGCCTGCGCTTCATGGTGCGCCTGGTCAAGGGTGCGTACTGGGACGGCGAGATCAAGCGCGCCCAGGAGCAGGGGCTGGCCGGCTACCCGGTGTTCACCCACAAGCACCACACCGACATCGCCTACCTCGCCTGCGCGCGCGCGCTGATCGGCCACAACGACGTCATCTATCCGCAGTTCGCGACCCACAACGCCGGCACCATCGCGGCGATCCTGCAGATGGGACTGGCCAGCGACGCCCAATTCGAGATGCAGCGCCTGCACGGCATGGGCGAGGCGATCTATCGCGAGGTGATGCTGGATTCGCCGGTTCCCGTGCGGGTCTACGCGCCGGTGGGTGAACATCGCGACCTGCTCGCCTACCTCGTGCGCCGCCTGCTGGAGAACGGCGCGAACTCGTCGTTCGTGCACCAGCTGGCCGACGAGGCGGTGGACGTGAACGCGCTGCTCGCGTCGCCGCTGAATCCGGCGGCCGCGCCGTCCTTGCCGCTGCCGCACGCGCTGTACAGCGCCGATGGCCGGTCGGCGCGGCGCAACTCCCGGGGCGTCGACCTCACCTGCCTGGCCGAACGCGACCCGATCGAGGACGCGGTGCGTGCCACCGACGTGCCGCAGGTCGAGCAGGCGAGCGCCGGTCAGGCCGCCGCGGCGATGCAGCGCCTGCAGGCGGCCTTTCCGCGCTGGAACGCGACGCCGCTGGCCGAACGCGCCGCGGTGCTGCGCCGCGCGGCCGATGCGCTCGAAGCCCGGCTGCCCGAGTTCTGCGGCCTGCTGGTGAAGGAGGCGCACAAGACGCTGGGCGACTGCGTCGCCGAGGTGCGCGAGGCGGTCGACTTCTGCCGCTACTACGCCGACCAGGCCGAGTTGCGGCTCGCGCCGCAGACACTGCCCGGCCCCACCGGCGAGAGCAACGAGCTGCGCCTGCACGGGCGCGGCGTGTTCGTCTGCATCAGCCCCTGGAACTTCCCGCTCGCGATCTTCGCGGGCCAGGTGGCGGCAGCGCTCGTTGCCGGCAATGCCGTGGCCGCCAAGCCGGCCGAGCAAACACCGGCGGTCGCGCAGCGCATGGTCGCGCTGCTGCACGACGCCGGCGTGCCGAAGGACGTGCTCGAACTGCTGCACGGGCCCGGCGAGACGATCGGCGCTGCGCTGGTGGCCGATGCGCGCACGGCGGGGGTCTGCTTCACCGGCTCGACGGCGGTCGCCAAGTCCATCAACCGCACGCTCGCGGGCAAGGAAGGCGCCATCGTGCCGCTGATCGCCGAGACCGGCGGCATCAACGCGATGGTGGTCGACTCGACGGCGCTGCCCGAGCAGGTGGTCGACGCGGTGGTGCAGAGCGCCTTCCGATCGGCCGGCCAGCGCTGCTCGGCGCTGCGCCTGCTGTGTGTGCACGAGAGCGTGGCCGACGGCGTGATCGAGATGATGCGCGGCGCGCTCGCCGAGCTGAACGTCGGCGACCCGGCGCGCCTGGCCACCGACGTCGGCCCGCTGATCGACGCCGAGGCCTTCGAGCAGATCGGCGGCCAGGTCGCGCGCCTGCGCCGCGAGGCGCGGCTGATCGGCGAAGCGCGGCTGCCCAACGCGCCGGGCATCGCGCATCTGCTCGCGCCGATCGCCTTCGAGGTGGCGCGCATCGCCGACGTGACGCAGGAGATCTTCGGCCCGGTGCTGCACGTGGTGCGCTGGGGCGGCGACGTCAATGGCGTGATCGCGCAGATCAACGCGCTGGGCTACGGCCTCACGCTGGGCATCCAGACGCGCATAGACAGCCGTGCGCTGCGGCTCGCCGACGCGGCGCGCATCGGCAACGTGTACGTCAACCGCAACATGATCGGTGCGGTGGTGGGCGTGCAGCCCTTCGGCGGCGAGGGCCTGAGCGGCACCGGCCCGAAAGCCGGCGGCCCGCACTACCTCTATCGCTTCTGCGCCGAGCAGACGCTGACGATCAACACCGCCGCGGCGGGGGGCAACGCGGCACTGCTGACCGGCTTCACGGCCACGGTGGCAGGGGAATGAGCACGCATCCGTAAACTCTCGCTATGGACACGATTGCATTCATCGGCGGCGGCAACATGGCAGGTGCGATCATCGGCGGGCTCGTCAAGAGCGGTCGCGACGCGCGCACGATCGTCGTCATCGACCCGGGCGATGCGCAGCGCGACAAGCTGCACGGCGACTTCGGCGTGCGCGCACTGCCCGCAGCCGACGCCTCGCTCGAAGAGGCCTCGCTGGTCGTCTGGGCGGTCAAGCCACAGTATTTCCAGGCCGCCGCGCTGCCTTGCGCGCCGCATGTGGACCGGGCGCTGCACCTGAGCGTGATGGCCGGCATCCGCAGCGATGCGATCGCGCAGGCCGCGCGCACGCAGCGTGTGGTGCGCGCGATGCCCAATACGCCGGCGCTCATCGGCCAGGGCATCTCCGGCCTGTATGCACGCGATGCGGTCGGCGCCGCCGAGCGCGGCTGTATCGAACAGGTGCTCGCGCCGACCGGGCAGCTGCTGTGGGTCAAGCACGAACAAGACCTCGACGCGGTGACCGCGTTGTCCGGTTCGGGGCCGGCCTATGTCTTCTACTTCATCGAGGCGATGATGCAGGCGGCCGTCGAGATGGGCCTCGCCGAGGCGCAGGGCAAGCAACTCGCGCTCGCCACGTTCGCCGGAGCGGCGTCGCTCGCGGCCGCGTCGCCCGAGCCGCCGCAGGTGCTGCGCGAGCGCGTCACCTCCAAGGGCGGCACCACGCACGCGGCGATCAGCGCGCTCGAAGCCGAGGGTGTGAAGGCCGCGTTTGTCCACGCCTTGAAGGCGGCGCAGCGGCGCGCGCGCGAGCTCGGCGACGAATTCGGCCGCGCTTGAAATCCGCCTCGCCGACGCCGCGTGCCTCCGTGCTGCGCCAGTGGCTGCGTGCGCCGGGTTCGCTCAGCCGGCGGCTTGCCGCGCTCGGCGGGCGCTTCGAGGTGCAGACGCTGCGCCAGGGGCCGGCGCCGTTGCAGCGCAGCGAACGCGCCCAACTTGGCACCCGCGCGCGTGGACGCAGCTGG
>DASWVR010000296.1:0-15019 GCA_036401155.1 Piscinibacter sp. | reverse complement strand
GCGCTGCGCGACGCTCGCGAAGCCGGCGCCGATCTCCACGCCCTTGACCGCGTTGATGCCCATCATCGCGTAGGCGATGTCGGCGTCGAGCTTGTCGAACAGCGGCTGGCCGAGACCCACCGGCACGTTCTTGGCGATCACGGTGAGGCGCGCGCCGCAGCTGTCGCCGTCGCGGCGCAGCTCGTCCATGTAGGCCTCGAGCTGGGCGATGTCGCTCTGGTTGGGCGCGAAGAACGGGTTGTTCGGGATGTGCTCCAGCGACTCGAACGGGATCGCGATGTCGCCGATCTGCGTCATGTAGCCGACGAAGCGGGTGCCGAACTGCTCCTTGAGCCACTTGCGCGCGACGGCGCCCGCGCCCACCATCGGCGCCGTCAGCCGCGCCGACGAGCGCCCGCCGCCGCGCGGGTCGCGGATGCCGTACTTGTGCCAGTAGGTGTAGTCGGCGTGGCCGGGGCGAAAGGTCTGCGCGATGTTGCCGTAGTCCTTGCTGCGCTGGTCGGTGTTGCGGATCACAAGGCAGATCGGCGTGCCGGTGGTCTTGCCTTCGTAGACGCCGGAGAGGATCTCCACCGCGTCGGGCTCGTTGCGCTGCGTCACGTGGCGCGAGGTGCCCGGGCGGCGCCGGTCGAGTTCGGGCTGGATGTCGGCCTCCGACAGCGTCATGCCGGGCGGGCAGCCGTCGATCACGCAGCCGATCGCGGGCCCATGCGATTCGCCGAAGTTGGTGACCTGGAAGAGAGAGCCGAATGTGCTGCCGGACATGGTGGCCGCGATTGTAGGCGGCGAGTCTTGAGCCCCACTGCGTGCCTCGCATCGTCATCCCGGCGAACGCCGGGATCCAGAACCGGCGGGCGCTACGACCCCAACGCTGGATCCCGGCGTTCGCCGGGATGGCGGCCATGGGGCGTGGCGGTCAGATGGTCAGGCCGTCGGCTGCTGCTCGTTGCGCTCTTCGTCCACCGGCCAGTCGCGGATGTAGGCCTTGAGCATGCGGTTCTCGAAGTCCTGGCTGTCGACCACCGCCTTCGCCACGTCGTAGAACGAGATCACGCCCATCAGCGTGCGCTGGGTGATCACCGGCATGTAGCGCGCATGGCGGCCGAGCATCATGCGGCGCACTTCGTCGATCTCGGTCTCGGGGGTGCAGGTCAGCGGGTGGTCGTCCATCACGCTGCGCACCAGCGTGTTGCCGATGCTGCCGCCGTTGCGCACCACCGACTGGATGACTTCGCGGAAGGTCAGCATGCCCACCAGGTCGCCGTGGTCCATGACCACGAGCGAGCCGATGTCGTTGTCGGCCATCGTGGCGACCGCCTGGGCCAACTGCTGGTCCGGCGTGATCGTGTACAGCGTGCCGCCTTTGACGCGCAGGATGTCGCTGACTTTCATGGGTGCTCCTCGTGGGCCGTGGACGGTTCAATATAGCCCACAATCCCGGCCAGCAACACCCCGCTCGCCCTCCAGAACGGCTTCCGACAAGGAACCCCCCATGCCCGGCTTCTCCGACCCCGGCTTCGACACCCTCGCGCTGCACGCCGGCGCCGCGCCCGACCCCGCCACCGGTGCGCGCGCGGTGCCCATCCACCTGAGCACCTCGTTCGTGTTCGAGAACAGCGACCACGCCGCGTCGCTGTTCAACATGGAGCGCTCGGGGCACGTCTACAGCCGCATCTCCAATCCGACCACCGCCGTGCTGGAAGAGCGCGTGGCGGCGCTCGAAGACGGTGTCGGCGCGATTGCCACCGCCAGCGGCCAGGCCGCTCTGCACCTCGCGATCTGCACGCTCGCGCATGCCGGTTCGCACATCGTCGCGAGCTCGGCGCTGTACGGCGGCTCGCACAACCTGCTGCACTACACGCTGCGCCGCTTCGGCATCGAGACGACGTTCGTCAAACCGGGCGACCTCGCCGGCTGGCGCGCCGCCATCCGCCCCGAGACCCGGCTGCTGTTCGGCGAGACGCTCGGCAATCCGGGGTTGGACGTGCTCGACATCCCGAGCGTCGCCGAGATCGCGCACGACCACGGCCTGCCGCTGCTGGTCGACTCGACCTTCACCACGCCCTACCTGATGCAGCCGCTGGAGCTCGGCGCCGACCTCGTCTACCACTCCGCGACCAAGTTCCTGTCGGGCCACGGCACGGTGATCGGCGGCGTGCTGGTCGACGGCGGCCGCTTCGACTGGGACGCCTCCGGGCGTTTCCCGGAGCTGAGCGCGCCCTACGAAGGATTCCACGGCATGGTGTTCACCGAGGAGAGCACCGTAGGCGCCTTCTTGCTGCGTGCACGCCGCGAAGGCCTGCGAGACTTCGGCGCCTGCATGAGCCCGCACAGCGCCTGGCTGATCCTGCAGGGCATCGAGACGCTGCCGCTGCGCATGGCGCGCCACGTCGACAACACGCGCAAGGTGGTGGCCTTCCTCGCCGCGCATGCGATGGTCGAGAGCGTGGGCTACCCCGAACTCGAGGACCACCCGAGCCGTGCGCTCGCCCGCAAGCTGCTGCCGCGCGGCTGCGGCTCGGTGTTCAGCTTCAACCTCAAGGGCAGCCGCGAGCAGGGCAAGGCCTTCATCGAGGCGCTCAAGATCTTCTCGCACCTCGCCAACGTGGGCGACTGCCGCTCGCTCGTGATCCATCCGGCGTCGACCACGCATTTCCGCATGGACGATGCCGCGCTCGCGCAGGCGGGCATCACGCCGGGCACCATTCGCCTGTCCATCGGCCTGGAAGATGCCGACGACCTGATCGACGACCTGAAGCGCGCGCTGAAGGCCGCAGAAAAGGCGGTGCGCTGATGCTGATCAAGGTGCAAGACCGCCTGGCCTACGCCTACACCGGCGGCAAGACCTTCGACCCCACCCTGCCCTGCGTGCTGTTCATGCATGGCGCGCTGCACGACCACAGCGTGTGGACGCTGCTGGCGCGCTGGGCCGCCCACCACGGCTTCTCGGTGCTCGCCGTCGACCAGCCCGGCCACGGCCGCAGCGAGGGCCCGCCGCTGCCCGACGTCGAGGCGCTGGCCGACTGGACGCTCGCCCTGCTCGACGGCGCCGACGTGCACCAGGCGGCGCTGGTCGGCCACAGCATGGGCTCGCTGATCGCGCTCGAAGCGGCGGCGCGGGCGCCCGAGCGCGCGAGCCGCCTGGTGATGATCGGCACCGCCTATCCGATGAAGGTCTCATCCGCCTTGTTCGACACCGCGCGCGAGTCGCCGATGAAGGCGATCGACATGGTCAACGCGTTTTCGTTCTCGAGCACCGCCGCCAAGCCCTCGTATCCCGGTCCGGGCACGTGGCTGCACGGATCGAACCGCATGCTGATGCGGCGCATCCAGAACAGCGATCCGACCCTGAACCTGTTCTCGCACGACTTCGCGGTGTGCGACCGCTACGCCAACGGCCTGCAGGCGGCAGCCCTGGTGCGCTGCCCGGTGACTTTCGTGCTCGGCGAGCGCGACCAGATGACCTCGTCCAAGGCCGCGCGCGACATCGCCGCGGCGCTGAAGGCCCAAGTGGTCACGCTTCCCGGCGGCCATGCCCTGATGCAGGAGGTGCCGGACGAGGTGCTGGCGGCGCTTCGCACGGCGCTCGCCGCCTGAGGTCGATCGAAACTAGATGCGCGACAGCACGCCGTCGATCGCCTCGTAGCTGATCGGCTTGGTGAGGTGGAAGTCGAAGCCGGCGTGGCGCGTGCGGCGGCGGTCCTCTTCGCTGCCCCACCCCGTCACGGCCACCAGCACGGTGCTGGCGTGCCGCGGATCGGCGCGCAGGCGGGCCGCCATCTCGTGGCCGTTCATGCCCGGCATGCCGAGGTCGCAGAACACCGCCTGCGGGCGGAACTCGCGGGCCGCCTCGAGCGCGGCCGCCGCGCCGTATTCGGTGCGGGCCAGGTGGCCGTGGGCGGCCAGCAGGATGGCCAGGGAGTCGGCCGCGTCGGCGTTGTCGTCGACCACCAGCACCCGCAGGCGCCGCCGCGCCGCCGACTCGTTCGCGGCGGCCGGCGGCACCGCCGCGGCGACGAGTTCGCTGGCCGCCACGGGCAAACAGATCGTGAAGGTGCTGCCGCGCTCGAGCCCCGGGCTCTCGACGCCGACGCGACCACCGTGCAGGTCCATCAAGCGCCGCACCAGTGACAGGCCGATCCCCAGCCCACCCTGTGCCCGGTCGAGGGTGCGGTTGACCTGCGTGAACATGTCGAACACATGCTCCAGCATGTCGGGTGGAATGCCGGCGCCGGTGTCGGTCACGCTGACCACCGCCTCGCCCTGCCGCTCGCTCAGCGCGACCGTGATGCGGCCCCCGCTCGGCGTGTACTTCGCCGCGTTGTGCACCAGGTTGCCCACCACCTGAGACAGTCGTGAAGCATCGCCGACCACGCACACCGGCTCGCCCGGCAACTCGACGCGCAGTTCGTGCTGCGCCGCGTCGACCGCCGGCTGGCTGGCTTCGAGCGCGGCCTCGATCACGTCGCGCATGTCGACCCGTTCGCGCTTCAACACGACCTTGCCGGTGGAGATGCGCGAGACGTCGAGCAGCTCGTCGATCAACCTGACCAGCTGGACGACCTGCCGCTCCATCATCTCGCGCAGGCGCACCGACTGGTCCGCATCGTGAGGCACCTTGGCCAGCACCTGCAGGCCGGTGCGGATCGGCGCCAGCGGGTTGCGCAGTTCGTGCGCCAGCGTCGCGAGGAACTCGTCCTTGCGCTGGTCGGCCTCCAGCAGTGCCTGCTCGGCGCGGGCCTGCTGGTCCATGTGTTCGCGGATTTGGTACTGGCGGCGGCGCGCCCGCAGGGCCGACAGCACAGCGCTCACCATCGAGCGCGTGGAGACCGGCCGGTCGAGCACCGTCACGTTGCTGAGCATGGCCAGCGCGCGCGCGGTGGCGGGCGACTCCATGCGCTCGCGTGCCAGCACCACCGCGGGCACGTCCGACCACGCCGGCTGGCGTTCGAGCACGCGCAGCACCATCGTCATGTCGGGGTCGGTCAGCGCCACCTCGGTCAACAGCAAGGCTCCCGCGCCCGCCGCCAGCTGGATGGACATGGCCTTCAGGTCGGCGCACACGACGCAGTCCACCCCGGCCTTGCGCAACAGCCGGACCGTCACTTCGCCGTCGCGCCGCGTCGGCGCCGCCACCAGCAGGCGTTCGTCGCCGGGCAGGGGCTCGTCAGACGGCATCGACGTTTCGGGCAGGAACGCCATCGCCGCCAGCCGCAGCGCCGATCTCCACCGGCACCCCCGTCAGCACGCCCCGCAGGTGCATCAGCGGCTCGCTCAAATGCACGCCGCCGGCGTCGAACCAGATCTGCCGGATCGACTCCTCGTGCATCCCGCTGCGCTTCTTCAGCGCCGAGATCGCCTTCTTCACCTTGCCGGCGTGTTCGTACATGCGCAGCATGATGACGGCGTCGGCCAGGTAGCTCGCATCGACGGGCGAACGCATGTTGGCGCCCATCAAGCCGCTCTGCGCGGCGACGAGGAAGGTGGCGACACCGCGGTTGTTGAGGTAGGAAAGAAGCTCGTGCAGTTGTGCCGTGAGGAACTGGTCCTCCGGCATCGCGTTGAGGTAGCCGTTGAGGCTGTCGATGACGACGATGCGCGCGCCGTCGCGCTCCACCGACTGGCGCACCGCGTGGGCGAATTCGCCAGGGGAAATCTCGGCCGGGTCGATCTGACGCACCATGATGCGCCCGGGGCCGCTGCCCTCGTGGACGGTCATGCCCAGACCCGCGGCGCGGTCGACGAGGATGGGCTTCGACTCTTCGAACGAGAAGATGGCGGCATGGTCGCCGCGGCCGGCCGCCGCCACCGCGTACTGGAGCGCCACGGTGGACTTGCCCGATCCTGGCGGGCCCACCAGCAATGTCGCCGTGCCGCGGTCGATGCCGCCGCCGAGCAGCGCGTCGAGCGCGGGCACGCCGCTGGCCACCGATTCGCGCTTGAAGCTGGCGCCGTGCTCGGCCGCCGCCAGCCGAGGGTAGACCGCCAAGCCGCCGTGGCGGATCGAGAAGTCCTGTACGCCGCTGCGGAAGTCGCTGCCGCGAAACTTGACAACCTGCAGCTGCCGCAAGACCCGCCCGTACGCGGGCGCCTTGTGGTCCAGCGACAGCACGCCGTGGGCGATGCTCTGCAACTGAAGATCGGGCCCCTCGGCCGTGCGGTCGTCGAGCAGCAGCACCGTGCAGCCGCGGCCGATGAAGTACTGCTTGAGCGAAAGAATCTGCCGCCGGTAGCGCAGCGAGTTCTGCGCCAGCAGCCGCATCTCCGACAGCGAGTCGAACACCATGCGCTGCGGCTTGCAGCGCTCCACCGCGTCGAGCACGCGCCGCGTCGTCGCGGTCAGTTCGACCTCCGACGGGTGGTACATCGTGATGTCCTCCTCGCCATCCAGGTCGAGCTGGTCGGACAGCAGCTCCACGATCTCGATGCCGTCGAGCGACCATCCATGCGACTGCGCTCCCGAGGTCAGTTCGTCGCGGGTTTCCGACAGCGTGACGTAGAGGCAACGTTCGCCGAGCCGCATGCCCTCCAGGAGGTACTGCAGGGCCAGCGTCGTCTTGCCCGCGCCGGGGTTGCCGTCCACCAGATAGAAGCGACCGGCGATCAAGCCGCCTTGCAGAACGTCGTCGAGCCCGGGCACGCCGGTCACCGACCGCTGCACCGCTGGTGTCTTCGTCATGGGCGTCCCCGGGGTTGGGCCGGCCACCGCCGGGTGGGAGCAGTTTAGATTGTGGGGGGCTGCCAAACGCCTCCATGGGGCCATGTCAGGGGAAGCACCGATACTGCGGGGTTTGCGCAGGCACGGGCCGCGCACCTGCATATCCCCGCGAACGGGGCCGGAACCAGTATGAAATTGAAGATGTCGCCGAACTCGCTGTTCGCGGTGCTGCTGCGCTCGCCCTGGTGGATCAGCTTCGCGCTGGCGGCGGCGGTGGCGCTCGGCGTGCGGCTGGCATTGCCGGCGCACCTGCAGCTCTACGCCCTCTTTTCGGCGATTCCCTTCGTCGTCGTCGGCACCATCGCCGCCTGGAAACAGCTGCGCGCGCCGAGCGCCGCACGGGTGGCCGGCACGCTCGGCGCGCTGGGCGCGATGTCGTGGCCCCAGCTCGCCGACACGATGGAAGAGGCGTTTCGCCGCGACGGCCATCAGGTGACACGCCTTGCCGGGCAGGCCGCCGACTTCGAGCTGACGAAGGCCGGCCGCACCACGCTCGTCAGCTGCCGCCGCTGGAAAGCCGCGCGTACCGGCGTCGAACCCCTGCGCGAGCTGCACGCGGCGATGCTGCGCCGCGATGCGGCCGGTGGTCTCTACCTGGCGCTCGGCGAGCCGTCGGACCAGGCGAGCCGCTTCGCCGCCGACCACGGTATCGAGATCCTGCGCGGCGAACGCTTGGCGGTGCTGTTGCGCGGATCGACCCTGGCGGCAAACGCCTGATGCGCCGCCAACGGAACGAAGCTGCGCCGCGGGAGTCCACTCCTGCTCCTGAAACAGAAAACGGCTGCGATGGCGAATCGACCATCCAAGGCCGTCCACCGGCGGGCCATCCCCGCCCTTCTTTCCCCATGTCATCGAATCCGACCCTGTCGCCGGCCCGCCCGGCGGCGACCCCCCGCCTGCCCGACCCGCGTCACGCCTCGCGCGTGCCGCCGCACATCGGCGCAGCCCAGCTGGAGCGCATCCGCCAGGCCGCCTACGGCCTGCCCCAGGTGGTGAAACCCGCCGACTACCTCGCGGAGCACAGCGCGGGCTTCGAGGAGCACCTCGATCGCCTGGGCATGGTGCTGCTGCAGAAGGCCGCCGCGGGTGCGCGCCCGAGCCGCTGGATCGAACCCGCGTTGATGGACAGTGCGCTGGCCCACCTCGACGCCGTCGGCACCGGGCCGGCCGTGCGCCCGCTGATGCTCGAACGCACCGCGGCGCTCGAGGCGCTGGGGGTGTCGCGCCATGCAGGCCAGTGGACGCGCCTGGTGAGCCACGCCTTGCCGCTGGCAGCCGCCTGGTCGGTGCCGGTGCTGTTTCGCGTGCCGGTCGAGCAGGCCGCCGTCTGGGCGTTCTTCCGCGACGGCGACCACGCCGCCCTGCGTGCCGCCCTGGGCGCGCCGCCCCCCTGCCCCTTCGCCGCCGAACTCACCGCCCACCTGGACGCACTGGTCGCGCGCAGCCGCGACTACAAGCCGCGCCACCTCGACTCGCTGCTGCCGCGCCTGCAATCCGAATGCGCCACGGTGCAGCCGATGGCGCAGCTGAAGGCCGCCTGCACCCGCGCGCAGGACCGCTGGGAACAGCGCGTCGGCGAACTCGACACGCTCGAAGGGCTGAACAGCGAACTCGCCTTCCAGGGCTACCCCGACACCTTCGAGAAGGCGCGCCGCCTGCAGCGCAGCGTGACGCTCTACGTCGGCCCGCCCAACAGCGGCAAGACCCACGCCGCCTTCGAGCGCCTGGCGCAGGCGCACGACGGCGCCTACCTGGCGCCGCTGCGCCTGCTGGCCCTCGAGGGTCGCGATCGCCTGGTGGGCCGCGGCGTGCCCTGCTCGCTGCTGACCGGCGAGGAGAACGTGCCGGCGCCCGACGCGCGCGTGGTGTCGAGCACCATCGAGATGGTCGGCACCAACAAGCCGATCGACGTGGCGGTGATCGACGAGGCGCAGATGATCTTCGACGCGTCGCGCGGCTGGGCCTGGACGCAGGCGATCGTCGCCGTGCCGGCCAACGAGCTGATCATCATCTGCTCGGACTACGCGGTGCCGGCGATCGAGAACCTGCTGGGGCTGTGCGGCGAGCGCTGCACCGTGCGCCACTTCGACCGCAAGCAGCATGTGGAGCTGCTCAAGCAGCCGGTGCCGATCAAGTCGCTGAAGCTGGGTGACGCCGTGGTGGCGTTCAGCCGCCGCGACGTGCTGATGCTGCGCGACCAGATCGCCGCCAACGGCCACCCGGTGTCGGTGATCTACGGCGCGCTGCCGCCCGAGGTGCGCCGCCGCGAGGCCGAGCGCTTCGCGAGCGGCGAGTCGCACATCCTGGTCGCCACCGACGCGATCGGCATGGGCCTGAACCTGCCGATCCGCCGCGTGCTGTTCAGCACCATGAGCAAGTTCGACGGCGTGGACGACCGCGAACTGAACGAGTCGGAAGTGCACCAGATCGCCGGCCGCGCCGGGCGCTACGGCATCCACGAAGAAGGCTTCGCCGGCGTGCTGGCGGAAGCCGAACCCACCGCCGCCCGCGCGCTGAAGGAGCTGATGCCGAAGAAGCCGCGGGCTCCGCAAGACTTCAAGGCGCCGGTGGCGCCCAACGGCTGGCACGTCGAGACCATCGCCTCGCGCCTGCACAAGACGCGGCTGCGCGAGGTGCTGGGCGTGTTCGTGGAGCATCTCAAGCTCGACGACGCGCACTTCGCGGTGGCCGAGCTCGACCAGATGCTGGAACTGGCGGAGTCGCTCGACCGCAGTGCCGCCAAGCTGACGCTGAAGGAGCGCTTCATCTACGCGCAGGCGCCGGTCGACACCCGTGCCGATACGCAGGTACAGGAATTCCTCGACTGGAGCAGCAGCCACGCACTCACGGGTCGCGCCGGCACGCCGTGGTTCCTGAGCGAGGTCGATGGCCACAGCCGGCTCGACCGCATGGAGCAGGCGCTGCGCGCCTGCACGTTGTGGTTGTGGTTGGACCTGAGGTTCCCGGGGGTCTACGGCCACGTCGAGGCCGTGCACGCGCTGCGCAGCCAGCTCAACGACGGCATCGAACGCCAGCTCAAGGGCAAGCGGCCGCTGGCACAGGTGCGCCACCGTGCGGGCAAGCGCCCCCCGCGGCCGGCCGCATGAAGGTGCCGAAGCGGCTGCAGCCGCTGATCGACGAGGGCATGATCGACAGCGTCGTGCGCCAGCTGATGAGCGGCAAGGAAGCCGCCGTCTACGTGGTGCGCTGTGGCGGCGAGACGCTGTGCGCCAAGGTCTACAAGGAGGCGACGCAGCGCAGCTTCCGGCAGGCGGTGGACTACACCGAGAACCGCAAGGTCAAGAACACGCGCCAGGCGCGCGCGATGGCCAAGGGCACCCGTTTCGGCCGGCAGGCGCAGGAGGCGGCGTGGCAGAGCGCCGAGGTCGACGCGCTGCACCGCCTGGCCGCCGCGGGCGTGCGCGTGCCCCGGCCGCACAACTTCCATGAAGGCGTGCTGCTGATGGAACTGGTGGCCGACGCCGAGGGCGCCGCCGCGCCGCGGCTCAACGACGTCGAGTTCGGCACTACCGATGCGCGCAGCCACCATGCGACGCTGCTCGGCGAGGTCGTGCGCATGCTGTGCGCCGGCGTCGTGCACGGCGACCTGTCGGAGTTCAACATCCTGCTGGCCGGCGACGGGCCGGTGATCATCGACCTGCCGCAGGCCGTCGATGCCGCCGGCAACAACCACGCCAAGCGCATGCTGCTGCGCGACGTCGCCAACCTGAACGACTTCTTCGGCCGCTTCGCGCCCGAGCTGCTCGCAAGCGCGCATGGCCTCGAGATCTGGGACCTGTACGAGCGCGGGCTGCTGCACCCGGGCGTGCCCCTCACCGGCCGCTTCGAACGCCGGGCCGAGGCGGTCGACCTGGGCGGCGTGATGCGCGAGATCGACGACGCCCGCGCGGAAGAGGCCGCGCGCCGCCTGCGCCTGCAGGCCGGGGCTTAGCGTACAAGTCGGTTGAGGCGCTGCCCGTTTGGCCTGAGCTTGTCGAAGGGCCGACTGACAAGGCATGAGGGCTTCGACAAGCTCAGCCCGAACGGGCTGGTATTCCGATCATCCTGAGCCTGTCGAAGGGCAAGCTCAGCCCGAACGGGCTGGTATTCCGATCATCCTGAGCCTGTCGAAGGACAAGCTCAGCGCGAACGGACTGGTATTCCGATCATCCTGAGCCTGTCGAAGGACAAGCTCAGCGCGAACGGGTTTGGAGTCTCATGCATGCCCGGCGCTACGCCGCGTGTGCCGCGTCTTCCACCAGGCGGAAGGTCGCCACCACCCCGGCGAGCTGGCCCGCCTGCGCCTTGAGCGACTCCGAGGACGCGGCTGCCTGCTCGACCAGGGCCGCGTTCTGCTGCGTCACCTGGTCGAGCAGGTGAACGGCCTGGCTCACCTGCTCGATGCCGCTGGTCTGCTCGCTGCTTGCGGCGCTGATCTCGCTGATCAGGTCGGTCACGCGCCGGACCTGCTGCACGATGTCGCCCATCGTGCGGCCGGCGTCGTCGACGAGCTGAGATCCCGACTCGACCTTCTCGACGCTTGCACCGATCAGCGCCTTGATCTCCTTGGCCGCCGCCGCGCTGCGCTGCGCGAGCGCGCGCACTTCGCTGGCCACCACCGAGAAGCCGCGCCCCTGCTCGCCGGCGCGCGCCGCCTCGACGGCGGCGTTGAGCGCCAGGATGTTGGTCTGGAAGGCGATGCTGTCGATGACGCCGATGATGTCGCCGATCTTCTTCGAGCTGCTGGTGATCTCCTCCATCGTCGAGACAACGTGGCTCACGACCTCGCCGCCCTTGACCGCCACCTGGCTGGCCGAATCGGCAAGTGCGGCGGCCTGGCGGGCCGTGTCGGCGCTGTTGCGCACGGTGCCCGCGAGCTGGCTCATCGACGCCGCCGTCTGTTGCAGGCTGCTCGCCTGCTCCTCGGTGCGCTGCGACAGATCGGCGTTGCCGCTGGCGATTTCGGCGGAGCCGCTGGTGATCGACTCGGAGCCCGCCCGCACCTGGCGCACGATGGTGTGCAGGTTCTCGTTCATCTTCTTCAGCGCGGCGAGCAGGCGGCCCGTCTCGTCGGCGCCGCTCACGACGATGTGCGAGCCGAGGTTGCCGTCGGCCACCGCCTGAGCAACGTCCACCGCCTCGTCCAGACGCCGGGTGAGCTGGCGCGTGGTCCACCAGATCGATACCGCCGGGATGAGCAGCAACGCCAGGGTTGCGAGCCCGATCATCCGCACCCGCGCCGCCGCGGCCTGCGCCGTGGCGACCTGTTCGCGCGTGGCGGCACGCTGCAGGTCGAATTGGTGGGAAAGCGCCTTGACCGTGGCGGCCCCGTACGGCGTGGTGGTCTTCGCCCGCCACTCGGCGGCCTCCTCCAGCTTGCCGTCGCCCAGCAGCTTGAACCAGGTGGCGCGCGAATCGAAGTACTTGTTGAAGGCTTCGCGCAGCTCCTCGAGCCCCTTCGCCTCGTCGCCGCCGGCCGCGCTCGCCGACAGGTCGTCGAGCGCGTCGTTCATCGCCTGCGCGTGCGTGGCTTCCGAGGCGACGATTCTGGCGCGTCCGGCGGCATCGGCCTCGCCGAGCGCCACGTACTGGGCCACGCCCCAACGCAGCGCCCAGATGGCGTTCTGCGCAGCCGCCAGTTGCGCTGCATCCGACATGTCGTGCTGGTAGGTTTCCTGCAGCGCCTGGTCGTTGGCGTGGGCCAGCCACGCGAGAACGCCGAGGACGACGGTGAACACCGCCATCGTGAGGCCGAAGGTGGCGTACAGCTTGGATCGCAATGAGTTGAACATGATGTGAGTCCCTGGTGAGCCGCGGTCGACGTTGCGCATCGCAACGTTCGCCGTCCTGCCCGATATCGGCTCGGCGCGGCGCTTGTGCAGCGCCCGATGCGCAAGCATTGCGCCTCATCAAACCGCGTCTCGCCGCAAGCGGCGGCGAGGCCATCCGGATCCACCGGCGGGTGTGCAATGTCGTCGCAACAACAATTGAAACAAGCCGGCCAAGGCGCTGAAGCCGGCGTGATACCGCGGCTTTCGAAGATGACGGCCATCGAATCAACCGGTTCGACGGACACACCACCCCTCATCCTCACCAGGGAGCCTTTTCATGCAACGCCATCTCAAGCCGGCCGCCGCTGCCGCCATCGCCCTCCTCGCCACCTTCGCCAACGTCGACGCGCACGCCCAGCAGGCACCCGCCACCCCGGCGGTGGCCCCGATGGGCGAGTCCAAGGCCGGCGGCCTGATCATCAAGTATCGCGACGGCAAGCGCAGCGCCGCCGCCATCGCCGCGTCGGTGCAGGGCGCGAGCGCCGTGGCCAGCGCGCGCGGCATCATCGTCCAGCGCGAGCGCGAGAACGCCATGGGCGCCCGCGTGCTGCGCTTCGAGCAGGTGCTCGACGCAGCCGAGGTCGAGCAGCTGGCGCGCGACCTCAAGAACAGCGATGCCGACATCGAGTACGTCGAACCCGACTACGTGATGCAGCCCCACTGGGTTCCGAACGACCCGCGCTTCGGCGACCAGTGGCACTACACCGACCCGGTCGGCGGCATCAACCTGCCCGACGCGCTGGACATCACCGACGGCAGCTCGATCCGCGTCGCCGTGCTCGACACCGGCATCCGCCCGCACGCCGACCTCGCCGCCAACATCCTGCCCGGCTACGACTTCATCACCGACGTCCCCACCGCCAACGACGGCAACGGCCGCGACAGCAACGCCAGCGACCCCGGCAACTGGACGACCTCGGGCATGTGCACCCCGGACGTCGTGCGCAACAGCAACTGGCACGGCACGCACGTCGCCGGCACGGTGGCCGCGCTCGGCAACAACGGGATCGGCGTGAGCGGCGTGGCGCCGAAGGCGAAGATCGTTCCGGTGCGCGTGCTCGGGCGCTGCGGCGGCTTCACCTCCGACATCGCCGACGCCATCGTCTGGGCCGCCGGCGGTGCCGTCGTCGGCGTGCCGATGAACGCCAACAAGGCGCAGGTGATCAACATGTCGCTGGGCGGCCAGCAGTCCTGCAGCGCCACCTACCAGAGCGCCATCAACAAGGCGCGCAACCTCGGCGCGATGATCGTCGTGTCGGCCGGCAATTCCAACCTCAACATCAGCGGCTTCCAGCCCGCCTCCTGTGTCGGCGTGCTGCCCGTGGCCGCGACCAACCAGGGCGGCGGCAAGGCCACCTACTCGAACTTCGGCGCCGGCGTGTTCATTGCCTCGCCGGGCGGCGACAACGGCGAGCCGGGCGTGCTGTCGACCTCGAACACCGGCATGACCACGCCGCTCGCCGACAGCTACCGCTGGATGCAGGGCACCTCGATGGCCGCGCCGCACGTCTCCGGCATCGCCGCGCTGATGATCTCGGCCAACTCGACGCTGCCCATCAACATGGTCTCGACCATCATGAAGGAGACGGCGCGTTCCTTCCCGGGCAGCTGCTCCGGCTGCGGCGCCGGCATCGTGAACGCCGCCGCGGCGGTGAAGTCGGCCTACGCCTACACCGCGGAGAACGAGCCGAACAACACCACCGGCACGCAGCAGTTCCTGAGCAAGAACCCGGCCGACGTCTACGGCGCGATCAACGACGGCAACTCCGACAACGACCACTACCTGGTGCCGCTGCAAGCCGGCTCGACCCTGACCGCGACGCTCGACAACCGCGGCTGGATCGACATGAACCTGTACTTCTACAACAGCAACACCGGCCAGGTGCTGGGCGGCAGCGCCAAGGCGGGCGGCGGCGGCGACGAGAAGATCAGCTACGTCAACACCAGCGGCAAGCTGATGTGGATCACCCTGCGTGTCCTGCGCGGCCCGCTCGTCCCGGCAGCCGGCTCGCTCCAGCCCTACAAGCTGATGGTGCGCAAGAGCTGATCTGAAGCCCCACCCGCTGCGCACCGCATCACCGCGGTGCGCGGCGTTTCACTTCCACACCGATCAGAACGACCTGGAGAACGCCATGTTCCTGGAATGTTTCGCTCCCATCGACGCCCTGCCGCCGCAAGCGGGCTTCGAGACGCACCCGATCGAGGACCGTGGCCGTGGATCCCGCTTCGCGGGCCGCGACCACGACACGCCGGCTGCCTTGCCGGCGGACCTGCGCAGCGAGTCCTTCGCCGAAGACCTGCTCGCCCACGCCGGCAGCTGGTGAGGGTGTCGAGCCATGGACACCCTTTCGCTCGCCCGCACCCAAGCCGAGGCGCAAGCCCAGGCGCTGGCGTTTCATGGGATCCGCGGCGAGGCGGCGGCACGCCACGCGCCGACGGGGCGGCCCCGCGTGGCACTCGCGGCCGCCGT
>DASWVR010000295.1:0-36370 GCA_036401155.1 Piscinibacter sp. | reverse complement strand
CGCACCGGCAGCCCGTCGAAGATGAACTTGTGCAATTCGCTCATGTGAGCCCCTCGGCCAACGGGTACGTTGGCCGATCCCCCGGGGGGATGCGGGCCGGCTTGAGGGCGGCCCGGCGCTCGGCCCGCGTCACGCCAGTTTCCTCAGCGCGCTCTTGTAGCGCTGCGCATTTGCGACATAGTGCGCCGCACTGCGGCGCAGGCCGGCGATCTGCTCCGGGGTCAGCTGGCGCACCACCCGGGCGGGCGAACCCATGATCAACGAGCCGTCGGGGAACTCCTTGCCCTCGGTGACGAGCGAGCCGGCGCCGACCAGCGAGTGCTTGCCGATCCTCGCGCCGTTGAGGATGACCGACCGGATGCCGATCAGCGAGCCGTCACCGACCGTGCAGCCGTGCAGCACGACGTGGTGGCCGACCGTCACGTGCTCGCCGATGTTCACCGGGTAGCCGACGTCGGCGTGCACCAGGCTGCCGTCCTGGATGTTGCTGCCGCGTCCGACGCGCAGCGGCTCGGTGTCGCCGCGCAGCACGGCGCCGAACCAGACGCTGGCATCGCGCTCCAGCACCACCTGGCCCATCACCTGCGCGCTGTCGGCCACCCAGGCGCCCTCGGCGAGTTCGGGCGAGTGTTGATCGAGCTGATACAAGGCCATGGTGTCGTTCGCAGCGGCGGAACCGATAATTCTACGGATGCCCCCCATGCCCCTGCGCCAACGTGCCCTGCAGCTGCTGTGCATGAGCGTGCCGCAGGACAAGGCCGCGGCCGCGCGGAGCCTGTTCGAGCAGATGTCATCCCACCCGCTCGACCCGTCGGCGCGCATCGCCGAGCCGGAAGGCCTGCCCGGCCGTCCGCAACGTCCGCACCTGGTGCCGCCCAAGGACGTGCCGACACGCTCGCCCTTCACGCCTGAGGGCCGCGCCGCGCTGCTGCACGCCATCGCCCACATCGAGTTCAACGCCATCAACCTGGCGCTGGATGCGGTCTGGCGCTTTGCCGACATGCCGCCGGAGTTCTATCGCGACTGGCTGCGCGTGGCGAGCGAAGAGGCGCTGCACTTCACGCTGCTGCGCGAGCACCTGCTGAGCCTGCACGCCGACTACGGCGACTTCGATGCGCACGACGGGCTGTGGCTCATGACGCAGCGCACCGCCCACGACGTGGTGGCCCGCATGGCGCTCGTGCCGCGCACGCTGGAGGCGCGCGGCCTCGACGCCACGCCGCCGCTGCAGGCCAAGTTCGCCAAGGCCGGCGACACCCGGGCGGTCGAGATCCTCGACATCATCCTGCGCGACGAGGTGGGCCACGTGGCGATCGGCAACCGCTGGTACCGCTGGCTGTGCGAACGCGACGGGCTCGACCCGGTGGCACACGACGCCCTCCTGACGCAGCGCCACCAAGCGCCGCGCCTGCGCCCGCCGTTCAACCTGCCGGCCCGCCGTGCCGCGGGCTTCACCGAGGACGAAATCGAGCGCCTCGGGTGAAAACCGGCGCGCCGCCACCGTACACTTCCGTGCGCTCACGAAGCGCCTGTCGGACCCGACACCAAAATCACAGACGACCTCGAGGAACCCATGACTGCACTGACCACCCGACGATTCCTGCAAACCGCTGGCCTGCTGATCGCAGGCCTCGTGCTTTCAGCCTGCGGAAAGAGCGAGCCGCCCGCGACCACCGCCGCCCCCGCGGCCAGCGCCGCCGAACCGGCGCCCGCCCCGGCCAAGGTCTACGTCGTGGGCACCGACGCCGCCTATGCGCCGTTCGAGTCGCAGAACGAGAAGGCCGAGATCGTCGGCTTCGACATCGACGTGGTCAAGGCCATCGCCGCGAAGGCCGGCATCGAGGTGAAGTTCGTCAACACGCCGTGGGAAGGCATCTTCAACACGCTGCAGCAAGGCGACCGCGACTTCCTCGTTTCCGCGATCACGATCACCGACGAGCGCAAGCAGAGCATGGACTTCACCGATCCGTACTTCGATGCGCACCAGCTGATCGCGGTCAAGCAGAACTCCAAGGTGGCCAAGTTCGACGACCTCAAGAAGATGAAGGTCGGCGTGCAGACCGGCACCACCGGCGACGAGGTGGTGACCAAGCTGCAGGGCAAGAACAGCGCCAACATCAAGCGCTTCGAGTCGACCCCGCTGGCGCTGAAGGAACTCGAAGCCGGCGGCGTCGAAGCCGTGGTGGCCGACAACGGCGTGGTCATCAACTACGTGACCAACAACCCGAACGCCAAGTTCAAGTCCGTCACCGACAAGGCGTTCCAGCCCGAGCAGTACGGCATTGCCGTCAAGAAGGGCAACACCGAGCTGCTCGAGAAGCTCAACAAGGGCCTGGCCGACATCAAGGCCGACGGCACCTACGACCAGATCTACAGCAAGTACTTCGGCGCCAAGCCGGACGCCGCCGCCGCCCCCGCTCCCTCTCCCGCCGCGTCCAAGTAAGCGGCGCGGGAGACCCGCATGGATCTGCGCTGGGAGATCCTGGCCGGCTACGGCCCGCTGTTCTGGGAAGGGCTGCTGGCGACGATCCAGCTGACGGTGGTCGCGATCGGTGCCGGGCTCGTGCTCGGCGTGCTGTTCGGGCTGATCAGCAGCTCGCGCGACGCGCCGCGGCCGAAGTCGGCGCTGCTCGCGGCGGGCTTGGCGGTGGCGCGCGGCATCACGCTCGCCTACGTCACCTTCTTCCGCGGCACGCCGCTGTTCGTGCAGATCCTGCTGGTGCACTTCGCGGTGATGCCCACGCTGATCCATCCCGACACCGGGCTCTTGATCTACGGCGAGGCGGCGCGCGAGTTCCGCCAGTCGCATGGCGCGTTCTTCTCCGGTGCGCTGGCGCTGACGCTGAACGCCGGCGCCTACATCTCGGAGATCTTCCGCGCGGGCATCCAGAGCATCCACGGCGGGCAGACGCAGGCCGCCTACAGCCTCGGGCTCACGCACGCGCAGTCGATGCGCTTTGTGGTGCTGCCGCAGGCCTTCCGGCGCATGATGCCGGCGCTGGTCAACGAGGGCATCACGCTGATCAAGGACTCCTCGCTGGTGTCTGCCATCGGCTTTGCCGAACTGGCGCTGGCCGCGCGCACGGTGGCCGGGGCCTACTCGCGCTACTGGGAGCCCTACCTCGCCATCTCGGCGCTGTACCTGATCCTGACCTTGCTGCTGTCGTCGCTGGCCAAGCGGCTGGAAGCGCCGGCGCACCTTCGCGGGCGTTGAATCCGTCGCTGCAAAGCTCGCCAACGCACCGGCTTTGTAGCGCCGATGAGACAGCATCCGCACAAACCCGCACTAGACTCGCGCTCACGCCGGCACGGGCATCGTGCGGGCCCAACACATCTCTTTCTTCAATACCAATCATCGGGATCGATCCAATGAAACGTTCCATCTTCCTGGCCGCCGTGGCCGCACTTGCTTCGACCAGCGCGCTCGCGCAAAGCAGCGTCACGATCTATGGCCGCTTCAACGCCAGCGTCGAGAACCAGAAGTCCGAAGGCAGCGACAGCCTCTGGGCCCTGCAGAACAGTTCCTCGCGCATCGGCTTCAAGGGCACGGAAGACCTCGGCGGCGGCCTGAACGCCGGCTTCCAGATCGAGCATGGCTTCAGCGTCGATACGGGCGCTGCCACGCACGGCGGCCAGTTCTGGGCGCGCCAGAGCGAAGTGTTCGTCGGCAGCAAGACGGCCGGCACGCTGCGCCTGGGCAACTTCACGAGCGAGGCCTACTACGCCACCGCCGACTACGTCAGCATGCACAACCACGACACCGGAACGTCGGCGGACGCGCTGTATGCCTATGTCGGTCGCAACACCAACAAGGTCGGCTACCGCTCGCCGGAGTTCTCGGGCTTCACGTTCGACGCCGCCGTCTCCCTCAATGAAACCTCGCCCGCCGGCGAGCGCAGCCACGACCTGGCCGTCAACTACAGCGCGGGTCCGCTGCACGTCGGCGCAGGCTACGAGCGTTTCGGCGACGCGAACCAGTTCGCGATCAGCGCCCTGTACGAAATGGGCGCGTTCACAGTCGGCGGCTACCTGCAGCGTGACGAAGACGGCTTCGGCGCCGGCCTCGGCAAGCGCACCAACGTCCGTCTCGTCGGCATGTACACCATGGGCGCCAGCGAATTCCACGCCAACTTCGGTCGTGCCGGCAAGTACGACAACCTCGCCAACAGCGACGCCACGCAGTTCACGCTCGGCTACAACCGCAACCTGAGCAAGCGCACCAAGGTCTACGCCTTCTACACCAAGGTCAACGACGACAGCGGCGTGTACACGGGCGGCGACTTCCGCTCCATCGCCCTGGGCGTTCGCCACAACTTCTGATCGCGTTCCGCGCCAGTCCGCAGGCCGGTCGATGACCGGCCTTTTTTCATGGCCAACATGGCCACGCAGCCGCGCGCAGGGCCGCCTCGCGACTCAACCTGCCGCGCGATCGTGCCAGCGCGCGGCGGCCTGCCCGCGCGTGTCGACACCGAGCTTGTCGAGGATGTTGGCGACATGCCGCTTCACCGTGTGCGGGCTCAGGTCGAAGGCCCGGGCGATCAGCTTGTTGCTGTCGCCCGCGGCCATGAGCGCGAGCACCTCGCGTTCGCGTTCGGTCAGCATCGCGAGGGCGCCGGTGCGGCGAGCAGCCTGTTCGGCGGGCCTTTCGGCCGCCGCCGACGTGGCAGGCCGCAGCGCGTCGTCCGTGCCGTGCCGGCGGCGCAACTCGCCGGCGAGGTTCGTCAGCACCGCCAAGTCCGACGCGGCCACACGTGTTCCCCAGGCGGCGCCCGCGAGCCGCGTCAGCACCGCGGGGCCGGCGAGCAAGGCTCCGCCCACTCCCTGCCCCTCGCGCACCGATTCGAACCAGCGTTTCAAGGTCGCGGCGGCGTCATCCACGAGCCCGAGCCTCGACTCCGCGTCCGCGAGCATCACGCGCGCCTGCGCCGCCGGAAAGAAGCACGATCGCTCCACGTCGGCGGCCAGCGGCTGCAACAGTTCGCGGGCCTCCGACAGCCGCTCGTCGAGCAGCAGCACCATGGCGCGGCTGAAGCGACGATTGTCCGCGGCGGCCTGCCACTCGTACGGGTTGCCGACGCCGGCCAACTCGGCATCGAGCTGGCGCAGCGTCGGCGCGTCATCCAGGATCCAGCAGGCGCGGATGTAGGTGAACAGCACCTCGTATTCGTGGGTCAACCGGTGGCCGGGCAGGAGGTTCTGTTCGAGGTCGCGCTTGTTCTCCTGCGCCGCCGCGTAGCTGGCCGCGCGGTCTCCGCGCACCGCGTCGATCAGGGTGTGCGACATCCAGCTTTCGGTCAGCAGGCTGCGCGGGCGGCCGAGCCAGGCCACATCCTCGTCGGCGCGCGCGAGCCACTGCGCGGCCTCGTCGACGTGGCCCGCGGAAAAGGCCAGCCAGGCACGGATGTGCATCGCGCCGGCCCGCAGCTGCGTCGGCGTGTCGGCCACCAGCCGCAGCGCACCGGCCGCGAAGCGCTCGAGCTGCGCATGCATGCCGGGCAGTCCGGTCAGGATGCTGGTGAAGAAGCAGCGGTCCCAGGCGTGGGCGTCGCCGGCACGTTCCAGGGCGTCGAGCATCGCCCGGCACTGGGGCGCCACCTCGCTCGCCCGGCCTTGCGCATACGCCGCCCACGTGCTCGAGAAGCCGATGAAGGCGCGCGTGGCGTCGCTCGCAGGCTGCTCGCGCAGCGTCGCCAGTTCGCGCTCGGCCTCGGCCAACTGCCCGGTGTTCTGCATGCCGACGGTGGCGTAGGCCATTGCCAGCGCCGCCTCGTCGGCCCAGCCCTGGCGCGCGAAGCCGTCGGCAGCCCGGCGCATGGCGTCGACCATGCCTTCGAAATCGAAGTGCGGAAAGGTCGTGAAGCCGCGCAGCAGGTGCAGTTCGGCGTGGCGGTCGAACTCGTCCGGCGGAAACAGGGCCAGCATCTGTTCGAGCGCCGGGGCGCCGCCGACCGCGACCAACGCCGGGCCGCGTTGGCTCAGCACCCGCGCGGCCTCGTCCCAGTCGCCCGCGCGCGCCAGGTAGCCGACGGCACGCGCGAGATCGGGCTCGCCGTCGGCCGCGCGCCGCAGCAGACCGGGCACGTCGTCCGCATGCTCGCGCAGCAGCCGATCCTCGAGGAAGTCGCGGAACAGGTCGTGCAGGCGCAAGGTCAGCTCGTCGGCATCGAGCACGGTGACGAACAGCCCGCGCCGCTCCACCACCTCGAGCAGCCACGCGGCCTGCGGCATCTGGCTCACATGGGCGCAGCGTGCCGCGGTGAGTTCCGGCAGCACCGCGCAGCGCAGCAGGAAGCGGCGCAGGTCCTGCGGCATGTCGTCGAGAACTTCGCTGGCGAGATAGTCGAACAGATGGCGCTGGGTGGGCGCGCTCGCGCCGCGTGCGCTGCCGTCCGCTCGCGCCGACAGGCTCAGCCGCAGCCCCGCGGCCCAGCCGTCGGTGCGCTCGAGCAGCTCGCGCGGCGACATCCGCGCCGCCGGCGGCCCGATGGCGGCGAGCAGCGCCGAGACCTCGGGCTCGCTGAAGCGCAGGTCATACTGGCGGAACTCCGCCAGTTCGCCGCCGGCACGCCAGCGCGAAAGCGACAGCGGCGGCTCGACGCGGCTGGCGATGACGACTCCCCACTGCTCGGGCAGCCGGTCGAGCACGGCCTGCAGCAGGTCGAAGACATGGGGGTCGGAGATGCGGTGGGCGTCGTCGATGACGATGAGCCCGCGCGGCACCTCGGCCGCGGCCAGCGTGTTGACGAGTTCGTCGGCCACGTTGCGCAGGCCCCGCTCGGCCTCGGCGAGCGTGCCCAGCGCCTCGGGGGCGACGCGCCAAGGCAGGTCGTGCGGCTCGAGCGCAGTCGTGAGGCAGGCGAGAAAACGCTGCAGGTGATCGTCTTCGTCGGCCGACAGCCAGACCAGCGCGCACCCTTCGGGCAGCTGGCGGATCTGACGGGTGAGCGCGGCCGTCTTGCCGTAGCCGGCGGGGGCGAGCAGCAGCACCACGCGGCATGTCGCCAGCGCCTCCCCGAGCGAGCGCTCCAGCGTCGGCCGTTCGACCAGGCCCGCGCGCGGCCGCGGCGGCTGGATCTTGGCCAGTGCGAAGGCGGGGGGTGCGGCGAGCATGGGCGCAATTGTGCCGAAGCCCCCGTTGCGGCCGTGGCGGGAATGGCTCTTTCGGGCGATGCGCGCACCCGGCCCGTCTCCCACACTGGCCACACCGTCACCGCCGGCCAGCGCGCACAGGCGCCACAGCATGCACGTCGTCGTTCACCACGCCCACCTCCCCCACCTGCACGTCGGCAGCGAGCTGTGCATCCCCGCCGCGGACGGCAGCCGAGGCTTGACCGGCTTCGAAGTCTGGGTGCGCACGCTCGACGGGGGCGCCCAGACCGCCACGCTGCGCCATGACGGCGAACTGGTCGTGCTGGCCCTGGCGGGCGGCGGCAAGCTGCTGCTCGATGGCGGCCCGCTGCGTTTCCACGGGCCATGCACCCTGCTGATCCCGCCGGGCCATCAGTTCCAGATCGTCAACCAGGCGAGCAGCCCCTTGCAGCTGGTCTGGGTCTTCACCGCGGCACCGGTGCCGTGGGAGGCCGCCGGGCGCGGGTGAATCCGGCGGGCCATGCCCGCCTTCGAGTTCCGCCTGAAGGCATGGCCCGCCGCGGTCGCGCGGGATGGCTCCTTCGATCGATGTGCCGCCGCAGCGTCGTCGACACACTGGCGGCTCTCGCTTGCACCCGCGGCGAACCTGCAAGACGGCCGCGACAGTGCATCGACCCCTTGAACCCATCGACACAGGACTCGACATGAACAAATGGCTGAAACGAATGCTGGCCGGCGCCGTCGCGATCGGCGTGATCGGCGCGACGGGACTGGCCACGGGCGCCTACCTGGGCGACCGCAAGGCGCAGCGCGTCGTGCCCCTGCAAGTGGCCGCGGTGGCGACACCGGCGGATGCGGCGAGCCTGCAGCGCGGACGCTACCTCTTCGCCACCCGCGGCTGCGCCGATTGCCACGGAGCAAGCGGCGGCGGCGAAGTCTTCATCGACGGCGGCGGCCTGTTCGTTAAAGCGCCGAACATCAGCCCCGGTGCGGGCAACGTCGTGTCGGGCTACGCCGACGAGGACTGGGTGCGCACGATCCGCCACGGCGTGAAGCCGAACGGCCAGCCGCTGTTCATCATGCCCAGCGAGGACTACAACCGGCTCACCGACGCCGACCTCGGCGCATTGATCGCCTACGTCAAGCAGCTGCCGCCGCAAGCCGGCGACGCGGGGGTGGCGCGGGTGCCGGCGCTGGTGAAGACGATGTACGCCGCCGGACTGATCCGGGATGCGGCCGAGAAGATCGATCACACGCTGCCGCCGGCGCAGCCGGTCGCGGAGGGCGTGACGCCCGAGCATGGCGCCTACGTGGCCACGATGTGCGTCGGCTGCCACGGCGCCAAGCTGTCGGGTGGGAAGATCCCCGGTGGCCCGCCCGACTGGCCGGCCGCCGCCAACCTGACGCCGGGCGAAGGCAGCGCCATGGGCCAGTACGCAAGCGCCGAGCAGTTCGCCGCGATGCTGCGCACGGGCAGGCGTCCCGACGGCAGCGACATCAGCAAGGTGATGCCGTTCGCGTCGCTGCGCGAGATGAACGACACCGACGCGCACGCGCTCTACGTGCATCTGAAGAGCCTGGCGCCGGTGGCCTTGGGCGAACGCTGACAGCGCATCCCGCCATTCGACGGGTTCAGCTGAAGAAGTAGCGTTTCAGGCCCGCCAGGATCATCTCCACCGCGATCGCCGTCAGCACCAGCCCCATCAGCTTCTCGGTGGCCGACACCACCGAGTCGCCGACCCAGCGGCGGATGCGGTCGGCGAGCATCAGCACGGCGCCCGACACCGCCATCGCGCCGGTCAGCGCGCCCACCCACTCGAAGACACGCTCCGGCTGGCGCGATGCGAGCAGCAGCACCGTCGCCATCGCCGACGGACCCGCCAGCAGCGGCACCGCGAGCGGAAAGATCAGCGGCTCCTTGCCTTCCGGCGTGCCGTAGACGCCGCCCTCGTGGCTGAAGATCATGCGGATCGCGACCATCAGCAGGATCACGCCGCCGGCCACCTCGAGCGAGCGCTCCGACAGGTGCATCACCGCGAGGAAGCCCTTGCCGAGGAACATGAAGGCCAGCAGCACGCAAAAGGCGATCGTCACTTCGCGCACAGCGACGCGGTTGCGCCGCTCGGGCGCCACGCCGCGCATCACCGGAATGAAGATCGGCAGGCTGCCCAGAGGGTCAAGCACCAGCAGCAGCAGGATGAAGGCGGAGACGAAGCTGTGATCCATGGCGGCGCATTGTGGCCCAGCGTGCCTGCGGGCGGCTGCGCGCCGGCGATCGAATGCGCTGCCATTCGGCCGTGGGCCGTCAGTCGCCCAACACGGTGCCTTCGCGGCGCGGATCGGCTCCGCCGAACCAGCCGACGCGTGCGCCATGCGTGATGCGCTGGATCGCCTGCAGGCCGCTGGTCTGGACGATCGGCTTCACCTCGTGGCCGCGCGCCTTCAGGGCATCGACGAGCGCCGGCGAACTGCGCCCCTGCTCGACCTCCGTCGGCCCGTTGCGCGACCCGAAGTTGGGCAGCGAGATGGCCTGCTGCACGTCCAGCCCCCAGTCGAGCGTGGCGAACAGCACCTTGGCGGTGTAGTTGATGATCGCCGAGCCCCCCGGCGAGCCGACGCTCATCACCAGCTGTCCGGTCGCGCGGTCGAACACGAGCATCGGCGACATCGACGAACGCGGCCGCTTGCCGCCTTGCACGCGATTGGCCACCGGCACGCCGTGCTCGCTCGGCACGAAGGAGAAGTCGGTCAGCTCGTTGTTGAGCAGGAAGCCGCGCACCATGATCTGCGCACCGAAGGCGTTTTCGATCGTCGTGGTCATCGCCAGTGCATTGCCGTAGGCGTCGACCACCGAGACGTGCGAGGTCGACGGCAGCTCCGGGCTGCGATCGTCGGCCAGGCTCACCGGCGGCAGCGTCGGCGTGCCGGCGGGCGCCCGCCCCATGCTGCGATCGGTGATCAGCGCGGCGCGCTGGCGCAGGTACGCCGGGTCCAGCAGTGCAGAGGAGCTGCCGCCGGGCAGCGGTACGAAGTCGGGGTCGGCGACGTAGCGCGCACGGTCGGCATAGGCGAGCCGGCCCGCCTCGCTGATCAGGTGCACGGCCTCGACACTCGGCTCCAGCCCGAAGCTCGCCGGCACCGGGCGCATCGCGGGCAGGTTGTGCCCGGACAGCACGCCCATCATCTGCCCGAGCGCCAGCGCCCCGGACGACGGCGGCGGCATGCCGCACAGCGTCCAGGCTTTGTAGTCGAAACACAGCGGCTCGCGCACCTTGGCGCGGTAGGCACTGAGGTCGGCCTCGCTCAGCAGGCCCGGGTTGCGCGGGTGGCTGCGCACCTTGGTCGCGATGTCGCGCGCCACGCCGCCCTCATAGAACGCCGCGGCGCCGCGCTCGGCGACGTCGCGCAGCAGCGCCGCGTAGTCCGGGTTGCGCAGCAGCGTGCCCGCCGCCTTCGGCGCCCCGCCGGGCTCGAAGAAATAGGCGGCCGCCGCGGCATCGTCGCGCAGCGACTTGGCAGCGGCGTCGTTGAGCTGCGCATGCAGCCGCGGGCTGATGCGAAAGCCGCGTTCGGCCAGCACGATGGCGGGCTCGAACAGGCTCTTCCACGGCAGCTTGCCGTGCTGGCGGTGGGCCAGTTCCAGCACGCGCAGCGTGCCGGGCGTGCCGACCGAGCGCCCGCCGACCACGCCCTCCATGAAACCCATCGGCTTGCCATCCTTCATGAACAGCTCGGGCGTGGCGGCCGCAGGCGCGGTTTCGCGGCCGTCGAAGGCCTGCACGGTCTTGCCGTCGTGGTGCACGAGGAAAAGCCCGCCGCCGGGGCCGGACGACTGCGGCTCGACGAGGCCCAGCACCATCTGCACCGCGATCACCGCGTCGACCGCGCTGCCGCCGGCCTTGAGCACCTGGTAGCCGGCGTCGGCGGCGAGCGGGTTGGCTGCCGCCACCATGAACGTCTGCGCCGACCGGCCCGGCTTGTCGGTGTAGCCGCTGCCCGCCTCCGGTGCCTGCTCGGGCGCGCGGTAGCCGAGGCCGCCGGGGGCGCCGGCGCAACCGGCCAGCAGCGCGGCGGCGAGCCAGGCCGCGAGGTTTCGGTGGCGAACGCTCATCGGGGCTCCTTCAGCGTGCCGCGTCGGCGGGTGGTTCGAGCAGGTGCACCACCCGCTGCGGGAACGGGATGTCGATGCCCTCGCCATTCAGCGTGTCGAGCACCGCGAGGTTCACCTCCGACTTCACGTTGCCCTGGCCGTTCTCGGGGTCGGCGATCCAGAACAGGATCAGCAGCTCCATGCCGTCCGAGGCGAACTCGACCAGCTGCGCCGCCGGGCCGGGATCGTCGAGCACGCGCGGCACGCGGCTCACGGCCGCCACGAGCTTGGGCTGCAGCGTGCGCACGTCGGTGCCGTAGGGCACCTGCACCTTGCTCGTCAGCAGCACGCGCGAGTCGGCGAGCGACGCGTTCTCGACCCGCTGCGTGATCAGCATCTCGTTGGGCACGATCGCCTCGCGTCCGCCGAGCGAGCGGATCACGGTGTAGCGCGTGCGGATGTCGGTGATGCGGCCTTCGAAATTGTCCACCTTCACCATGTCGCCGATGCGCAGGCTGCGCTCGGCCAGGATGACGAAGCCGCTGACGTAGTTGGCGGCGATCTTCTGCAGGCCGAAGCCGACGCCGACGCCGATCGCGCCACCCAGCACGCTCAGCGCAGTGAGGTCGATGCCGGCGGCCGACAAGGCGAGCAGCAGCCCGACGAACAGCAGCAGGGCGCGCACCAGATTGGCGGCGATCTTGCGCATCGACAAGTTGGTGGCGGCGGCGCCCTTGATCAACTGCGCCTCGATCGCCGCAGAGGCCCACAACGCGAGCACCAGCACGACGACGGCCGACAGCGTGCCCTCGACCACGTTGCGCAACGAGATGCGCGCGCTGCCGAGTTTCCAGGCAATGTCGTCGAGCTCGTCCATCAGCACCGGCAGCACGCCGGTCACCCACAGCACGACGGCGATCCACGCGAGCCAGGACACCGTGCGCTCGATGATGCGCACGGCGTGCGAATCGGGAAAGGCCGCGCTCAGCACACGCACCGTCAGGCGGATCAGCACCAGCGACATCAGCACCGGGATCGCGACCTTGAACACTGCGCCCGGCACGCCGAGCATGGGCAGCAGGCTGCGCACGGCGAAGGCGAACACCAGGGCCAGCACCGGAAACAGCACGCCGTCGACCACCATCCGGCCGAACAGCACCGACGCCGGCTTGGCCTGCCGGCCGCGCAGCAGCCTGACGACGAGCCAGGCCAGCCCCAGGCACCCGGCCACGAGCGCGAATTCGGTCAGGGCGCTGGGCCGCAGCAGCGAGTCGGCGAGTTCGCGAATGTCGGGGGCCGTGGGGGAACTTGACATGGACAAGCGTCGGGTGGCGTCAGGGCGCAACCATATCAGCCGGCGGACTCATGGCGGGTCGCCGTCGCACGGCGTCGTCATCCCGGCGAAACCCGGGATGCACCGCGCGTGCCCGACGCCCCGACGCCGCTATGTCAGGCCGGCCAGCACCCGCAGATGAGCCGCCACGCTACGCGCCAGCGCACCCAGCGCGTAGCCGCCTTCGAGGCACGAGACGATGCGCCCCTTGGCGTGCCGGTCGGCCACGTCCTTGATGCGCCGGGTGATCCACTCGTAGTCGGCTTCGACCAGCCCGAGCTGCCCCAGCTCGTCTTCCCGGTGGGCGTCGAAGCCGGCCGAAATGAACACCATCTGGGGGCGGAAAGCTTCGAGCCGCGGCATCCACATCGCCTCGATCATCTCGCGCACCTCGCCGCCCTTGGTGTAGGGCGGGATCGGCACGTTGATCATGTTGGTGCCCATCGGCACCGCGCCGGAGAACGGGTACAGCGGATGCTGGAAGATGCTCACCATCAGCATCCGATCGTCGCCGGCGATGATGTCTTCGGTGCCGTTGCCGTGGTGCACGTCGAAGTCGACGATGGCCACGCGCCGGATGCCGCGCACGTCGAGCGCATGCCGTGCGGCAATCGCCACGTTGTTGAAGAAGCAGAAGCCCATCGCCTGGTCGCGCGTCGCGTGGTGCCCGGGAGGGCGCACGGCGCAGAAGGCGGTTTCGACCTCGCGGTCGATGACCGCGTCGGTGGCGGCCACCGCCGCGCCGGCGGCGCGGAGCACCGCCGCCCAGGTCTCGGGGCAGGCGCTGGTGTCGGGGTCGAAGGCGCGCGGGCGGCCGCTCGCGCGCACCTGCTCCAGCGTATGGCGCAGCTCGGCGACATAAGCCGTGGAGTGCGCCAGCGCCACGTCGCGCAAGTCCACCGCCGGCGCCTCGCGCATGTCCAGCGCGATGTCGAGCCCGGTGGCCCGCAGGTGGTCGGTGATCGCGTCCAGGCGCTGCGGGCATTCCGGGTGGCCCTGGCCCATCTCGTGCTGCCGGCAATCGGGATGGCTGTAGAAGGCGGTGGACATCGTGGCGTGGTTTCCGAACCCGGTTTTTCGGGTAAGGTCAGCCGCATGCCGACACCGCTTGCAGCCCAACTCACCCGATTGATTGACCAGATTAGCACGATCATCGTCGGCAAACGCCCGCAGATCGAAGACTGCGTGGCCTGCCTGCTGGCCGGCGGGCACCTGCTGATCGAAGACGTGCCGGGTGTGGGCAAGACGACGCTCGCGCACGCGCTCGCGGTCTCGCTGGGCCTGCGCTTCTCGCGCGTGCAGTTCACCGCCGACCTCATGCCTTCGGACCTGATCGGCGTGAGCGTGTACGAGCGCAGCAAGGAGGCGTTCGTCTTCCACCCCGGGCCGGTGTTCGCGCAGGTGCTGCTGGCCGACGAGATCAACCGCGCCGGGCCCAAGACACAGAGCGCCCTGCTCGAGGCGATGGAGGAGCAGCAGGTCTCGGTCGAAGGCGAAACGCGCGCGCTGCCGCGGCCCTTCTTCGTCATCGCGACGCAGAACCCCACGGACCAGCTGGGCACCTACCCGCTGCCCGAGTCGCAGCTCGATCGCTTCCTGATGTGCATCACGCTCGGCTATCCCGACCGCAGCAGCGAGCGCGCGCTGCTGGCAGGCACCGACCGGCGCGAGGCCATCCAGGGGCTGCGCGCGGTGATGACCCCCGAGGAACTCCTCGTCGCACAGAAGACCGTGCTGGCGATCCACGCGTCCGACCCGCTGCTCGACTACCTGCAGGCGCTGATCGCCGCCACGCGCTCCGGCGCCTGGTTCGTCGAAGGCCTGAGCCCGCGCGCGGGCATCGCCGTGCTGCGCGCCGCCAAGGCGCGGGCGCTGCTCGGCGAACGCGACTACGTGGCGCCCGACGACGTGCAGGCCGTGCTCGCGCAAGCCGCGGCGCACCGCCTGGTGCCGGTGGCGGGCGCCGGCCGCGGGCGCGTCGAGCAGGTGCGCGCGATGCTCGAGGCGATCCCGCTGCCGTAGGCCGATGAAGGTGGCATCGTCCTCGGCAGCTCCGTCGCCGCTCGCGGCGGCGAACCCCGCCGGCTTCGTGCGCCGGCGTTTCCGCGCGTGGTGGCAGTCGCGCCTGAAGCGCAGCGACACGCTGCTGCTGACCCAGCGCAACATCTACATCCTGCCGACCAAGGCCGGGCTGATGTTTGCCGCGACGCTGATGACGCTGCTGATCGCCTCGATCAACTACCAGCTCAACCTCGGCTACGTGCTGACCTTTCTGCTGGCCGGCAGCGGCATCGTCTCGATGCAGCTGACGCACAACACGCTGCGCGGCCTCACGCTGCACATGAAGCCGGTGGCCCCGGTGTTCGCCGGCGACGCGGCGGCGCTCGAAGTGGTGCTGTCGAGCCCCGCGGGGATGCGCCATGGCATCGGCGTGAAGGTCGAGTCGGCGCGCGGCGCGCGGCCGACCTGGGTCGACGTGCCCGGCGGCGGGCAGGCCACGGCGCACGTGAGCTTCGTGCCGGCATCGCGCGGCCGCCACGACGTGCCCACGCTGAGCGCCGAGACACGCTTCCCGCTCGGCCTGTTCCGTGCCTGGACGGTGTGGCGCCCTGCCGTGCAGGTGCTCGCCTACCCGCGCCCTGAACGCCCGCCGGCGCCACTGCCCTCCGCAAGGCCGGTGCCGGGCGGCCCGACGCCCTCGCGTCTGGCGCAAGGCGGCGAGATGGAAGGCATCCGCGCCTATCGCCGCGGCGATCCGATGAAGCTCGTGTTCTGGAAGAAGGCGGCCAAGGCGCTGGAGGCGGGCGGCGAGCTGGTGAGCCGCGACAGCAGCGCCTCCTCGCAGCTGGAGCTGTGGCTCGACTGGCAGGCCTGCGGCCCGCTGGCGCCCGAAGACCGTCTGTCGCGCCTGGCGGCGTGGGTGGTGACGGCCGAGCGGGCGGGGGTCAACTACGGGCTGCGCCTGCCCGGTGTCGGACTGCCGCGCGGCCACGGCGAAGGTCACAGGCGCGCCTGCCTCGAGGCGCTGGCGCTGTGGAGCTGAAACGCCTTCAGGACCTGCGGCACCTGCCGCGCGAAGCGCGCGACACCCTGTTCCTGCTCGCGGTGATCGCGTGGACGGTGGTTCCGCACTTTCCTCACCTGCCCGGCTGGTGCATCCTGCTCACGGTGCTAATGCTGGCCTGGCGCACGCAGCTCGCGCTCGTCAACGGCGCCATGCCCAGCCGCTGGTGGCTGGTGGCGCTGCTGCTGGTGGCCGCGGGCCTCACGCTGTGGACCTATCGCACCCTGCTCGGCAAGGAGCCGGGCGTGACCATGGCGGTGACGCTGATGGCCCTGAAGACGCTCGAACTGCGCGCGCGCCGCGACGCCTTCGTGGTGTTCTTCCTCGGCTTCTTCATCGTGCTCACGCACTTCCTGTACTCGCAGTCGCTCGGGGTGGCGCTGGCGATGCTGGTCTCGGTGTGGGGCCTGCTGACCGCGCTGGTGCTCGCGCACATGCCGGTCGGACAGCCGGGGCTGCGGCAGGCCGGGGCACTGGCGATGCGCACCGCGCTGTTCGGCGCGCCGATCATGGCGTTGATGTTCGTGCTGTTCCCGCGCATCGGGCCGCTGTGGGGCGTTCCCAAGGACGGCGTGCCGAGCACGGGTTTGTCGAGCAGCATGCGCATGGGTTCGGTGGCCGAGGTGGCGCTGAGCGACAAGGTCGCACTGCGGGTGCGCTTTCTCGACCGGGTGCCGCCGCCGCAGGCGCTGTACTTCCGCGGCCCGGTGCTGACACAGTTCAACGGGGTGGAATGGACGCCGCTGCCCGAGTTCTCCGGCCCCGCGCCGCGCCTGGACCTGCAGGTTCGCGGCGCGCCGCTGCGCTACGAGATGACACTCGAGCCGCAGAGCCTGTCCGTGCTGCCCATGCTCGAAGCGGGCCTGAACCCGCCGCAGATCGAAGGCTACCGCGTGCGTCAGCGCGACGACATGCAATGGGTGGCGCACCGGCCCCTGTTCGAACGCATTCGCTTCGAGGCCGAGGCGTACACCGACTTCCGCCTTGGCATCGCCGGGCCCGCCGCCTACTTCATCAACGAGGCGCTCGAACTGCCATCGGGCTTCAATCCGCGCACGCTGGAATGGGCCGCCGACCTGCGCCGCGACCCGCGCTACGCCAACGCCGACCCGCGCACGCTGGCCCAGGCCGTGCTAGCGCACATCCGCCAGGCCGGCTACTTCTACACGCTGAGTCCGGACGTGTACGGCGAGGCCGATGCACGCGCCACCATCGACGAGTTCTGGCTCGACCGCAAGCTCGGCTTCTGCGAGCATTTCGCGGCCGCCTTCGTCGTCGTGATGCGCGCGATGGATGTGCCCGCGCGGGTGGTCACCGGCTACCAGGGTGCCGACCCGGTGCCGGTCGACGGCTTCCATATCGTGCGACAGAGCCATGCCCATGCCTGGGCCGAATACTGGGACGATGCGGCCGGCTGGGTTCGAACCGACCCGACGGCCGCGGTGGCGCCCGAACGTGTGCTGCGCAGCCGCAACCTCGCACCGGCACCTGGCCTCGTGGCCGGCGCGCTCGGCAACATGAACCCGGAGCTGCTCGCGCAGCTGCGCGGCGCGTGGGAAGCGGCGAACAACCGCTGGAACCAGTGGGTGCTCAACTACTCCCGCGGCCAGCAGCTCGACCTCCTGAAGGGCATGGGCTTTCGCGCGCCGAACTGGCAGGACCTCGCATTGCTGCTGATCGGGGCATTGAGTTCGCTGGCGCTGGCCGGTGCAATGTGGGCCTGGTGGGACCGGCGCCGTGTCGATCCGTGGGTGCGCCAGATGGACAGCGTGCGGCGGGCACTTCGATTGCTGCATATCGAGGCGGGCCCCCACGAAGCGCCACGCGCGCTCGCGCAGCGCGTGCTGCATGAGCTGGGCTCGGCCGGAGAGAAGCTTGCGCAGATGCTGAACCTGATCGACCAGCAACGCTACAGCCGCCACGCGATCCGGCGGCCCGACGGCGCGCTGACGCGGCGCTTCCACGCGGCGGCGAGGCAACTGAGGCGGAACCGATCGACCTCGGTGTTCCTCTGACCCTGCATGCGCTTGCCGTCTTCACCCGCTGCATTCCCACGGTCGCGCCTTTTGGTCGCCGTCTGTCTCGCCGCAGCGCTGGCCGCGCAACCCGCCGTGGCCAAACCACGCAAGCCGGTGCGCGCCGAACCCGAGCTCGTCGCCTACGGCGAGCGCGAGGACGTGATGCGCTTCGCCAAGGAGGCGGCCGAACGCCACGGCCTCGGCCTCGACTCGGTGCGCTCGGCGCTCGCGCAGGCGCGTTTCGTGCCGAGCATCACGCGCTACATCATGCCGCCGCCGGCGGGCACGGCGAAGAACTGGATCGCCTACCGCGACCGCTTCGTCGAGCCGCGGCGCATAGCCGCCGGCGCGGCCTTCTGGAACGCCAACGAAGCCTGGCTCAGGCTGGCCGAAGAACGCTACGGCGTGCCGCCGGAAATCATCGTCGGCATCATCGGCGTGGAGACGCTGTACGGCCAGCAGATGGGCAACTTTCGCATCATCGACGCGCTGGCGACGCTGAGCTTCGATTTCCCGACCGGCCGGCGCGACCGCAGCGCGTTCTTTCGCGACGAGCTGCAGAGCTACCTGCTGCTGTGCCAGCGCGAAGGCGTCGACCCGCTGTCGTGGATGGGCAGCTACGCCGGCGCGATCGGCATGCCGCAGTTCATGCCGTCGAGCATCCTCTCGTACGCGATCGACTTCGACGGGGACGGGCACATCGACCTGCACCGCAACACGGCGGACGTGATCGGCAGCGTGGCGAGTTTCCTGTTCAACGCCGGATGGCAGCGCGGTCTGCCCACGCACCACGAAGTGGCCGTGCCGGTCGATTCGGTGCAGCGCGCGCTGCTGCTCGGCCCCGACATCGTGCCGACGTTCACGCCGCAGCAGTTCGTCGAGAACGGCGCGCTGCTGAGCGACGCGGCGATGGCCACCCCGGGAAAGCTGGCGCTGGTGGAAGTGCAGAACGGCGACGCGGCGCCGAGCTACGTGGCCGGCACCAACAACTTCTACGCGGTGACACGCTACAACTGGTCGAGCTACTACGCGCTGGCAGTGATCACGCTGGGCGAGGCGGTCAAGCGCCAGCGGTGACGCCGGGGCCGCCCAGGCTCAGAAGGGCGCGAGCAGGAAGGCGGTGACGGTCACGGCGGCGGACAAGACGATCCAGCCCAGGGCCGGCCAGGGGTTGTCCAGGGTGTCGTCGTCGAAGTCGTCGAAAGCCGGTTCTTGCGAGTTCATGCCATGTCTCCCGAAGTGCCTTGCGGGGCGTCCTCGCGAGGGAATCGCGGGGGGTCAGGGGGACATACGGCGTGAGTTCCACAAACCGGACAGGCCGCGGTGAATTCGGCGTCCGCCGAAAGCACGAGCGCCCGGCGCGCGCTCGGTGCCGTCGGAATCAACCGGCTTTCGTGGGCTGTCTCACGTCAACGTCGATCTTGGGATCCCGGCGCTTGCAGAGCCAGCATGCCAGGAGCGCACCGATCAGGCCGCCGGCGAAACCGCCCCCGAAAGCGAACAGCACCATTCCCCCTGGAGCGCCCTCCGCGGCGTAGGCGGATGCCGAGCCGACAAGAAGGGTGCCCCAGACTGCAATCTTCTCTTTGGTGCGCATTGCTTCTCCTCAAGTAAAGAAATCTGATGCGAAGGAAAGCTGAATCCCCAATCGCTGGGTCTCCCGGATCTGCTCGCGCAAGCGCTGGATCCGGAGATACGTTGGCGCCGTAGCCCCCATCGCTCGCCGGAGCACCGGCTCCGCTTCGACAACCACCTGCTGAGCGTCCTGAAGCCGCCCCATCGCGGCCATCGCAAGCGCCCGGTTGACGGAATACATGGCCGTGAGCGGGTGGAGTTCTCCGTAGACCGCTGCCATGTCGTCGCGCCCACGTGTCAACCATGGTAGCGCTGAGTCCGGCCGCCCCGCTCGCAACAGCGCGGCACCCCTCAGAGTCTTGCCGAAGGCCAGCACCGACCTCACAGCCATTGTTGGTTCGCGCGATTCCAGCCGCTGCAGCACGTCGTCGACACGCCGTCCTGCGGCCTCGGCATCGCCACCTCGGAGTTGCGACTCTGCAAGGGTGAGCGAGGCCAACGCCTTCAGCATCGGATTGATCTGCACCTCTGTGTCTGCATCGCCAAACGCCAACACCCGTTCGAACAACATCTGGTGACGTGAAGATGGTCCACGAATCGACTCCATCCGTAGCAACACAATCGAAGAGTCGATGCTCAAGGCCGGAGATGCGTCATCCCGCGACAGTTGCTCCATGAAAGCGCGGTCCTCTTCGGAGAGTTCGGCCATACCGAGTTTCAGCATCACTCGAGCCTTGCGCAGCAGCAGCCTGCGGCAGTACTCGTCGTTGGGTCCGAACCTGGTGATACCACTCGGAAGCGTGTTCGTTATGTGCGACAAGGCGTCAACATACCGGCCCGCAGAGTCCAGCAAGTCAGCACGTCCGTCCGCCAGGACGAGTGGTTCACGCGGGTCCTTGTCTGGAGCTCTGATTGCAGCCTGCTCGAGTTCGTCCTGCAGCGCCAACGCACCGTCGAAGTTTCGCAGCAGCCTCTCCGCGTACACGAGGCCCCGCATCGCATCAATCGTTTTCGTGTGATATGGACCAAAGGCCTTTGTCGCTTCGATGCGGCCCTGTCGAAACAGGCTCCTCGCACGGACAGCGTCGGCCTCAACGATCGCGATCCAACCCCCAACTTCATTGAGCCTTGCATTCAATTCATGATCGTCGGGGGACCGCCCCTGGACTTCGCCGGCCCCAGCGAGTAACGCACGGGCTCTCTCCAGATGCCCCATTCGCAGTACGACGTTCGCGTGCGCGACGCGGGCAAGGGCCTCCTCGCGCGGCATTCCAAGACTCTTATAGAGCGTGACCGTATCGGCGAAGGTGCCGTCAGCATCGACGTACTCGCCCATGTCACGCTGAATCGTGCCGATGCCCATCAACAGCTCTGCCTGCAAATGCGGCTGGTCGGTGAGCTTCAGCAGGTCGGCGCGACCGGTTCGAAGGAGATCGCGCGCGGTGATGTCGGCGCCGTGTGCCTTTTCTTGGTCAGCCCGCTTGAACAGACTCAGCATGAAGTCCCGAGAAGCTCCTGCACGCGCGGACTCCTCCCGCGCCTGAATCGCGAACACCACCGCCACTGCCGCCGACACCGCCAGGGCAACGACCGCCGTCGCTCCCAGCCCCACACCGATACGATGCCGCGCCGCGAACTTCGCGAGCCGATACCACGCCCCTGGCGCCCTTGCCAGCACCGCGTCCCCTGCCAGCCAACGGTCGACATCCGCCAGCAGGGCGTCGACCGACGAATAGCGCGCCGTCGCCTTTTTCGCGAGGCAGCGCAGCGCAATCGCATCGAGTTCCGGCGACAAGGCGCGCCTCAGCGCCTTCACGCTGGTTCCGCGCGCCAGCGCACCATGCTCGGTCAAGGCGCGCCGACTCGGCGCGCGCGGCTCCACCTCCAGGATCGCGTGCTCCAGCTGCGCTGCCGACTCGGTCTTCAGCTCGTACGGCCGCTCGCCGCACAGCAGCTCGTAGAACACCACGCCCAGCGAATAGACGTCGCAGGCCGTCGTGAGCGGGAGCCCCGTCAGCTGCTCGGGGCTGGCGTAACGCGGTGTCATCGTGCGGCCCGCCTGGCGCGTCAGCTCCGTTTCTTCGATCGCCTCCGCGCCGGCGTCCAGGAGTTTCGCGATGCCGAAGTCGAGCAGCCGCACCTCGCCTTCGGGCGTGACCAGGATGTTGGCCGGCTTCAGGTCCCGATGGATCACCAGGTTCGCGTGCGCGTGCTGCATGGCCAGCAGCACTTGCCGGAACAGCTTCACGCGTTCGCGCAGCGGCAGCTTGTGCTCGTCGCAGAAGCTCGAGATCGGCTGGCCCTCGACATACTCCAACGCCAGCCAGGCCTGCCCTTCCTTCGTGACCCCCGCATCGAACAGACCCGCGATGTGCGGGTGCCGCAACGTCGCCAGGATGTCGCGCTCGCGGTCGAAGCGCAGCGCAAACGTCTCCCGCCCGGGCCGCGGGTACGGCAGCTTGATCGCCACCTGCCGCCTGAACGCCCCGTCGTCGCGCTCGGCGAGCCAGACCTCGGCCATGCCGCCCTCGCCCAGCGGGCGCACCAGCCGGTAGGGACCGACCCGGCGGCCGGCCGACCAGGCGCTCGCCTCGGGGCCCTCGCCCGAGAGCCGCGGCAGCGTGCCGAGGAAATCGTCGGTCGCCAGATGCGCCCGCGCCTCCAGCATGCGCTTGAGCTGCGGCAGCAGAGGATGCCCTTCGCGCTCGAGTTCGGCCAGCCAGGCCGGCAGTTCTTCCGCGGGCAAGGTGTCGGCCTCTTCGTAGAGGGCCGACAGTGCGGACCACTGCTGTTCCGGCGTGTGGTTCATCCAGTCCGTCCGTCCTGTTCGGGCGCGCATCGTAGGCGCGCTCACCCGCCGAGGGAATCCCCAGCTTGCAGCCCGCCTGCACCGGGTAACCCTCGGCTCTTCAGCCGAATACGAAATGGGTCCGCGAAAGCGGACAATGCGGCCCCATGCCGTTGCACACGCCTTCAGAACTGCCCCCGATCACGCAGCTCCTGCGCCGTGCCACCGAGGGCGACCGCGACGCGCTCGACCAGGTGTTCGAGTCGCTGTACCCCGAACTGCGCCGTGTCGCGCGCGCCCGGCTGCACCAGCAGGGGCGGGCGGCCTCGATGAACACCACCATGCTGGTGCACGAGAGCTTCATGCGGCTGGTCAACGCGAGCGGCCTGCGGCTCGAAGACCGGCGCCACTTCTTCGCCTACGCCGCCAAGACCATGCGCAACGTGATCATCGACGCGGCGCGCGAACACCAGGCCGAACGCCACGGCGGCGGCGCCGAACACGTGGCGCTGGACGGCACCGATGCCCCGCAGGTGCCCGACACCAGCGCCAGCGAGGAGCTGCTGCGCGTCAACGATGCGCTGCTCGAACTGGAGGCGCTGGACCCCGAACTCGTGCAGGTGGTCGAGATGCGCTACTTCGGCGGCTACAGCGAGCAGGAGATCGCCGAGTTCCAGGGCGTCACGGAACGCACGGTGCGCCGGCGCTGGGACAAGGCCCGGGCCTGGCTGTACGTCTCGCTGGGCGGGCGCGACAACCCGCCCGGGGGCCCCACGCCGGGCGGCTCGGCCACTTAGACCAGGCTCAAAGCCGGTTGCGCAGCCGCACCGCACAGCTCGTGCTGCAGCCATTCGTGCAGGCTCGCGTCGCGCGGCAGTCCCTCGCGCACGATCAGGCCGCGCTGCAAATCCCAGCTGGAGTCGTACCAGCCGGGGCCGCTCTCGCATGCCGCGGTGAGGCCATCGGGGTTCGAGTCCGCCCTCGCGCCTGAGTTGCCGAGGGTCGCAGCGCCGTGCTGCCCGAAACTGAAGTGGGCCATCGTGATCCTCCCTGCGTGGTCGTTGTGTGCAGACAGTGTTCCCGCTGCGGGGCTCGCCGACCATCGCTCGAAGTGCGGGCCCGGGCACCCCTGGAGGGGCCGGCCGCCGAAAGGGGGAACGGTTGTCCTGGCGGAGGTTTCCGTTCGCGAGGATCAGGCCGGGACCACGCTCACCGACACCGTCATCTCCTGCGCTCCGCCGCCGAGGATCACGCCGCGCAGCGGCACCACGTCGGCAAAGTCGGCGCCCCACGCGAGCGTGATGTAGCGCTGGTCGGCCAGCTGGTCGTTGGTGGGGTCGAACTCGACCCAGCCGTGGCTGGGCGAGTAGGCCGCCACCCAGGCGTGCGAGGCATCGACGCCGAGCAGCCGCGCCTCGCCGGGCGGCGGATCGGTGAGCAGGTAGCCCGACACGTAGCGGCCGGCCAGGCCGTGGGCGCGCAGGCAGGCCAGCAGCAGGTGGGCGAAGTCCTGGCAGACCCCGCGCCGCTGATGCAAGACCTCGTCGACCGAGGTACTGACGGTGGTGGCCCCCGACTCGAACTCGAAGTCCGCGTGGATGCGGTGCATCAGGTCGCTGATCGCGCCGAACCAGTCGCGGCCCGGCACCAGCGACACCGCGGCATACGCATGCGCCGCCGCCGACAGCGGCACGAGCGCGGTCGGCTCGCTCATGCGTGCGGGCACCAGGTCGTCCAGCAGCGGGTCGCGCCGCAGGCGCTCGCGCACGGACTCCCAGGCTTCGCCGCCCGGCAGCGGCTTCGGCGCCGGCCGCACGGTCACCTCCACCGTGCAGCGCATCGTCACCTGCAGCAGCCGGTGCGCGCCATGCAGCGCGAAGTGGGTGACGAGGTTGCCGAAGCTGTCGGCCGCGTCGTGGCGTTCGTCGGCGGGCGGGTCGACCTGCAACGCATGTGTCAACAGCGTCTGCCACGGCAGGCTGCGCGGTGTGAGGCGGGCAAGCTGCCATGACTGCGACACCGGCGCCGTGTACGCGTAGCGCGTCTCGTGCTCGACGTGGTAGCGCTGTGGGCCAAGAGCTTCCATCAAGCCACCAGCGAGAGCACGCTGCGCGACGCCGCATGCGAGAAGAACTTGAGGCTCAGCTCGTCGGAGCAGGCGAGCGCCGCGCGGTGCAACTGCGCGAGCGCCTGCGCCAGCGCCTCGCTCTCCGGGTGCAGGTCGTGGGCCGTCAGTGCGGCGAGCGCGGCTTGCGCCGGCGCCAGCACGTCGCCGGCGAATCGGCCGTGGCTCAGTTCCAGCTTGGCAACGTACTCGACCAGCCCCTTGACCTGGAAGGCGATCGAGCGCGGGTTGGCTTCGTCGCGCACCAGCAGGTCCAGCACCGGCAGCCATTCGGGCGCGACGAGGTAGCGCGAGCGGTAGGTCACGGTGGAATCGGCGAGTTCGAGCAGCCAGTCGAGCCCGTGGCTGCGCCCTTCCACGATCGCCACCTGCAGCGCGCTGCTCAAGCCCGCCAGCCGCTCGATGCGCCGGCCGAGCGAGAGGAAGCGCCAGCCGATGCTGCGCGTCATGCCGTCGAGCACGAAGCCCGACAGCGTCATCATCGACGTCACCGCACGGTCCAGCCACACCAGCGCCAGCGGCAGCCCCACGCCCGACGGCAGCCCGCGCTGGAACACCGGGTCGGCGATCAGCTGGTTCAGCGTGCGCCAGTTGTCGGCCGACATGCGGTCGCGCAGGCTGAACGCCACCCGCGACAGCTGGCGCAGCCGCTCGCTCAGCGCCTCCTCGGGGTGCGTGGCCGCCCGCAGCAGGTCGGGCCCGGGGTGCTCGGTGCCCGCGATCAGCCCCATGCGCTGCGCCAGCGCCAACGCGGGCGCCACGCCGTCGGCGCCGGCCGCGTCGTTGTCGAGCACGCCGGCGATCGCCACACGCAACAGGCGCGCGCTCATCTCGCAGCGTTCGCCGTAGCGCCCGTACCAGAACAGGTTCTCGGCCGAGCGCGACGGCAGGTTGGCGCGCGCGCCGACCAGGTCCTCCGGCCTGACGGTGCGCGACAGCAGCGAGAACGCCGCGTTGACCGGCGCCGGCGACAGCACCCAGGTGTCCTTGGAGCGGCCGCCGCGCTGCATCGCGATGCCGCGCGTGTCGCCCTCGGCCGCCACCCGCGCCAGCCCGCCGGGCATGACGCGATAGCCATCCGGCGTGGCCACCGCGAACACGCGCAGGCCGACGTTACGCGCCTGCATCTGCTCGGCCAGGTGCCCGTGGCCCTGCTCCAGCACCGGCGCCTGGGAACCGTGCACCCACTCCTGCGCGACGTAGCGCCGCGGGTGCTTCGCCACACGCTCGGCGAGCGCAGCACGCTGCGCGGCGCTCAGGTCGGCGCCGAACAGCGCGCGTTCGCCGCCGGACCGGTCGAGCGGCTTGATCAGCAGCTGGTCGAGCCGCTCCCAGGCATCGGCCAAGGCGGCGGGTTCGCCCAGCCACCAGGTGGCGATCGACGGCAGCTTGAGCGGCTCGCCGAGCAGCCGTTCGCTGAGGGCCGGCAGGTAGCCCAGCACCGCGCCCGATTCGAGCACGCCGGCGCCGAGTGCGTTGGCCAGCATCACCGTGCCGCGGCGCGCGCAGTCGGTGAGGCCGGGCACGCCCAGCGCCGAATCGCTGCGCAGTTCCAGCGGGTCGCAGTAGTCGTCGTCCTGGCGGCGCACGATGGTGTGCACGCGCTTGAGGCCGTCCACCGTCTTCATCCACACGCGGCCGTCGCGCACCGTGAGGTCGTGGCCTTCGACCAGCGCGAAGCCGAGGTAGCGCGCAAGCAGCGCGTGTTCGAAGTAGGTCTCGTTGTAGGGGCCGGGGGTCAGCAGCACGATCAGGGGGGCGTCGTCCGCCGGGTCGTCGGGATGACGCCGGGGCGACCAATGCAGCAGCGCGTCGCGCATCGCGGCGAAAAACGCGGCCAGCCGCTCGACGTGCAGCTCGCGGAACATCTGCGGGAACACGCGCGAGATGACGAGCCGGTTCTCCAGCGCGTAACCCGCGCCCGAGGGCGCCTGGGTGCGGTCGCCCACCACCCACCAGCGCCCGTCGGGCGAGCGGGCGAGGTCGGCCGCGTAATGGAACAGGTGCACGCCGCCCGGCGGGCGCACGCCCTTCACCTGGTGCAGGTAGCCGCGGTGGCCGAACACCACCGACGGCGGGATCGCGCCCGAGCGCAGCAGCTGCTGCGGCCCGTAGATGTCGGCCAGCACGCGGTTGAGCAGTTCGGCGCGCTGCACGATGCCGGCCTCGATCGCCTCCCACTCGTCGGCGGCGAGCAGCAGCGGCAACGGGTCGACCTCCCACGGCCGGTCGGCCCCCTGCGGATCGGCGTAGACGTTGTAGGTGATGCCGTTCTCGCGGATCTCGCGCTCGGTGAGCGACAAGGTGTCGCTGATCTCCGCGCCCTCGCGCTCGACCAGCGCACGCAGGAACGCGTCCCAGTGGGGCCGCGGCCTGCCGGGAGCTTCGAGCAGTTCGTCGTAGCGGCCTTCGCGCACGGCGTAGCCGGAGAGCAGCTGTCTCAGCATCGGGGAGCGGGGGCGGTCGGGCTCACGGGGGAGAATTGTCACCGCTCGCCTGGGCGCCCGCCAGACCGCGCCCTGGGCGAGGGGTGCCCGGCGGCGCCGGACTGCGCCCGGATCGACGCCTGTGAGGCGGTCGGCGGCCCCGTATTTGACGAGCTTCAAGGTCTGGCGGCCACTTGGACCGAAGAATGCGCCCTCGCAATGGCACCGCGCGGTGCCGATGAAAAGGCATGCCTGTGAAACAACTGCCCCTCGCACGGCAGGTATTGATCGGATTCGCACTGGCCGTGGTGGTCCTGGTGGGCCTCAGCATGCTGTCGTGGCGCACGACCGAGCGCTTCATGCGCACCTCGCGCGACGCGGTGTTCCACGCCCAGGTGGTCGCCTCGCTGGAACGCGCCCTGTCGCGCATGTACGAGGTCGAGGCAGCCCAGCGCGGCTATCTGTTCACCGGCACCGAGCCCTTCCTGGCCCAGCGCGAGATCGCGCTCCAAGCGACCCGGGCGGAACTCGACGAGCTGCGCCGGCTCGCCACCGGCGACGCGCAGCTGCGGCTCAGGCTGGACCAGCTCGCCCAGCAGGTGGACGCCCGCATGCAGCGGCTCGACCAGGTGCTGGCCACCCACGCCGCCCACCCGGCCGAGGCGCGCGAGCTGCTGATCGCCGGCTTCGGACGCAGCGAAATGGTCGCCCTGGGACGCGACGTCGTCGCGCTCGCCTCCGAGCAGCAGGCGATGCTTCGCGCCAATGCAGATGCCGCGGGCGAGGAACGCAGCCGCGTCTTCGCGATCTTCGCCGTCGCCGTGGTGGCGCTGAGCGGCGTGCTGCTGGTGATCCTGCGCATGATCCTGCGCGGCATCGACGAGCGCCAGCGTGCCCACGCGGCGCTGGCAGCGAGCCAGGCGCGGCTGGACGCGATCGTCGACACCGCGCTGGACGCGATCATCGTGATCGACGATGAGGGCCGCATCGAACGCTTCAACCGCGCCGCCGAGCGCATGTTCGGCCATGCCGCCGACGAGGTCGTCGGGCGCAACGTCTCGATGCTGATGCCCTCGCCCGACCGCGAGTCGCACGACAGCCACCTCGAGCGCTACCGCCGCACCGGCGAGCGCCGCATCGTCGGCATCGGACGCGAAGTGACCGCGCAGCGCAAGGACGGCTCGCGTTTCCCGGCCGACCTCGCCGTCGGGGAAACGCGGGTGGGCGGGCAGCTGCTGTTCACCGGCCTGATCCGCGACATCTCCGAACGCAAGGCGGCCGAGAGCCGTCAGGCGGCGCTGATGCAGGACCTGAAGGCGGCCAACGAGGAGCTGAGCAACTTCGCCTACGTGGCCTCGCACGACCTGAAGGCGCCGCTGCGCGGCATCGGCTCGCTGGCGCACTGGTTGTCCACCGACTATGCCGACCGCTTCGACGCCGAAGGGCGCGAGCAGATGTCGCTGCTGCTGTCGCGCGTCAAGCGCATGGACCGCCTGATCGATGGCATCCTGCAGTATTCGCGGGTCGGCCGCGTGAAGGAAGGGGCGACGCAGGTGGACCTCAATTCGCTGGTGGCCGAGACGGTCGACCTGCTCGCGCCGCCGCCGAGCCTGTCGGTCACCGTCGAGCCGCTGCCCACGATCGAGATGGAACGCACACGCGCCCAGCAGCTGTTCCAGAACCTGCTGTCCAACGCCATCCAGTACATGGACAAGCCGCGCGGCGAGATCCTTGTCGACTGCCGGCCCGCCAGCGCCGGCTGGCACTTCCGCGTGCGAGACAACGGCCCCGGCATCGAACGGCGCCACTGGGAGCGGGTCTTCCAGCTGTTCCAATCGCTCACCAAGCGCAACAGCAGCGAGAGCACGGGCATCGGCCTGTCGCTCGTGAAGAAAATCGTCGAGATGCACGGCGGCCGCATCTGGCTCGAGTCGGAGCCGGGCCAAGGCTGCACCTTTCATTTCACCTTGCCGAGAAGCGAGACATGCACGTGAACAACAGCCCCATCCTCCTGGTAGAAGACGACGAAGTCGACGCGATGACGGTGCGCCGCGCCCTGCGCGACCTGCACGTGACCAACACGCTCTCGCTGGCCGACAACGGCGAAGCCGCCATCGCGCACCTGTCGGACCCGGCGCAGCCCAAGCCTTGCCTGATCCTGCTCGACCTGAACATGCCGATCATGAACGGCATCGAGTTCCTGCAGGTCGTCAAGGCCCACCCCGAGTGGCGCCGCATCCCGGTCGTGGTGCTGACCACCTCGCAGGAGGAGCAGGACAAGATCGCGAGCTTCGACCTGAGCGTGGCCGGCTACATGACCAAGCCGGTGGACTACCAGAAGTTCGTCGACGCCATGCGCACCATCGACGCGTACTGGACGCTCAGCGAGGTCGCGCCGGGATGAGCTCGCGATGACGCTGACCCGCATCCTCGTGGTCGACGACGACGACGTCGATCGTCTGGCCTGCCGGCGCGCGCTGACGCGCGGCGGCTCGCTGCCGATCGAGTTCCTCGAAGCCGACACCGGCGCGCGCGCGCTGGAGCTGTGCGCCGCGCAGCGCTTCGACTGCCTGCTGCTCGACTTCCGCCTGCCCGACATGGACGGCATCGAGCTGATGGAGCAGCTGCTGAGCCGGCCCGCCGACATGCTGGTGCCGGTGGTGATGCTGACAGGCGCCGACGACGTGTCGGTGGCGGTGGAGGCGATGCGCCGCGGCGCCAGCGACTACCTCGTGAAGGATGTGCAGGGGCGCTACCAGGCGCTGATCCCGGCCGTCGTGCAGCGCGTGATGCGCGACCACGAGATGCGTCGCCAGAAGTCGCGCGCCGAGCAGGCGCTGCACGCGATCATCAGCTCGGCGAGCGACGCCATCGTCAGCGCCGACGGCGAGGGCCGCATCACGCTGTTCAACCCGAGCGCCGAGGCGGTGTTCGGATGCGAGTCGGTGGCCGCCATCGGGCAGCCGATCGAGCGCTTCTTCACGCCGTTGTCGGGGCGGGTGGGCGGCCGCCGCGCCGACGGGCAGCACCTGGAGCTGGAGGTGTCGCTGTCGCAGGCCAAGGTGCAGGGCCAGACCATGCTGACCGCGATCGTGCGCGAGGTGACGCAGCGGGTGCAGGCGGAGCTCGCGCTGGCGCGCTACCGCGAGGAGCTGTCGAGCCTCACGCGCAAGCTGATGGCGCAGGAGAAGGTGACGACGCGGCGCATCGCGCAATCGCTGCACGACCGCCTCGGGCAGACCCTCGCGGCCCTGCGGCTGTCGTTCGACGCGGTGCAGTCCGGCGAGCAGCCGGCCTCGCCCGCCATGCAGCAGCGCCACGCCGAACGTGTCGGCGCGCTGATCGACCAGGCGGTGCGCGAGGTGCGCCAGGTGCTGGTCGACCTGCGTCCGCCGCTGCTCGACGAACACGGTCTTGCCGCCGCGCTCGACAACGAGCTGCGCAGCCGCGCCCGCGCGCACGAGGACGTCGAGCTGCTGCTCGAAGCCACCGACGAGTGCATGCAGCACCGCTGGCCCGCCGACGTGGAGTACGCCGGCTTCATGATCGCGCGCGAGGCACTCGCCAATGCGCTGCAGCACGCACGCGCCTCCACCGTGCGGGTGCGCCTCGCGGGCAGCGACCAGCGCCTCGAACTGGAAGTGCTCGACGACGGGCGCGGCATCGAGGAGCACGAACTGCCCTCGCGCCCGGGCCACCTGGGCATGGTCGGCATGCGCGAACGCGCGCTGGCGATCGGCGCGCATTTCTCGGTCGCCCGGGGCGACGCCACCGGCACCGTCGTCGGCCTGCGCTGGAGGCCACGCTGATGTCGCTGCCGAGCCTGTACCTGGTGGACGACCACGTCATCCTGCGCGAGGGGCTGCGCGCCGTGCTCGAATCGGCCGGGCACCGCGTGCTCGGCGAGTCGGCCGACCCGACGCAGGCGCTGGCCGACATCATCCGGCTGCAGCCCGCCGTGCTGCTGCTGGACCTGAACCTCGGCGACCGCAGCGGCTTCGAGCTGCTGGCCGAGATCCAGCGCCGCGGCCTCGGCGTGCGCTGCGTCGTGCTCACGATGTCGGCCCAGCCGCGCAACGTGGCCGAATCGCTGCGCCTGGGCGCCGCCGCCTATGTGCTCAAGGGTTCGCCCGCCACCGAATTGCTCACCGCCATCGACGCGGTGGCGCGCGGGCGTCGCCATCTGTGCGCCGAGGTGGCCGATTTGGCCTTGCAGGCGCTGTCCGGCGGCCCCGTCGGCGACGAGGGGCTGGCGTCGCTGTCGCCGCGCGAGCGCCAGATCATCGCCTTGGTGGTCAAGGGGCATTCGAGCAGTTCGATCGGAACCAGCCTGCATTTGTCGCCGAAGACGGTAGATACGTACAGAAGCCGGCTGATGGCGAAACTGGGCGTGAGCGACGTGCCGGCCCTGGTGCGCCTGGCCATCCGCAACGGCCTGATCGACGTGGACGAGACCTGACCCCTGTGAACAGCTTCTCGGCACCTGTCGGATCGAGCCATCACCACGACAAGCGTTCAGAACACCCTACAGACCAAGCGGGCGGCGCTGCCTAGAGTCCCACCTCATCACGAGACCGGCAATCCTGGTCCCGGATTCCCTGAGGACGAGCTCATGCTGCAAGCCCACACCGCCCCGGCCACCACGCCTCCGCCCCCGATGCACCTTCGCGGCCCCGCAGCCGCACCCTACGAGGCCCGGCGCCCTGCAGCCCAGCCCGACAGCTGGCAGGTTCCACGGCAGGCCCGCCACGACTGCTTCATCTGCAAGTTGCGCCAGTCGTGGCTTGCCAGCGACCCGTTCTCCCACCACGGCGCACACCAGGCCGAGCCGCTGAAGGCACGCCAGGTGATCAAGCGCGGCGGCGCGCTGTTCAAGGTCGGCGACCCCTTCACCAGCCTCTACGCCGTGCACACCGGCCAGTTCAAGACGAGCACGCTCACGCCGGACGGCCGCACCCAGGTCACCGGTTTCCACATCGCCGGCGAGCTGCTGGGGCTCGACGGCATCGGCTCGGGCATGCACTCCTGCGACGCCACCGCGCTCGAAGACGCGCAGGTCTGCTCACTCTCGCACGAAGAACTCAACCGCATGCTGATCGGCTCGCCGGCGCTGCAGCGGCAGTTCTGGCAGATCATGAGCGACCAGATCGTGCATGACCAGCACGTCATGTTCTGGCTCGGCAACCTGAAGGCCGAGGAACGCGTGGCCAGCTTCCTCATCAACCTGTCGCGCCGCCTGCAGGGCATCGGCCACTCGGCGTCGGCGCTCGTGCTGCGCATGTCGCGCCAGGAGATCGGCAGCTACCTCGGGCTCACGCTCGAGACCGTGAGCCGCGGCTTCTCCAAGCTGCACCAGCAGCGCGTGCTGGAGGTCAAGGAGCGCGACGTGCGCATCCTCGACCGCGACCGCCTGGTCCAGATGGGCTGCCGAGCGTAAGCCCTCGCCGCGGGCGGCGCGCGTCAGGCCGGGCGCCGCAGGTCGAGCGTGAACGGGAAGTCCGGGTTGCGCTCCTCGCGCACCACTGCCATCTCGCCGGGCGTGTGCCCGACCCGGAAGAAGCGCGCCAGCCGGCGCGCTTCGGCTTCGTAGGCATTGACCGGGAAGCTGCTGTAGTTGCGCCCGCCCGGGTGGGCCACGTGGTACTGGCAGCCGCCCATCGAGCGCCCCATCCAGGTGTCCACCAGATCGAAGGTCAGCGGCGCGTGCACGTCGATCGACGGGTGCAGCGCCGACGGCGGGTTCCACGCGCGGTAGCGCACGGCGCCGACGAACTCGCCCACCCGCCCGGTGGGTTGCAGCGGCACCACGCGGCCGTTGCAGGTCAGCACGTGGCGATCATCGACGAGCCCGCTCGCTTTCAGCTGCACCCGCTCCACCGACGAGTCGACGAAACGCACCGTGCCGCCGGGCGCACCCTCCTCGCCCATCACGTGCCAGGGTTCGAGCGCGAGGCGCAGCTCCACGTCCACCCCGCGCGCGCTGAAGTCGCCCAGCCGCGGGAAGCGGAACTCGAAGTGAGGCGCGAACCACTCGCCTCGCAGCGGCATGCCGGCGTCGCCGAGGTCGTCGATCACGTCGCCGAGGTCGTCCCAGACGAAATGCGGCAGCATGAAGCGGTCGTGCAGCTCGGTGCCCCAGCGCTTGAGCCGCGCCGGCCGGTAGGGCTGGCGCCATAAGCGCGCCACCAGGGCACGCATCAGAAGCTGTTGCGTGAGGCTCATGCGCGCGTGCGGCGGCATCTCGAACGCACGCATCTCCAGCAGGCCCAGGCGGCCGGCCGGACCGTCGGGCGAGTACAGCTTGTCGATGCAGAACTCGGCGCGGTGCGTGTTCCCGCTCACGTCGACCAACAGGTTGCGCAGCGTGCGGTCGACGAGCCACGGCGGGCAGGCGCTGCCTTGCTCGGCGCCGATGCGCTGCAGCTCGGCGAAGGCGATCTCGAGCTCGTAGACCGCGTCGTTGCGCGCCTCGTCGACACGCGGCGCCTGGCTGGTCGGCCCGATGAACAAGCCTGAGAACAAGTAGCTCAGCGACGGGTGGTTGTGCCAGTAGGCGACCATGCTCGCGAGCAGGTCGGGCCGGCGCAGGAACGGCGAGTCGGCGAGCGTGGCGCCGCCGAGCACGAAGTGGTTGCCGCCGCCGGTGCCGGTGTGGCGGCCGTCGAGCATGAACTTCTCGGTCGACAGGCGCGTTTCGTGTGCGGCCTGGTACAGGTGCGTCGTCTGCTCGACGAGTTCGTCCCAGCCGTGCGCCGGGTGGATGTTGACCTCGATGACGCCGGGATCCGGCGTGACGCGCAGCACCGCCAGGCGCGGGTCCTTGGGCGGCTCGTAGCCTTCGAGGACCACGGGCAGTTGCATGGCAAGCGCCGTGTCTTCGATCGCGGCGACGATCTCCAGGTAGTCCTCCAGCGCGCCGGTCGGCGGCATGAAGAGGTGCAGGCGGCCGCCGCGCGGCTCGGCGCACAGGGCGGTGCGCGTGACGCCGGCCGCCGACTCGAAGGACTGCGGGCTCGCGCTGTCCCGGGGCCCCGGATCGTCACCCCGGCGAAAGCCGGGATCCATGCGCGCGGCCCTCTCTGGATCCCGGCCCGGGCGAAGGCCGGCCTGTCCCGAGCTGGTCGAAGGGCCGGGATGACCACCGGAGGCGCGGCGCTCGTCGTCACCTTCCGCGAAGCGCAGGCGCCGATAGGGGGGCAGGGCCGGAAACTGCTGTGCCGGATCGGGCGGGTGCACCCATGGGTAGTCGACCTCGGCGACCCAGGGCTGCGAATCGAGCGGCAGGCGGTAGCCCATCGCCGAATCTCCGGGAATCAGGTAGCAGCGCTCGCCGCGCAGGAACCACGGGCTACTCAGCCAGCGCGGGAACGCATCGGCTTGGGGGTTGCGCTCGATCGGCAGCACGTGGCCCACCACCTGCTCCAGCCGCTGCGTGAAGACCTTGTGCAGGCGGGCCCGCTCCAACGGATCGGCGAGCCGCGCATCGAAGGGGTCGACGTTGCTCGGCAGCTTGCGCACGCGCCAGAGGTAGTACCAGCTGTCCTCGTAGGCGGGGAACACCCGCTGCGGAGCGACCCGCAACCGCTCGGCCACGCCGCGCAGGAAGTCGCGCGCCTGCCCCTCGGTCACGCCATGCTGGTCGCGTTCGCCGGCAATCAGCTGCGGGTGATTCCACAGCGGCTCGCCGTCCTTTCGCCAGTAGAGGTTCAGCGACCAGCGCGGCAGCTGCTCGCCCGGATACCACTTGCCCTGCCCGCAGTGCAGCAGGCCGCGCTCGGCGTACCTCGCGCGCAGCTTGTCCATCAGATCCGCGCTCAGCGCGCGCTTGGTCGGCCCGAGAGCGTCGGTATTCCATTCGGCGCCGTCGCGGTCGTCGACCGAAACGAAGGTCGGCTCCCCACCTTGCGTGAGCCGCACGTCGTGCTGCAGCAGGTCGGCATCGACCTGCCGGCCGAGGGCGTCGATCGCAGACCACTGCTCGTCGCTGTAGGGCAGCGTCACACGCGGCGCCTCCCACACCCGCGACACCTTCATGTGGTGCTCGAAACTCGTCACGCACTCTTCCAGTGCGCCGGTGACCGGTGCCGCCGACGACGGGTCCGGAGAGCAGGCGAGCGGGATGTGGCCCTCGCCGGCCAGCAGCCCTGAGGTCGGGTCGAGACCGATCCAGCCCGCGCCGGGCAGGTAGACCTCGCACCAGGCGTGCAGGTCGGTGAAGTCGACGTCGGTGCCGCTTGGGCCGTCGAGCGCCTTCACGTCGCTCTTCAACTGGATCAGGTAGCCCGACACGAAGCGCGCGGCCAGGCCGAGGTGGCGCAGCAGCTGCACCAGCAGCCACCCCGAGTCGCGGCATGAGCCGCTGGCGTTGCGCAGGGTCTGCTCCGGCGTCTGCACACCCGGCTCGAGCCGGATGAGGTAGGCGATGTCGCGCTGCAGCCGCTGGTTCAGCGCCACCAGGAAGTTCGTGGTCTGCATCTGCTCGCGCGGAACACGGGCCAGGTAGTCGGCGAAGGCGGGTGTGGCGACCCCCTTCTCGAGGTAGGGCGCGAGTTCGTGCGCGAGCGACGGGTCGTAGCTGAACGGGTACTGCTCCGCCGACGGCTCGAGGAAGAAGTCGAACGGGTTGAGCACCGACATTTCGGCGACCAGGTCGACTTCGATGCGGAAGTGCGATGTCTTCTCCGGGAAGACCAGCCGCGCGAGATAGTTCGACTGCGGGTCCTGCTGCCAGTTGACGAAGTGCTGTGCCGGCTCGACCCGCATCGAGTAGCTGAGGATGCGCGTCCTCGAATGCGGCGCCGGACGCAGCCGCACCACCTGCGGCCCGAGCATCACCGGCCGGTCGTAGCGGTAGTGGGTCACGTGGTTCAGCGCGACGTGGATGGACATGGCAGCTTTCCGTTGATGAGGCCGTGCGCGGCCAGTCGGGCCGCGTGCACGGTCAGTGCGCCACCGGCACCAGGAAGTCGCGGCTGATGCCCACGCCCAGCGTGCCCACGCGTTCGAGGAACTGCGTGAGATAGGCATGCAGCCCGGTCGCGAGGATTTCGTCGATGCGGCCGTACTGCAAGTCCGACTGCAGCCGGCCCGCGCGGCGCAGCGTCTCGCCGGACTGCTCGTTGGCGACCATCTTCAGGTTGGCCACCACCTCGTTCATGCAGGCGGCGAGCGAACGCGGCATGTCGGGCCGCAGGATCAGCAGCTCGGCCACGCGCTCGGGGCGGATCACGTTGCGATAGGCCTTGCGGTAGACCTCGAAGCCGGACACCGAGCGCAGGATCGCCGACCAGTGATAGAAGTCGTACTCGACGTCCTTGGCCGTGCCGTTGCCGTTGCCTACGGCGCCGAAGAACTCGCTGTTCACCGCATGGAACTTGACGTCCAGCAGCCGCGCGGTGTTGTCGGCCCGTTCGAGGAAGCTGCCGATGCGCAGGAAGTGGAAGGCCTCGTCCTGCAGCATGGTGCCCACCGTCACGCCGCGCGAGAGGTGCGAGCGGAACTTGACCCACTCGAAGCCGGCGCCCGGGTCCTTCTGGAACGCGCCGGTGGCGACCATGCGCTGGAATTCGAGCCAGGTCTGGTTCTGCGTCTCCCACACCTCGGTGGTCAGCGTGCCGCGCACCGCACGCGCGTTCTCGCGCGCGGCCATCAGGCAGCTGCGGATGCTCGACGGATTGCCCGCATCGGACACCATGTAGTCCATCACGTGGCGCGCCGTCACCTCGCCGTAGCGTTTGGCGAAGTCGCCGCTCAGCTCGGAGATCGACAGCAGGCCCTTCCACCCCTGCTCCGCGGCGTCGGCCGACTGCGGCAGCAGCGCCGTCTGGTAGTTGACGTCGAGCATGCGCGCGGTGTTCTCGGC
>DASWVR010000294.1:0-13755 GCA_036401155.1 Piscinibacter sp. | reverse complement strand
CGGCGCCCGGCTCGCGCAGGGCCAGGGCGCGCGCCTCGACGAGTTTGGCGTCGCGTCCTGCGTCGCGGCGCGCGGCGATGTCCTCGACCCAGCCCTTGAGATAGTCGAGCGACCAGCGGGTGAACCCGAGCAGCGGCTCGTCGGCCGGAAGCTGGTCGGCGAGCCGAGTGTTGTAGAGCTGCTCGCAGGCCCAGGCGGCGTCGCCGAAGGCCTTCAGGCCGACCATGCGCGAGCTGCCCTTCAGGGTATGGAAGGCGCGGCGTACGGTGGTGAGCTGACCCAGGTCGTCGGGCGCGCCGGCGAGGTCGGCGCACGCCGCCTCGGCGGTTTCGACCACCTCGCGCGCTTCCTCGAGGAAGATCTCGCGCATCTCGTCGTCTTCGGCCAGATCGACGGTGGCCGCTGCGGGCGGCGTGACGCTCACCTGCGGGGCCGGCGCGGCGGGCGCCTCGTCGAGTCCGATCGGGCCCGACGCGGTGGATACGAAATCGACCAGCGCTTCGGACAGCTGGCCGCGCACCGACGCGATGTCGTCGGCATCGCCATGCGCCTGCTCGAGCGCTTCCTGCGCATGGGTCACGGCGGCGGCCAATGCCGGCTGGTCGGCCGCCTGCGCCTGCTGCGACAGGCGTTCGAGGTCGCGCTCGACCTCTTCGGTCGGCACGTCCTCGCGCACCGCGCTGAACGCGAGCATCTGCGCCTGTTCGATCAGGCGCGGCTCGACCGCTACCGGCGAGGCGGCCGTGTGGGGGCTGGCGCGCTGCTCGCTGCGGCCCATCACGGGGTTCAGCGTGCCGGCGACCGCGTCGTAGGTGAACAGCGATTTCGCCATCTGCGGCTGCACGCTGAGCATGTCGATCAGGAAGCCGAGCGCGCCGAGGTTGCCGGCCAGGCGGTCGAACACACCGGCCTGCACCACGCGCTCGGGATCGATCTCGGTGGCGACCAGGCCGTCGACCTCGTCGCGCATGCGCAGCAGCGCGTGCGAGGCCTGGTCCATGCCGAGCACCGACAGCACGCCGCGCATGGCGGCCAGTTGGTTGGGCACCGGGATCAGCACGTTGCGATCGGCCGGATTGCGGAAGAACTGGTCGATCAGCTTCTCGGCCTCGGACAGCGAGGCGCGCAGTTCCTGCACGACGCTGCCCATGGTCTGGCGGTCGGAAACCCGGCGGTACAGGTCCTCCATCCAACCTTCGAGCGGCTCGGGTGTCGCGCCCTGGCGCACGGCGGCGATGCGGTCGGCGAGCCGGTGCACGCGCTCGCCCTGAAGCTCGGTGTCGAAATCGGCGTCTTCGAGCGCAGCTTCGACGTACAGCAGGCTGGTCGCGACTTCCATCGCGAGCGGCGCGCTCGGCGCCGCGTTGCTGCCCTGGGTCATGACGACGGCGTGCGACAACTCGCCCGCCATGGTCTCGCCCTGCGGGAACAGCCGCTTGAGCGAATCACCGACCAGCGAGAACTGCTCGACCAGGCCGCCCATGCGGTGCATCTCGCCGCCGGCCACCGCCGACCACGATTCCTTGGCCGCCGACACGCGCTTGCGCGCCTGCGCGATCAACGCCGGGTCGAACTTGCCGAGCACGCTGTGTTGGTAGTCCACCGGCGCGTGATGCGCCAGCGCATAGGTCTGGCGCACCGAGGCCAGGCGCGGCGCCTTGCGCCCGTCGCCGGGCGAATGCGACTGCGCGCAGAAGAACAGCAGGTCCTGCGCGAGGCGCTCGGACACGTCGCCCTCGCCGCGCTCGACGATGCGCAGCTGGGCGAGCAGGCGCGAGGCGACGCGCTTGACGAAGACATCGGGCTTGAGCAGGCCCTGGGCCTGCGCCTCGAACATCGCGGCGGCGAGCTTCCACAGCGTGGCCGACTGCGTATGGGCGGCGCCGGCGCCGAGGCCGGCGCACAGATCGCTCATGCGCGCGGCGGCGGCCGGCGAGTGTCCGCGCATCAGCACCAGCAGGTGCTGTTCGATAGCGGCGCGGGTGGCGGGATCGGGCTGGCGCGGCGTGGCGCCGCCGGCATCGGGCAGGTCGCGCCAGCGCCAGTCGACAGCCCAAAGGTCGGCCGGGTGCACACGGTCGGCGCCGGCTGCTTCCTGCACCGCGCGGTACTGCGGGAACAGCGACAGCGGCGACACCTGCCGTCCGGCCAGCATGCGCGCGAGGTAGTCGAGCAGCGCGAACGACGCATGCTCCAGGTCGTCGACGACGGCGGTGGTGAGCTTGTGCGGCTTGGCGACAAACCGCTGCACCGCGGCTTCGCAGGCGCGCAGCACGGTGGCGGCGGCGGGCAGGCCCACCAGCTCCAGCGCGCCCACACCCTGGTGGATCTGCGTGCGCGCGGTGCGCAGCACCGACGGATCGACCGCGTCGACATCGTTGCCGGCGAGCGTCTCGGCCTCCTTGACGAAGCGGCGCAGCGCCTTGTGCGCGGCATCCAGCGAGCGGCGAAGTTCTTCCTGAACCCACGCCAGGGCGCTCAGATCATCCTTGATCTCGCCAGTCGCTTCGGTGTTGCGGGAGCTTTCCATTGATGCCCTTGGTGTTCAGTGAGCGGTGGCTGCGGGCGTGTCGTGCCTTTCCTGAACACCTCCGCCCGGGAGACGAGATCAGTCGATCTTGAATCGGGCCACCGACTGCTTCAGTTCTTCAGCGGTCTTCGACAGCTCGCGCACCATCTGCGCCGTGGAGCGCGTGCCTTCACCGGTCTGTTCGGTCACGGCGAAGATGTGCTGGATGTTGGCGGCCACCACGTTGGCCGACTGGGCTTCGGAGAGCGCCTGGTTCGAGATCTGCGCAATCAGGTCCGCCAGCTGGCGCGAGACTCGGTCGATGTCGCCCAGTGCGGTACCGGCCGCGTCGGTCAGTCGGGTTCCTTCCACCACACCCTGCGTCGAACGTTCCATGGCGGCCACGGCGTCCTGCGTGTCGGTCTGAATGGTCTTCACCAGCGCCGCGATCTGCCGCGTCGCGTCGCCGGAGCGTTCCGCTAGGCGCTGCACTTCTTCGGCAACCACCGAGAAGCCCCGGCCGGCTTCACCGGCGGAGGCGGCCTGGATGGCGGCGTTCAGCGCCAGCACGTTCGTCTGTTCCGTAATGTCGGAAATCAGCTCGGTGATTTCGCCGATCTCCTGCGACGATTCGCCCAGCCGCTTGATCCGCTTGGAGGTCTCCTGGATCTGATCGCGGATCGAGTTCATGCCGCCGATGGTGTTCTGCACCGCGCGCAGACCCGTCTCCGCGGCGTCCAGCGACTGGCGCGCCACCTGGGCCGTTTCCTGCGCCTGCGCGGACACCTCGTTGATTCGGCCGGCCATCTGCAGCACCGACTCGCCGGTGTCGCGAATCTCTCGCAGCTGTTCGGTCGACGCGGCCAGCAGTTCCGTTGAGGTGGCCTCCACCTGTTGCGTCGTTTCGGTCACGCGACCCACCGTGCCCTGCACCTGCGACACCAGGGTTCGCAGCTCTTCCACGGTGTAGTTCACCGAGTCGGCGATGGCGCCCGTGATGTCTTCCGTCACCGTGGCCTGTTGCGTCAGATCGCCCTCGGCCACCGTCTGCAGTTCGTTCATCAGTCGCAAAATGGCCGCCTGGTTGGCGTCGTTGACGCGCTTGGCTTCCTGCTCCTGGCGTTCGGCTTCGAGCCGCTGCTGTTCGGCGAGCGCGGCGCGCTGGGCCTGGTCGCGAACGTACAGCTTCAGGATGCCCACACCACCGAGCGCCATCAGCACCGCGAAACCGAGCATCAGGATCAGGCTCGAACGCGAGAAGCCGGTTTCCTTTTCCAGGCGCTCCTGCACCTGCTCCAGGCCTTTGCGCAGCGGCTCGCTGTCGGCAATGATCGCGGCCTGGGCTTCACGTGCGGACACCAGGCCTTGCAGGTTGCCGAGAATCGCGCCGGCTTGCGTGCGTGTCTCTTCGTATTGCTTCAACAAGGCGACCAGGCGCTCCTTGGTCTGCGGGTCCTTGGTGCCCGGCAGGCGCAGTTCCTGGTTGCCCTCGTTCAGGCCCTGGGCGATCTCGCGGAACGAGTTCAAGTCCTTGCCCAGCAGGAACACCGCTTCCGGCGACACGCCCTCCATGGTCAGGAACTCGTTGGCCGACTTGCCGATCCGCTGGGTCAACATCACCAACTGGCCGACGGCAGAGAGCTCGGCCGGCGAGGCCTCCTGTTGCAGCTTCAGCGACGAGATCGTCTCGGCCGTCTCGAGCAGGTCGGACGACTGGCGGTTGATGGCGCGCAGCGCCTGGCCGACCTGCGTCAGGATCTTCTGCTGCGCGATCACGGTGTTGGCGTTCTTCTCGGCACGGTCGACCAGCGGCAGCAGCGGCTCGAGCACTTCCTGCACGGAGGGCGGCGCGATGGCCAGCTGACCCTCGCCACTGCGCAGGTCGCGCACGTTGCGCGCCAGCACCTCGGTGCTCTCGCGCACCTCCGGGAAGGCCTGCGGGCTGCCGATCAGCGCCTGCGAGACCGATTTCGCGAGTCGCTGCGACTGCATCAGCGCCTGACCCGAGGCACCCACCTGGGCCGCGCCCTTGGTAGCCGAGTTCAGCGACATGAATGTCATCGCGCCCAGGCCGAGCAGCCCGGCGAGCACCATGCCGATGAGCACCTTGTTCTGCTGCTCGACCGGCTGGTTGCCGATCAGCGGCAGGCCGCTGCCCACCTCGTTGGCGGCGTCCGACCCCTGCAGCCGCGTCTCGGTGAAGTCAGCCATTTCGGAGGGCGCCGCCTCGGTGATGATCGACGAGTCGCCGCCCGAGGCCTGCTTCGCGACCTGCAGCGGACGCGTGGCGTTCATGTCGCCCATCTGGGCGGTCTGCTCCGTGCGAGCCGCGTGTTCGGCGAAGGCGTCGTCGAACGGCGCGTCCTGGTGAGTCGTTGCGTCGGCCTCCGCATTGCGGTCCTGCCCCCAACCCTTGATCTTGTTCAGGAAGCTCATAGTGTCCTCAATCCTGTGTCCGTCGCCTCGCGACCCGTTGCCACCCGCTCCTCCTGGGAGAGGGCCGGGGTGAGGGCGATCCAACGCCCATTAAAACCACGTCAAAAACCTATCCGACGATGCGCAGGAACGCCTCGTCGCTCGCCAGCGCCGCCAGGTTCAGTTCCTGCCACACGCGTCCACCTTCGTCCTTGTAGCGGGCGCCGACGAAACCCGGGCGCGCGCCGTTGAGCGTCTCGCTCTGCGACGTCAGCTGCTGCTCGCTGCGCAGTCCCGACAAGCGGTCGACCAGCAGCGCGCAATTGATCTCCAGCGAGGCGTTGAACGCGACCAGGCGCGACTGGTCGCGCAGCGGCTCGGCCGTCTTGACGCCCAGAAACCCGGCCAGGTCGACCACGCCGTGCAGGTGGCCGCGCAGGTTGGCCACGCCCATGAACCACGGGTGGGAGTGCGGCACCGGCACCATCGGCGCCAGCGCGAAGATCTCGCCGGCCTCCTTCAGCGGGAACAGGAAGCCGCGCGAACTGCATTCGACGGCCAGCCACGACTTGCCCCGTTCCTGCGTGCGCGCAGCCTGCAGCCGCTCGGCGAGCCGGCTCTGGAGTTCACGCAGTGCTTCCTTGTTGGCCATCGCGGTGGATTCGTCGTTCTGGTCTTGATGCCGCCGTCAGAGGCGATGAGGCGCTTGCTGCCACTGAGCCGTCGGTCGGCCTCTGAGCGAGCCGGCTCCGCTGCACGATTTCATGGGTGCCTCGCTGCGCCGGCTCAGTCGAAGGCCTTGATCTTGGCGACGAGTTCGTCGGCATCGACCGGCTTGACGATGTAGTCGCGTGCGCCCTGGCGCATGCCCCAGACCTTGTCGGTCTCCTGGTTCTTGCTCGTGCACATGATGACCGGCACGTTGACGAAGCGCGGATCGCGTGTGATGGCGCGCGTCAGCTGGAAACCGTTCTGGCCCGGCATCACGACGTCCATCAGGATCAGGTCCGGCGTTTCTTCGCCGAGTCGCTTCATCGCCTCCTCGCCGTCTTCGGCGGTGCGGATCTTGTAGCCGCGCTTCTCGAGCAGTTCCGACAGGAAATGCAGTTCGGTCTTCGAATCGTCTACCAGCAGGATGTTCTTGATCGCCATGGTCGTCTCTCTCGTCCTTCAATCGCGGTCGTCGCAGTGGGCGAGTGTCACACGTTCACGCCGCAAGCGAGGGCTAACTCGGCCTTGGGAACGCGCAACTGGCCGACTGCCGTGGAATCATTCACGCCGCGCGGCAGTGCTGCTCGACCGCCTGCAACAACTGGTCTTTGGTGAAGGGCTTGGTCAGGTAGTCCTGCGAGCCCACCATGCGCCCGCGCGCCTTGTCGAACAGGCCGTCCTTTGACGACAGCATGATGACGGGGACGTTGGCGAACTTGACGTTGCGCTTGATGATGGCGCAGGTCTGGTAGCCGTCCAGGCGCGGCATCAGGATGTCGCAGAAGATCAGGTCGGGCTCGTGGTCGTTGACCTTGCTGAGCGCGTCGAAGCCGTCTTCGGCGAGCAGCACCTGGTAGCCACCCTGTTTCAGGAAGATCTCCGCGCTGCGGCGGATCGTGTTGCTGTCGTCGATGACCAGCACCTTCACGCCCGCGGCGTTCGCTGGGCTTTCATTGCTCACCGAGTATTCTCCTCAGAGACGCGTTCGAGGGTTCTGGCCGCTGCGCCCAAGCGAAGCGTCAGATCAGATCTGGACCATTTCAAAGTCTTCCTTGCGTGCGCCGCACTCCGGACAAGTCCAGTTCATCGGAACGGCGTCCCACGATGTCCCCGGTGCAATACCATGTTCGGGGTCCCCGGCCGCCTCGTCATAAATCCACCCGCAGATAAGGCACATCCAGGTACGTGGTTCAGTCACTTTGTGAGTCAGGCTTCACTACAATGGTGGCGAATTGTAGCGATGCGAAACGACAAAAAGCCAAGGGTTTTTAGGCACCTACGCAACATACCTCACACTTTTCGTGAAGTCGCTGCTCAGCCTGTCCGCACCCCTTCCGCCCCCCATCGCCGCCTGTCCAAAGGCCCGCTCCCATGACCTCTGACACCTCCCCCGCCGAGTCCGGCACCGAGCCTTTGGCCGAAGCGCCCGCACCCGCCTGCGTGATGAGTTTCAACGCCAGCGACGCGAGCGGCGCCGGCGGCCTGGCCGGCGACGTGGCGACCATCGCCGCCATGGGCGCGCATGCGCTGCCGGTCGTCACGTCGGTGGTGATGCGCGACACCGCCGAGGTGTTCGACCACCACTCACTCGACCCGGAGGTCGTCGTCGAGCAGGCGCGCAGCGTGCTCGAGGACGTGACCATCGCCGCCTGGAAGGTCGGCTACCTCGGCTCGCCCGAAGGCGTGAGCGCGGTGGCCGAAGTGCTCTCCGACTACCCCGACGTGCCGCTCGTGGCCTACATGCCCAACCTGTCGTGGGTCGAGGAGGACGAGCAGCAGGCCTACCTCGACGCGTTCCGCGAACTGGTGCTGCCGCAGACCGAGGTGCTGGTGGGCAGCCACCAGACGCTCACCGACTTCCTGCTGCCCGAATGGGACGCCGACCGGCCCGCCTCGCCGCGGGAGCTGGCGGTCGCCGCCGCCGAACACGGCACGCGCTTCGTGCTCGTGACGAGCGTGCCGCTGCCCGACCAGTTCCTCGACAATGTGCTCGCGTCGGCCCAGGGCGCCATCACCGGCGAGAAGTTCGAGCGCTTCGAGGTCACCTTCGTGGGCGCCGGCGACACGCTGTCCGCCGCGCTTGCCGCGCTGCTGGCCGCGGGCAGCGAACTGCACACCGCGGTGGGCGAATCGCTCGCCTTCCTCGACCAGGCGCTGGACGCGGGGTTCCGCCCCGGTATGGGCAACGTGATCCCCGACCGCTTCTTCTGGGCCCTGCCGCCCGGCGAAGAAGGCGAAGAAGCCGGCCCCGAAGGCAACCCCGACGAGGGCGACGCGCCCGGCTCCCGACACATCCATTGACGCCATGAACGACCACAGCTCCTTCCCGCGCGGCACGCTCACCAACGCGCAGCTTTTCGAACGTGCGCAGCAGGTCATCCCCGGCGGCGTGAACTCGCCGGTGCGCGCGTTCCGGGCGGTCGGCGGCACGCCGCGTTTCATCGCCCGCGCCGACGGCCCGTTCATCGTCGACGCCGAGGGCAGGCGCTACATCGACTACATCGGCTCCTGGGGTCCGATGATCCTCGGCCACGGCCACCCCGCGGTGCTCGAGGCGGTGCAGAAGGCGGCACTCGACGGTTTCTCCTTCGGCGCGCCGACCGAGCGCGAGGTGGAGCTGGCCGAGGAGATCCTCAAGCTCGTGCCGAGCATGGAGCAGCTGCGCCTGGTGAGCTCCGGCACCGAAGCCGCGATGAGTGCGCTGCGCCTCGCGCGCGGCGCCACCGGCCGCCACAAGATCGTCAAGTTCGAGGGCTGCTATCACGGCCACGCCGACGCGCTGCTCGTGAAGGCCGGCTCGGGCCTGGCCACGTTCGGCAACCCGACCTCCGCCGGCGTGCCGCCCGAGGTCGTGCAGCACACGCTGGTGCTCGAGTACAACAATCCCGAACAGCTCGACGAGGTGTTCGCGCTTCACGGCGCCGACATCGCCTGCGTGGTGATCGAGCCGATCGCCGGCAACATGAACTTCGTGCGCGCCGCCGTTCCGTTCATGAAGCAGCTGCGCGAGCTGTGCACACGGCATGGCGCCATGCTGATGTTCGACGAGGTGATGACCGGCTTTCGTGTCGCGCTCGGCAGCGCGCAGAGCCTGTACGCACGCGCCATCCCGGGGTTCGAGCCCGACATCAGCGTGTTCGGCAAGGTCATCGGCGGCGGCATGCCGCTGGCCGCCTTCGGCGCCAGGCGCGCGGTGATGCAGCAGCTGGCGCCGCTCGGGCCGGTCTATCAGGCGGGCACCCTGTCGGGCAACCCGGTCGCCACCGCGTGCGGCCTGGCCACGCTGCGCGAGATCCAGCGCCCGGGCTTCTTCGACGCGCTGGGCGAGCGCACGCGCTCGCTGGTCGACGGACTCGTCGCCGCCGCGCGCGACAACGGCGTGCCGCTCGCCGGCGACTGCGAGGGCGGCATGTTCGGATTCTTCTTCGCCGACGGCCTGCCGCAGAACTACGGCGCGGTGATGGCGACCGACCGCGAGCGCTTCAACCGCTTCTTTCACGGCATGCTCGATGCAGGCGTCTACTTCGCACCCGCGATGTACGAGGCCGGCTTCGTCAGCGCCGCGCACACCGAGCGCGAGATCGCCGACACGCTGGCGGCCGCGGCCAGGACCTTCGCGTCGCTGTGAGCCGATCGCCGGCACGCCGACTGCTCCACCGCTGAGAGCGCCAGCGGCGCGGCTCCACCACTTCTTCGCTTATGCACATTCACATCCTGGGGATCTGCGGCACCTTCATGGGCGGTGTCGCGGCGCTGGCGCGCGAGGCCGGCCACAAGGTGACGGGCTGCGACGCCAACGTCTATCCGCCGATGAGCGACCAGCTGCGCGCGTTGGGCATCGAGCTCATCGAGGGTTACGGCGCCGACCAGCTGGCGGTGGCCCCGGACCTGTTCGTCGTCGGCAACGTGGTGACACGCGGCAACCCGCTGGTCGAGGCGATGCTCGATGCGGGCGCCGCCTACACCAGCGGCCCGCAGTGGCTGGCCGACCACGTGCTGCAGGGGCGGCACGTGCTGGCCGTCGCCGGCACCCACGGCAAGACGACCACCAGCGCGATGCTCGCCTGGGCGCTCGAGCAGGCGGGCCTGAAGCCCGGCTTCCTGATCGGCGGGGTGCCGACGAACTTCGGCGTCTCGGCGCGCCTGGGCGAAGGCAAGTGCTTCGTCATCGAGGCCGACGAGTACGACACCGCCTTCTTCGACAAGCGCAGCAAGTTCGTGCACTACCGGCCGCGCACCGCCGTCCTCAACAACCTCGAGTTCGACCACGCCGACATCTTCGACGACGTGGCCGCGATCGAGCGCCAGTTCCACCACCTCGTGCGCACCGTGCCGGCCAGCGGCCGGCTGGTCGTCAATGCGCGCGAGGAGTCGCTGCAGCGCGTGCTCGCGATGGGCTGCTGGAGCGAGCTGGTGCGTTTCGGCGCGCGCAAGGAGGCGCCGGGCGAGCTGCGGGCGCGCGGCGAGCCGCACGCCTTCGACGTGCTGCGCGGCAGCCTGAAGATCGGGCGTGTCGAGTGGCCGCTGCTGGGCGAGCACAACCAGCTGAACGCCCTGGCGGCGATCGCCGCGGCCGAACACGTCGGCGTGGCGCCGGAGGTCGCCGCGCGTGCGCTCGCGAGCTTCGAGAACGTGCGCCGCCGCCTGGAGCTGCGCGGCGCGGTGCGGGTGGACGGGGGCGACGTGCGCGTGTACGACGACTTCGCGCACCACCCGACCGCCATGCGCACCACGATCAACGGCCTGCGCCGCAAGATCGACGCCCAGCAGACCTCGCACCACGAGCCGCGTCAGCGCATCCTCGCGGTGTTCGAGCCGCGTTCGAACACGATGAAGATCGGCGCCATGAAGGCGCAGCTGCCGTGGTCGCTGGAAGAAGCCGATCTCGCCTTCTGCCACAGCGGCGGGCTGAGCTGGGACGCATCGCTGGCGCTGGCGCCGCTCGGTAACCAGGCCGTCGTGTGCGACAGCATCGACAAGCTCGTCGCCGGCGTCGTCGCTGCGGCTCGGCCAGGCGATCACGTGCTGTGCATGAGCAACGGCGGCTTCGGCGGCATCCACCAGAAGCTGCTGGACGCGCTGGCGACCAAGCCGTGAGCAACGTCGACCTGCCGCAGCCCGCCATCACGCACCTGCTGTATCTGCACGGCTTCCGTTCGTCGCCGCAGTCGATGAAGGCGGGCAAGATCGGCGATTGGATGCGCGTGCAGCGGCCCGATGTTCGATGGTGGTGCCCGCAGCTGCCTGCGTCCCCGCAAGAGTCGCTCGAGCTGGTGATGAACGGCATCGCCGGCTGGCCGCGCGATCGCATGGCCGTGATCGGCAGCTCGCTCGGCGGCTTCTATGCCACCGTGGTGGCCGAGCGCATCGGCTGCCGGGCGGTGCTGCTGAACCCGGCGATCGAGCCGGCGCGCGACCTCGAGAAGTTCATCGGCGAGACCACCGCGTGGCACAGCGACGAGCGCTTCTTCTTCCGTTCCGAGTTCGTCGATCAGCTGCGCACGCTGCGGCCGGGGCAGATCACGCGGCCGCAACGCTACTACGCCGTCATCGCCAAGGGCGACGAGGTGCTCGACTGGCGCGAGATGAGCGCACGCTATGCGGGCTGCCGCATCAAGCTGCTCGACAGCGGCGACCACGCGCTGTCGGATTTCGATGTGCACTGGCCCGAGATCGCGAAGTTCATCGGCATCACCAATTGACGATGATCAGCGCCACGCGCCGCCAGATCTCGACGTTGATGTAGAACATGAAGACGGCAAAGGCCAGCCGGCGCAGGTTGCGCGCGCGCTGGAGCCACAGCTTGATGTCCGCGGCGATGAAGATGACGAAGGAGATGGCCGAGCCGGCTGCCAGGAGGCCGAACAGCACGCCGCAGATCCAACGAAAGACGGTCATCGTGAGGAGCCTAGAGGGTCTCGACCAGCCGTTGCACGAACAGCACCGCGAAGAAGCCGAGCGCGGCGAGCACCGTCCACTTGACGAGGCGGATGCCGTAGTGCCGCCACTTCACCTGACCGGTGGCGGCGTACATCGCAAAGCACAGCAGGCCCGCGATCAGGAGGATGAACAGCAGCGCCCGAAAGACCGGCATCCGTCACCACGCAGGCGCCAGTTCGGCCATGCCGGCAGGCGCGCGCGACTCGTCGTCGAAGCTGACGATCTCATAGGCGCCGGGGTCGGCGAGCACCGCGCGCACCAGCTTGTTGTTCAGCGCATGGCCCGACTTGAAGGCCACGTAGGCGGCGATCAGCGGATGGCCGATGACCATCATGTCGCCGATGGCGTCGAGGATCTTGTGTTTCACGAATTCGTCGTCGTAGCGCAGTCCGCCGTCGTTGAGCACCTTGTAGTCGTCGACGACGATCGCGTTGTCCATGCTGCCGCCGAGGCCGAGGCCCCGTGAACGCATCATCTCCACGTCCTTGGTGAAGCCGAAGGTGCGTGCGCGGGCGATCTCGCGCTTGTACTTGCCCGACCCCATGTCGAACACGACGCGCTGGCCCGTCTGGTTGACCGCCGGGTGGTCGAACTCGATCTCGAACGTCAGCTTGTAGCCCTCGAACGGCTCCAGCCGCGCCCACTTCAGCGAGGCGCCCTCGCCATCTCGCACTTCCACCGGCCGGGTGATGCGCAGGAAGCGCTTGGGCGCGTCCTGCAGCGCGATGCCGGCGCTTTGCAGCAGGAAGACGAACGAAGCGGCCGAACCGTCGAGGATGGGCATCTCCTCGGCGGTGATGTCGACGAACAGGTTGTCGATGCCGAGCCCGGAGCAGGCCGACAGGAAATGCTCGACCGTCTTCACTGCCGGGCCGCCCGGATCGCCCTGGGGCGTCAGCGTGGTGGCGAGCCGCGTGTCGGTGACGGCGAAGGGATCGACCTTGATCTCCACCGGCGTCGGCAAGTCGACCCGGCGGAACACGATGCCGGTGTCCGGCGGCGCGGGTCGCAGGGTGAGTTCGACCCGCTGCCCGCCATGCACGCCGACGCCCACCGCGCGGGTGAGGGACTGGAGGGTGCGTTGGGCGAGCATGGGCCGATTCTAGGGATATGCGTAGCACGGTTCCCTCCCTCCCCCGCTGGGGGAGGGCTGGGGTGGGGGCCGGGACGCCAGAGCTTGTCGTTGATGTTCTGGAATTCCGCCCCCATCCCGGCCTTCCCCCAGAGGGGGAAGGAGGGAGCCGACGTCAGTCGGCTTGCTTCCTCAGAAAGGCCGGAATCTCGATCTCGTCCATCCCGTTGCTGGCCAGCGCATCGACCTTCGCCGCGGCAGTGCGGCCGTTGCGCCACACGCTGGGCGTGGTCAGCTGGCTGTAGTCGTGGGCGGGGCTCGGCTGCACCGGCTGCGTCAGGATCGGCAGGTTGTCGGTGCCCGTGCGCTGCATCACCGGCGCGCTGTGCACCACCTGGATCGGCGCGGCCTGGCGCTTCTGCGGCGACAGGCCGGTGGCGATCACGGTGACACGCAGCTGGTCGCCCAGGCTCTCGTCGTAGGCCGTGCCGTAGATGACGTGCGCGTCCTCGGCCGCGTAGCGGCGGATGCAGTTCATCGCGTTGCGGCTTTCGCTGAGCTTGAAGGTGGTGCGGTTGGCCGCGATCAGCACCAGCACGCCGCGCGCGCCGGACAGGTCGATGCCCTCCAGCAGCGGGCAGGCCACGGCCGCTTCGGCCGCCTTGTTGGCGCGGTCGGGACCGGTCGCGATCGCCGTGCCCATCATCGCCTTGCCGGGCTCGCTCATCACCGTCTTCACGTCCTCGAAGTCGACGTTGACCAGCCCCGGCACGTGGATGATGTCGCTGATGCCGCCCACGGCGTTCTTCAGCACGTCGTTGGCGTGCGCGAACGCCTGGTCCTGCGTCACGTCGTCGCCCAGCACGTCGAGCAGCTTGTCGTTGAGGATGACGATCAGCGAGTCGACGTTGGCTTCGAGTTCCGCCAGGCCCGCGTCGGCCGCCTTCATGCGGCGCGTGCCTTCGAAGTCGAACGGCTTGGTGACCACGCCCACCGTCAGCACCCCCATCTCCTTGGCCACGCGCGCGATCACCGGCGCCGCGCCGGTGCCGGTGCCGCCGCCCATGCCGGCGGTGATGAACAGCATGTTGGCGCCGGTGATGGCGCC
>DASWVR010000293.1:0-5870 GCA_036401155.1 Piscinibacter sp. | reverse complement strand
GCCCAGAGCGCCAGCGCGGCCGCCGCACCGGTGGCGGGCGGCACCCCGTGGCGGCTCCACCTGACGAACAGCAGGCCGAGCAGCATCGCGCCCGCCCATTGCCAGCCGGCGCTGCGGTACAACGCCCGCACGGCTTCGTTCTTGCGCGAGTTCAGCACCGACTGCCGCGCCGCGGCCATCGACGACGCCGCCGCCGCCAGGTCGGCCGGCAGGCTGGTCTCGCTGCACCCCGCCTGCGCGGCTGCCGCCACCGGCAGCACCGCGGTGGCCGCCAGCGCCGGCGTGGCCGGGTCCCCGTCGAGCGCCGCAGCGAGCAGCAATACGGCGTTGGCCCGCGGCATGGCGGAGGCGTCACCCGCGGCGAGCGCGGACCGCACCCGCTGCGTCGCGCACACGAGCGGCAACGGCCCCGGCTCGCCATCCAGCGCCAGCTGGAAGCGCTGCAGCAGCGGCTGCGCCTCGGCTTCGAGCGAGGCGATCTCGTCCGACAGCCCGCGCACGTCGCCGATGCCTTCGCGCTGGCGCAAGCGCAGTTCGGTCAGACGGGCTTGCGCCTGCTGCAGCGGTTCGTCGAACGCCCTCGCGGTGCGTGTCAGCGCATCGCCGAGCGGCAGGGGCAGGCGTGACGCCGTGGGATCGAGCGCGCCTGAGCGCAGGCCGCCGCACAGCCGCTCGGCGAGCAGGCCCTCGGCGAGCGCCCCGACGGATTCGCAGACCGCCGGCAGCACCGGCGCCGGCAGACCGCGTATCTGCGCGCTCTGCTCGGCGAAACGCTGGTCGCGGCCGACGCCGACATCCGCCAGCCGAGCGAAGCCCGGCAGCAGCAACACGATCGCGGCGACGACACCCAGCGATTCGAGCAGCGACGGCAGCCGCCGCGCCCAGCCCCGGCCGGGCTGGTCGCTGCGAGCGGACATGCCGGCGCTGAGCTGCATCATCGGCGCCGCGTCAACGCGGGTCGGCGTGCGTGTCGTGCAGCCAGCGGCCCTGCACGATCCTGATCCGGTCGCCGACGCGGAACGGCGGCGCGCCCTCGAAGCGGCGTGTATGCACGCGCCCGTCGTCCAGTTGCACCCGGACCTCGTGGCGCGTGCGCCGATGCTGACTGCGTTCGATCTCGCGGCCGGCGTAGGCGCCGCCGATCGCCCCGAGGATGCCGGCGAGCGTGCGGCCGTCGCCCTCGCCGATCTGGCGGCCGATCACCGCACCGAGCACGCCGCCGGCGACCGCGCCGGCCATGCCCGGGCTGCCGCCTGCATCGACGGCCCGCACCGACTGCACCACGCCGCAGTCCGCGCAGCGCGCGGCGACCGCCGTGCCGAGCACCAGCGGCTCCTCGAGAAGCGCGAGGGCGACACGCTCGCCGAGACGCAGTTCGGCGCTCACGCGGCTGTGCGGCGTGATGCGCTCGTGCGGCGCGATGACATGGGTGCCCTCGTAGACGCCGGCGTGCTGCTCCTGCAGCGCGAGCGTGTCGTCCGCACCCTCGATGCGCAGCGTGGCCGTGGCGCCGGGCGTGCCGTAGAGGCTGAAATGCAGCGGCGTGCCGGGGTCGAGGCGGTCGACCTCTTCGACGTCGAAGCGGTCCACGCGCGGATCCTCCGGCGGCCGGGCCTCGGCCGAAGCGGCGACGCACCCCAGCATCGCCATCACGCCCAAGAGGTGGCGCAGCGTCTTCATCGGAGCTCCTCGACAGCAACGTTCGAAGGAGCTCCGGCACGGCGCGCACACCCAGGGGCTCGCCGCGCGGATTCCATTCAACGTCGCCCCGCTCAACGCGGCCGGCCCTCGCGCGAGGACAGCACCACCCGCGACGCTTCAACTGCTTGCCATGCTCACACCTGCTTGCTGCAGCTTCACGTTCAGCAATGCAAAAGCTGCACTCGCGGCGGTCGGAACGATTCCGGCCATCGCTCTACACTGGCCCCTCGCGCTTTTCAGGGACAAGAACATGCTCGATCAACTTGAAGCCGCGGCGCGGCGGGCCGCGCCGGCCGTCCAGCAATGGGCCGTGCGCGGCGTCGTGGAAACCTCCGAGGAACTCACCGTGCGCCAGGGTGTGGCGCAGGCGCCCAGCCGCTGCCGCGACGCCGGCGTGATGGTGACGGTGATCGACCGCGGCGGCCTCGGCTACGCCGCCACCGGCGACACCAGCGCGTCGGGGCTGGCGGCGGCGTTTGCGCAGGCGCGCGAGCTTGCGCACGCCGTCGCCGGCCGCACGGTGTTCGACTACGGCGCGCTGCCCGGCATGACGCCGAAGGGCCGCTACGCCAGCACCGTCGAGCAGCCGGCCTCGTCGAGCAGCCTGCGCAGCAAGCTCGACCTGCTGTCGGCGGCGAGCGCCGCCACCCGGCTCGACGAGCGCATCGTCGACTGGTCGGCCACGCTGTGGACACTCGACACCGACACGCTGCTCATCACCGGCGACGGCGGGTGCGCCGAACAGCGCTTCAGCCAGGTGATTCCGAACGTCGTCGCGACCGCCAGCGTCGGCGGCGTGACGCAGACCCGCTCGGCCCACGGCCAGTACAACGGCTTCTGCCAGCAAGGCGGCCTCGAGGTGCTCGACCGCGCCCGGTTCGCGAGCGACGGGCCGCGCGTGGCCACCGAGGCGCTGGCGCTCGCGATGGCGCCGCACTGCCCGAGCGGGGAGATGGACGTGATCCTGATGCCCGACCAGATGATGCTGCAGATCCACGAGTCGATCGGCCACCCGCTGGAGCTCGACCGCATCCTCGGCGACGAGCGCAACTTCGCCGGCACCAGCTTCGTCACGCTCGACATGTTCGGCAGCTACCGCTACGGCAGCGAACTGCTCAACGTCACGCACGACCCGAGCCGCTTCGAGCAGCTTGCGAGCTTCGCCTTCGACGACGACGGCGGCGTGGCGCAGCGCGAGTTCATCATCCGCGACGGCGTGCTCGAACGCCCGCTCGGCGGCGGCATCTCGCTCGCGCGTGCCCGCGCGCGCCGCGCCGACCTGGAGGGCGTGGCGACGAGTCGCGCGAGCAGCTGGAACCGCGCGCCGATCGACCGCATGAGCAACCTCAACGTCGAGCCCGGCAGCTCGAGCTTCGCGGAGATGGTCGAGAGCATCGAGTTCGGCGTGCTGATGCGCACCAACTGCTCGTGGAGCATCGACGACTCGCGCAACAAGTTCCAGTTCGGCTGCGAGTACGGGCAGGTGATCCGCAACGGCCGCCTGGCCGAAGTCGTGCGCAACCCCAACTACCGCGGCATCAGCGCCACCTTCTGGCGCTCGCTGGCGATGGTCGGCGACGCCTCGACCTTCGAGGTGATGGGCACGCCGTTCTGCGGCAAGGGCGAGCCCTCGCAGGTCATCCGCGTCGGGCACGCCGCCCCCGCCTGCAAGTTCAGCCGCGTCGCGGTGTTCGGCGGGGAGAGCTGACATGAGCGTGACTCACAAGGAGTTCTTCGAGGTGCTGGCGTCCGCGGTGTGCGAACCGGCAGCCGGTGCCGACCGCGTCACGCTGTACCTGAAGGCCGAGGATTCGCGCTTCGTGCGCTTCAACCACGCCGCCGTGCGGCAGGCCACGCAGGTGAACCAGGCCTACGCCACCGTGGCCGTCGAGCACGGATCGCGGCGCATCGAAACCACGCTGTCGCTGACCGGCCAGCTCGATGCCGATCGCCGGGCGCTGCTTTCAGAGCGCGACACGCTGCTCGGGCACCTGCCGGACGTGCCCGAGGACCCCTACCTCCTCCAGCCCGAGAACGCGGGTTCGAGCAGCCGCCACGAAACCGGCGCGTTGCCCTCGGCTGACGCATTGGTGCTCGCCGTCACCTCCGCCGCCAAGGGCCTCGACTTCGTCGGCTTCTACGCCGGCGGGCCGGTGGTGCGCGCCTTTGCCGACAGCCGCGGCCAGCGCCATTGGCACCACGTCGAGAGCTTCCACTTCGACTGGTGCCTGTACAAGCAGGCGGACAAGGCGGTGAAGACGGTCTATGCCGGCACCCACTGGGACGCCGCCGAGTTCGCACAGCGCGTGGCCGCGGGCGCCCAGCAGCTGTCGCTGCTCGCGCTGGAGCCGCGCCGTCTCGAACCCGGCGCCTACCGCGCGTACTTCACGCCGACGGCGATGACCGAACTGCTGGGCACGCTCGCCTGGGGCGGCTTCGGCCTGCAGGCGCGCCGCACCGGCACGTCGAGCCTGTCGCGGCTGGCGCATCGCGACGCGCAGCTGAGTGCGCTCGTGAACTTCAGCGAAGACACCGCCCACGGCATCGCGCCGGCGTTCACCGCCGAGGGCTTCGCCAAGCCCGCGTCGGTGAGCCTCGTCGAGCACGGCCAATGCACCGGCACGCTGAACTCGCCGCGTTCGGCCCGCCAGTACGGCGTGCCGACCAACGCCGCCAATCCGCAGGAGTTTCCCGAGGCGCTGCGGCTCGCGCCCGGCACGCTGCCGGCGGCGAACGCGCTCGCGGCGCTGGACACCGGCCTGTACGTGAGCAACCTCTGGTACCTCAACTACTCCGACCGCCAGGCCTGCCGCATGACCGGCATGACGCGCTTCGCCTGCTTCTGGGTGGAAGGCGGCAAGCTGGTCGCGCCGCTTGCCGTGATGCGCTTCGACGACTCGTTCCTGCGCATGTTCGGCGAGGGCCTGATCGGGCTCACCGATCGCGCCGAGCTGGTCCCGGACAGCGGCACCTACAAGGAGCGGCAGCTCGCCTCGATCACGACTCCGGGCGCGCTGGTGGAAGGCTGGCGTCTGACCTTGTAACGGCGCGCTTCGCAAACCCATGACGGTGTGACGGCGCGCCTTTGCGCCGTGCCGGGCTTCGCCGCATCATCCGCCCTCCCACCAAGGAGGTCCGGATGAAAGGCAGTGCCCTGATTCCCTGTCTGCGCTACCGCAATGCGCCGAAGGCGATCGACTGGTTGTGTTCGACCTTCGGCTTCCAGCGCCAGCTCGTCGTGCCCGGCGACGAGGGCGTGATCCAGCATGCGCAGCTCGCGCTCGGCAACAGCATGATCATGCTCGGCTCGGTGCAGGACACCGAGTACGGCCGGCTGATGAAGCAGCCCGACGAGGCCGGCGGCTGCACCCAGAGCATCTACATCGTGGTGGCCGACCCCGACGCGGTGTATGCGAAGGCCAAGGCCGCGGGCGCGCGCATCGCGATCGAGATCAAGGACGAAGACTACGGCGGCCGCGGCTTCAGCTGCCACGACCCCGAGGGCCAGCTGTGGAACATCGGCAGCTACAACCCGTGGAACGAGTCGTAGCCGCCGCCTGCGTCATTTGTCGGCCGGCATGAAACCGGGCCGGTGCGCCGGCTCGCCGCTGCCGGCGGCACGCCGGCCGAACACGCGCCGGAACCACGCGCCCAGGTCGTCCATGTAGCTGTAGGCCACCGGCACCACCACCAACGTGAGCAGCGTGGAGGTGATCACGCCGCCGATGATGGCGCGCCCCATCGGCGCCTGGATCTCGCCGCCGTCGTTCAGCGCGAGCGCGAGCGGCAGCATGCCGAAGACCATGGCGGCCGTCGTCATGATGATCGGGCGCATGCGGATCAGGCCGGCCTGCAGCAGCGCCTCCTGCACGCTCGCCCCGGCGCGGCGAAGGTGATTCGCGAAGTCCACGAGCAGGATCGCGTTCTTGGTGACGAGGCCCATCAGCATCACCAGCCCGATCATCGAGAACACGTTCAGCGTCGAGCGCCAGAACAGCAGCGCGAGCATCACGCCGATCAGCGACAGCGGCAGCGACCACATGATCGCCAGCGGCTGCAGGAAGCTGCCGAACTGGCTCGCCAGCACGATGTAGATGAAGATCACCGCCAGCGCCATCGCGCCGACCATCGCGCCGAAGGCCTCCTGCTGCTCCTGCGTGGCGCCGCCG
>DASWVR010000292.1:0-20868 GCA_036401155.1 Piscinibacter sp. | reverse complement strand
GCCTTGGCGATGCGCTCGGGCCGGTCGGCTGGCACGCACAGGAAGGAGCGGGCCCGCGCCAGGAGCAGGGACGTCGCGCTCATGCTTCGAGCAGCGCGCCCACGCGCGCCCAGGTGGCCACCTGCCAAAGCCGTTCGACGGCGCCGGCCATCTCGCTTTCGGTGGCGCCGCCGCTGAAAGCGGCCAGTTGCAGCGCCTTGCTCGTGATCTCCTCGCGCGACAGCGTGTTGCCCGGGTCGCCCTTGGGTTCGTCCACGCGGCCGTGCAGCACGCGGCCGTCCTCCGTCCAGACCGTGACCTTGCCGATCCAGCGGCGCGGGTAGGCGCCGTCGACCTCGGGGTCGAGCACCATCTCGACGCGGTCGCGCAGTGCGATAGTGCCGGCATCGCGGAAGTGCGCTTCGAACTCGGGCAGGCCCGCATGGCCGAAACGCGCGACCAGCGCAAGCACCGTGCCCATCGAGAACTTGCTCTGGTGCACGGTCATCGGGTCCACCACCGGCCCCAGCACGTCGATCGCGCCCTGGTGCACATGCGTGACGACGCGCTGGATGTCGGCGGGCTTCAGCGCGTGCTCGCGCATCACATGCGCCAGCGCGTCGGCGGCCGGATGCGTGTGGCGGCAGGAGGCGTGGAACTTGAACGAGGTTTCGGCGGTCGCCCAGCGCACCCCGAGTCTGTCCACCAGCTTGCGCGGGTGCGCGTCGGTCGACATGCCGGCGGCCATGCCCTGCGGCCCGTCGAAGATGCGGTCGGCGCCGGTGAAGCCGTCATTGGCGAGGTAGGCGGCCATCAGGCCCGCGGCGGCGGCGTGCGCGGTGTGCAGCTGCTTGGAGTCGGCGGCGTCTCGCAGGAACTCCCACAGGCCGGCCGCCTGGGTGCCGGCGGAGCCGAACGCATGCAGCATCTGCTGCGCATCGAGGTGCAGCAGGCGGCCCGCCGCGGCCGCGGCGGCGAGGGTGCCGGCCGTGCCCGTGGTGTGGAAGACCTTGTAGTGCGAGCGGCCCAGGAACTCACCGACACGGATGCCCACCTCGTAGCCGACGACCGAGGCGAGCAGCAGCTCGCGGCCGCTGCGTCCGAGCGCCTGCGCCACCGCGAGCGCCGCAGGAAAAACGACCGCCGCCGGGTGGAACACCGAGCCGTTGTGCACGTCGTCCTGCTCGGCGAAGTGCGAGGCGGCGGCGTTGATGGCGGCCGCCACGAGCGGGCTGCTGCCGCGGCGGTGGATCAGGATCTCCGACGGTCCGTCGGTCGGCCCCTGGGCGGTCATGAAACGTGCAATGGCCTCGACCGGGCGCGCCTGCTTGCCGCCCAGCGCCGAGCCGGCCCAATCTAGCAGCAGGTCCTCGGTGCGCCTCGCCACCGCAGCCGGCACGTCCTCGAAGGACAGGCCGGCGGCAAACTCGGCCAGACGCTGTTCGGGATGGTCGTCGTTCATGCCGTGGGGCCTCTCAGATGGCGCCGGCGCGCCGCAGGTTGTCGATGCGATCGGGGCCGTAGCCGAGTTCGGCAAGCAGCGCGTCGGTGTGCTCGCCCAGCGCAGGCACGGAGGCCATGCGCGGCTCGAACTCGGCGGGCACGCCGGGTGGCTTGAGCGCCGCGATCGGCCCGGCGGGCGACCCCACCTCGGCCCAGCGCCCGCGGGCGTGCAATTGTGCGTGAGCCCAGACGTCGTGCATGTCGTTGACCCGCGCATTGGCGATCTGCGCCGCATCGAGCCGCGCGATCACCTCGTCGGCCGACAGGCTGGCGAACGCGTCGGCGATGATCTCGCGCAGCGACTCGCGCGAGGCCACGCGGCGGGCATTCGATGAAAAGCGTTCGTCGGCGGCGAGCTCGGGCGTGCCCAGCACCTGCGTGCAGAACACCTGCCACTCGCGCTCGTTCTGCAGGCCCAGCATGACCGTCCGGCCGTCGCCCGTGGGGAACGGGCCGTACGGAAAGATGGTGGCGTGCGCCGCGCCGGCGCGCAGCGGCGGCGGCGCGCCGTCGTAGGCGTAGTAGAGCGGAAAGCTCATCCACTCCACCATCGCCTCCAGCATCGAGACGTCGATGCGGCAGCCGCGGCCCGTGCGCGCGCGCTGCAGCAACGCCGCGAGGATGCTGCCGTACGCGGTGGTGCCGGCGGCGATGTCGGCGATCGAGCAGCCGGCCTTGGCCGGCGTGTCGGGCGTGCCGGTCACCGACAGGAAGCCGGCCTCGCTCTGGATCAACAGGTCGTAGGCCTTCTTGTCGCGGTACGGACCCGGGCGAGCCGGGTCGTCTCCATAGCCCGAGATGTCGCAGACGATGAGCCGCGGGTGCCGCGGCGCCAGCGCCTCGTGCGACAGGCCCATGCGCGCCGCAGCGCCCGGCGCGAGGTTCTGCACCAGCACGTCGGCCCGCTCGAGCAAGCGCGCGAGGATGGGTGCGGCCTCGACGTGCTTCAGGTCGAGCGTCAGGCTCTCCTTGGACCGGTTGACCCAGACGAAGTGCGAGGCGAGCCCGTTGACCCGGTCGTCGTAGGCACGCGCGAAGTCGCCCACGCCGGGGCGCTCGACCTTGATGACCCGCGCGCCGAGGTCGGCGAGCTGGCGCGTGCACAAGGGCGCGGCGATCGCATGTTCGAGCGTGACGACGGTGATGCCATCGAGCGGCCTCGCCATCAGAAGCTCCGCGGCAGGCCGAGCACGTGCTCGGCCACGTAGCTCAGGATCAGGTTGGTCGAGATCGGTGCCACCTGGTACAGGCGGGTCTCGCGGAACTTGCGCTCGACGTCGTACTCGCACGCGAAGCCGAAGCCGCCGTGGAACTGGATGCACGCATTGGCCGCCTCCCAGCTCGCCTTGGCCGCGAGGTACTTGGCCATGTTGGCCTGGGCGCCGCAGGGCTGGTGCGCGTCGAACAGCCGGCACGCCTGCCAGCGCATCAGGTCGGCCGCCTCCACCTCGATGTGCGCTTCGGCGATCGGGAACTGCACGCCCTGGTTCTGGCCGATGGGCCGGCCGAACACCACCCGTTCATTGACGTAGCGGGTGACGCGGTCGATGAACCAGCGGCCGTCGCCGATGCACTCGGCCGCGATCAGGGTGCGTTCGGCATTCAGTCCGTCGAGGATGTAGCGGAAGCCCTGCCCTTCCTCTCCGATCAGGTTCTCGGCCGGGATCTCGAGGTTCTCGAAGAACAGTTCGTTGGTCTCGTGGTTGACCATGTTGAGGATGGGCTGCACGGTCAAGCCGTGCCCGACCGCCTCGCGCAGGTCGACGATGAAGATCGACATGCCTTCGCTCTTCTTCTTCACCTCGGCCAGCGGCGTCGTCCGGGCCAGCAGGATCATCAGGTCGGAATGCTGCACGCGCGAGATCCACACCTTCTGACCATTGACGACATAGCGGTCGCCTTGCCTCACGGCCGTGGTCTTGATCCTGGTCGTGTCGGTGCCGGCGCTCGGCTCGGTCACGCCCATCGACTGCAGGCGCAGCTCGCCGCTCGCGATCTTCGGCAGGAAGCGCAGCTTCTGCTCGGCCGAGCCGTGCCGCAACAGCGTGCCCATGTTGTACATCTGGCCGTGGCAGGCGCCGGAGTTGCCGCCGGCGCGGTTGATCTCTTCCATGATCACCGAGGCTTCGGCCAGCCCGAGGCCCGAGCCGCCGTACTCCTGCGGAATCAGCGCGGCCAGCCAGCCGGCCCGGGTCAGCGCGTCGACGAAGGCCTCGGGATAGGCGCGCCGTCCGTCGACCTCGCGGTGGTACTCGTCGGGGAACTCGGCGCACAGCGCGCGCACGGCGTCGCGGATGTCCTGGTAGCGGGTGTCGTCGAGCGTGTGGTGCATGGCGTGGCGGTGGGAAGCGCTCAAGCCTCAGGCGAGCTCGGCCCGTGCGCGCATGGCGAGATGGCCCTCGTGGTCGCGCGCCCAGAGCGCTGCGCGTCGCCCGCCCGGATCGCCCTCGAGTCGGCCGCAGACGCCGAAGCGCTGGGTGTCGAACAAGGGCCGAACGGCGGTGAAGGAGAAACGGCGCACGGCCGACTGCGGCAGTTCGCGGCGCAGCAGGTCGAGCAGCAGCGTGGCGATCAGCGGGCCGTGCACCACGAGGCCGGGGTAGCCCTCGATGTCCGTCACGTACGCGCGGTCGTAGTGGATGCGGTGGCCGTTGAATGTCAACGCCGAGTAGCGAAACAACAGCACGGGGTCGGGCACGATCTCGCGGGCGAAAGTCTCGTCGGCGGGTGCGGGCTGCGGCGCGGCCGCCGGCGCGCCCGGCTGCGGGGCGCCGCGGTAGACGATGTCGTGCTCTTCGGTCAGCGCCACGCCGCCTGCGTTGCTCACCTCGTGGCGCACGGTCACGAACACCAGCTCGCCGCTGCGCCCCGACTTGCCGTCCACGGCGACGATGCGCGACTCGCGCGTCATCTCGTCGCCGACACGCAGGGGGTGGTGGAACTCCAGGCGGCCGCCCGCCCACATGCGCCGCGGCAGCGGGACGGGGGGCAGGAAGCCGCCCCGCCGCGGGTGGCCGTCGGGGCCGAGTTCCGACTGCCTGGCGATCGGCGCGAAGTACAGCCAGTGCCACAGCGGCGGCACCTCGGAGCCGGGCAGCGGCGGCGGGTCGTCGCGGTCGAGCGTCGCGGCCAGCGCCGACAGCGGCATGCCGGTGACGACGTCGCCGTGGCGCTCGCTGCGGCCGATCCAGGCGCGCAGCGTCGACAGGTCGGCGATCGGAGGAGTTTCGGCTCGCATGGTGCAATCGGCAGAGTACCCCATTCGTTCAACGATGGTTTGCTTCGGCTGCGCCCACCGGCCGCGGCGCCCCTAGACTGGACGACCTGCACACGGCACGGAGCCACACATGAAGACATATGCCATTGCGGCGATTCCCGGCGACGGGATCGGCAAAGAGGTGGTGCCCGCGGGGCAGCAGGTGCTGGAGGCGGTGGCGGCGGCGGATGCGGGCTTCCGCTTCGAGTTCGAAGCCTTCGGCTGGGGTGGCGACTGGTACCGCGCGCACGGCGTGATGATGCCCGACAATGGCCTGGACGCGTTGCGCGGCAAGGACGCGATCCTGTTCGGATCCGCGGGCGACCCGGACATCCCGGACCACGTCACGTTGTGGGGGCTGCGCCTGAAGATCTGCCAGGGGTTCGACCAGTACGCCAACGTGCGTCCAACGCGAATCCTGCCCGGCATCGATGCGCCGCTGAAGCGCTGCCGGCCCGAGGACCTGGACTGGGTCATCGTGCGCGAGAACTCCGAAGGCGAGTATTCCGGCGTCGGCGGGCGGGTGCATGAGGGGCAACCCATCGAAGCCGCCACCGACGTGTCGATAATGACGCGTGCGGGCGTCGAGCGCATCATGCGCTTTGCGTTCCAGCTCGCGCAGTCGAGGCCGCGCAAGCTGCTGACCGTCGTCACCAAGAGCAACGCGCAGCGCCACGCGATGGTGATGTGGGACGAGATCGCGCAGCAGGTCGCCCGCGAGTTCCCCGACGTGCGGTGGGACAAGGAGCTCGTGGATGCGGCGACGGCGCGGATGGTGAACCGCCCCGCCTCGCTGGACACGATCGTCGCGACGAACCTGCACGCCGACATCCTCAGCGACCTGGCTGCCGCCCTGGCCGGCAGCCTCGGCATCGCGCCCACCGGCAACATCGACCCGCAGCGGCGCTACCCGTCGATGTTCGAGCCCATCCACGGCTCGGCGTTCGACATCATGGGCAAGGGGCTGGCCAACCCGCTGGGCACGTTCTGGTCATGCGTGATGCTGCTCGACCATCTCGGTGAGGGCGACGCGGCGCGCCGCCTGATGCGGGCCATCGAGCACGTCACCGCCAACCCGGCCCACCACACGCGCGACCTGGGCGGCACGGCCACGACGGCGCAGGTGACGCAGGCGGTATGCGACCTGCTTGCCGAGGGCATGCGCGACACCGGGTAAACCAAGCCCCGTGTCGGGCAAGCGCGGGCTTGCCCCCGGGGCCCGCCGGTTCCAGAATCCGCCACGGAGTCCTCTGCCGAAGCTTGGCGCCACTGCGGGCCGCCCTGCTCACCGCCGGCCTGCTGGCCGGAATACTGCCGGCATGGCGCTGCCATCGCCGGTTGCCGGTGGATGGGCTGCCCCCGTCAACGGCGGCGCGAAGACAAGCCGGTCCCTGTCAACCTCACCACGAAGGAGACACTCATGCTCAGAACACAAGCACTCATCCGCATGGCGGCGACGGCCGTCGCGGGGGTGGCGCTGGCCACCAGCGTGATGGCGCAGGCACAGCCCAAGCCGAACTGGCCGAAGAGCCTGACGCTCGCCACCGCGTCCGTCGGCGGCACGTATTTCATCTACGGCGGCGTGATCGCCTCGCTGCTGACCGAGAAGATCGGCGTCAACGTGTCGACGCAGCAGACCCAGGGTCCCAACCAGAACCTGATCCTGACCGACGCCAAGAACGTCGACATGGGCATGATCACGATGGGCGTCGGCCTGCATGGCTGGAACGGCACCGGCTGGGCGGCGGGCAAGAAGTACCAGAACGTGCGCGCCGCGTTCCCGATGTACGACACGCCGTTCCACTTCATCACGACCGAGAAGTCGGGCATCAAGTCGGTCGCCGAGATGGCAGGCAAGAACGTCGGCGTCGGCCCGCGGGCGGGCACGTGCGGCACCTACTTCCCGCTCATGTTCGACGCCCTCGGCCTGAAGGTCACGGTGCGCAACGGCGCGGCTTCCGACATGGCGAGCCAGCTCGGCGACGGCCTGCTCGACGTGTTCGCCTTCTGCGCCGGCTTGCCGATCGCGGCGTTCTCCGAACTGGAGGCTCAGAGGCCCGTTCGCTTCATCACCTTCACCGACGCCGAACTGAAGAAGATCCAGGAGAAGCTGCCCGAGGTGTCGCCCGCGGTCATCCCCAAGGGCACCTACCGCACGCTGAACGAAGACCACAAGACGGTGGGCGTGTTCAACTTCTTCATCGTGCACAAGGACCTTCCGGACGACCTGGTGTACGAGATCACGAAGACCGTGATGGAGAACAACCCGCGCATGGTGCAGGGGCACGGCGCGGCAAAGGAGACGCTGCCCCAGAACGCGGACAAGAACACCTTCCTGCCGTTCCATCCCGGGGCGGTGCGCTACTTCAAGGAAAAGGGCATCGCGCTGAATCCCAAGACAGTCCCATAGCCGGTTGGCCCACCGCGGCCCGTCTCCGTTCGGTTCCGGGCCTCGCCGGCGCATCCGGCGGGGCCTTCAGCGTTGCGAGAGCGAAGCATGACCACTGACGAACGCGAACACGCCAGGCTCGCGAGCCTGGCTTCCGCAGCCACTGCCGAAGCCGAGCTCGGTGGCCTGACGCGCAAGCTGCAGGGCTGGCAGGCGCAGGTCTTCTTCTGGGGTTGCGTCCTGTTCACGGCGTTCCACCTCGTCGTGCTGAACATGTTCCCGATGGAGCCCTGGCTGTTCCGCAGTGCGCACGTGTCCTTCGGCACCGCGCTGGGGCTCATGCTGTACGCCGTGCGCAGCGGCGACCGCCGGCCCGGCGTGCCGTGGTACGACTGGGTGCTGATGGCGCTGAGCATCGCCTGCTTCTTCTACATCTGGTACTTCCTGGACGCGCTGCTGTTCCGCGCCGGCGCGGCGCCCACCCCCCAGGACGTGGCGATCGGCATCGTCGGCACCCTGCTCGTGCTCGAGATCACCCGGCGCAGCGCGGGCCTCGCGCTGCCGATCATCGCGTTCATCTTCCTGCTGTACTGCTTCGTCGGCCCGTGGATGCCGGGTGTGCTGTTCCACCGCGGGATCCAGTTCGACCTGCTGTTCTCCTACGTGTATTCGATGGAGGGCGTGTTCGGTCCGACGACGGCGGTCTCGTCCACGTACATCATCCTGTTCATCACCTTCGCGGCGTTCCTGCAGGTGTCGAAGGTCGGCGACTATTTCATCGACTTCGCTTTCGCGATCGCCGGCCGCGCGCGCGGCGGGCCCGCCAAGGTCGCGGTCATCTCGAGCGCGCTGATGGGCACCATCAACGGCACGTCGGCCGGCAACGTCGCGGCCACGGGAACGTTCACGATCCCGCTGATGAAGCGCGTCGGCTATCCGGCGCGCAGCGCGGGCGCGATCGAGGCGGCGGCATCGACGGGCGGCCAGATCATGCCGCCGGTGATGGGCGCGGGCGCGTTCATCATGGCCGAGATCACCGGCATTCCCTACACCGACCTGATGGTGGCCGCCACGCTGCCGGCGCTGCTGTACTTCGTGGCCGTGTACTTCATGGTCGACAACGAGTCCCGGCTGCTCAACATGCGCGGCCTGGACCGCAGCGAGCTGCCGGTGCTGCGCGAGATGGTCAAGCGCATCTACATGTTCGCGCCGCTGGTCATCCTGATCGGCGGGCTCGTGTCGGGCTACTCCGTCATCCGGGCCGGCACGCTCGGCCTGCTCTCCGCGCTGATCGTGAGCTGGATCCACGCCGAGACCCGCATGGGGCCGCGCAAGATCATCGAAGCGCTGGCCGAAGGCGCCAAGGGCACGATCCAGCTCATCGCGGTGTGCGCCTGCGCCGGCCTGATCGTCGGCGTGATCGGCCTGACCGGCGTCGGCGGGCGCTTCTCGTCGCTGATCCTCGCCATCGCCGGCAACAGCCAGTTGCTGGCGCTGGTGTTCGCGATGATCATCGCGATCGTGCTCGGCATGGGCATGCCGACGACCGCCGCCTACGCGGTGGCAGCCTCGGTGGTGGCGCCCGGGCTGATCAAGCTCGGCATCTCGCCGCTGGTCGCGCACATGTTCGTCTTCTATTACGCGGTCATCTCGGCCATCACGCCGCCGGTCGCGCTTGCCGCCTACGCCGGCGCGGCGATCGCGGGCAGCGATCCGATGCGGACCTCGGTCACGGCCTTCGTTTACGGGATGGCCGCGTTCCTGGTGCCCTTCATGTTCTTCTACAGCCCGGCGCTGCTCATGCAGGGCGAATGGAGCCAGGTGGTGCACTACGGACTGACCGCGCTCCTGGGCGTCTACCTGCTCGCGGCGGCGCTGAAGGGGTGGTACTTCGGCCCGATCGCGCTTCCCCTGCGCCTGGTGCTGTTCGCGTGCTCGCTGCTGCTGATCGACGGCGGGCTGGTGACCGATCTTCTGGGCATCGTTCCCTCGGTGCTCATCGCAGCGTGGATGTGGCGCAGAAACCGCGTGCCCCATCCGCTGCCGCGCTCGAGCTGACGCCGGCGCGGCAAGCGTTCCCCCGACGTGGTCACGCTCCGCGCTCCGCGATGACCCTCAGGCCGGCGCGAGGCGTGCGTCGGACCTCGGACTGATGTCCGTGCGGCGCACGGCAACGTCGAGGCATTGGGCCAGCACGCGGGTCGCCAAGCCGATCTGAGCGACCGACGCGTTCGCGAAGCCCACCAGCAGTGCACTGCCCGGCGGCGTCGACGCGTAGTGGCCATCGAGCCCGTGCAGGCCGATCCCGCGCTCGGCGGCAGCGTCGATCAAGCGCTGCAGCACCGCCCGGTCCAGTCCGGGCAGCCAGGCCACCAGGTGCATGCCGGCGCCCGTGTTCTCGACCACCACACGCCCGCCGCAGTGCCTGGACAACCCGTCCACCAGTGCGCGGCGGCGACGCCTCAGTTCCAGAGAGGCCCGGCGCAGATGCCTTTCGTAGGCGCCGCTGCTCATGAAATGGGCCAGCGCCACCTGTTCTATCCCCGGGCTCGCAAAATCGGCGAGGCGTTTGGCCAGCAGCACATCGCGGCGCAGCGCTTGCGGGCACACGATGTAGCCCAGCCGCAAGGACGGGAGGATGGTCTTCGAGAACGTGCCGACATAGACCACGCGGTCGTCGCGGTCGAGGGAGCGCAGCGCCGGCAGCATGCGGCCTTCGAAGCCGAACTCACCGTCGTAGTCGTCCTCCACGATCCAGCAGCCGACACGCGCGGCATGCTGCAGAAGCTCCATTCTTCTTGCCAGGGACATCGAGATCCCCAACGGGAACTGGTGCGACGGCGTCACGTACGCGAGCTTGACCTTCTGCTGCGGCAGGAGCGCGGTGCGCAGCCCTTGCCCATCGACCGGAACCGGAAGCACGTTCGCTCCATGGGCCGCGAAGCACTGCGAGGCCAGCGCGTAGCCGGGGTCTTCCACCGCCACCCGATCCCCCTCGTCGAGCAGAACGCGAGCCAGCAGCGAAAGCGCCTGCTGGGTGCCGTTGACGACGATGAGGTCGTCGGGCTCGCAGATCACGCCGCGGCGACGGCCGAGCCAGGCCGCCAGTTGCTCGCGCAACTCGCGCACACCCTGGGTGGCGGGGTAGCCGGTCCGCGTTCGCGCCACGGCGTAGGACAAGGATTTGCTCCAGGCGGTGAGCAGCGCTGCGTTGGTCATCGGCTCGCCATACTGAAGGTCGACCCGCAGGCCGGCACGCGGTGCGGGCAGCGGCAGCGGCGGCAAGCCCCGCAGCCGTGCGGCATAACGCGACGGTTCGTCACGGCGCCGTGCGGCGTGCCGAGGCCGCGTGCGGCTCGGGACCGCATCGGCCACGAAGGTTCCGCTGCCGCCACGCGCCACCGCGAGGCCCTCGGCGCAAAGGAGTTCGTAGGCGGCAAGCACCGTGTTCCGTGAGACCCGAAGGTCTGCAGCAAGGTCTCGGGTGGCCGGCAAACGCGTGCCGCCGGCATACAAGCCGTCCAGGATGGCCTGCTTCAGCGCGCGCAGCAGTTGCCGGTACAACTCGCCCTGTCCGTCAAGCGTGAGATACATCGCGGCGTGCCGCCGAGGTGGCACCTTCGGACGGCTTCTTGTGAAGCCACGAATGGTACCGACGCCACGCGTCCGGCGCACGGCGCGTACACCCTTTGGCACCCTGGCCGCCGCCCGATGTGGCACTCGACGGCATGGTCTCGGATCGTTAGCCTGACGCGTTTTTCCAGTTGCTCGCTCGAGATGACTCCATCGTTCCACCCATCCTCTGAGCAGGTTTGCATCCACGAACTCGCCCGCCGAATCGACACGACCGCCGCAGCCCGCTGGCGAGCGGTCGTCGATCGGCATCGGGAACGCCTGCAGCGGCTCTTTGCCAGCCAGCCCGACGCGGCGCGTGCCATGTACCTGCGGTTGCTGTTCAGGCCCATTGCCCGGGAACTCGCAGATGAAGGCCTGGAGGTCTATCCGCGCCTTCCCGGCGGCGACCCCGGCCAGCCCCCGATCTTCGCAGACGACCGTCTGTGCAGACACTGGTCGGTCGCCGTGGTCTGCACGCCGCTCGACAGGCCCGTGGGCTCGCTCGTCACGGCAGCGCCATTCGACACCACCCGGTTCGCAGTGGGCGACAAGCCGCTGGTGTTCGGCCTCAAGTGTGTGGGCATCGACGCGGTGCGGCGCGCGCTTCACCGTCTGTGGGATGGCCCCAACCCTGCGGGCACCCCGCGGCGCGAAGCGCCCTGGATACCCCCCATCGACAGCGGTTCTCCTGGCCGGTGTGTTCCGGCTGATCGGCCGCACTAAGCTGCCGGCATGAACGCACCCGCTCGAACGCCGCTCGGCACGCTGTCCTCCCCGGTGAACGCATGGGGCACGCCGACCCCGTACGGCGTTTCGCGGTCGTCCGACTCCGTGGTGGCCGCCGTATCGGATGCGCTGCGTACCCACGTGGACATGGGCGCCTTGCAGGATCTCGCCGAAGAGGTGGTCTGCGGTCTTTCAGGGGCCGAAGCAGCTTGCTTTTGCCACTGCGCCGCGGCAGGCATCGTTGTGGCCGCAGCGGCGTCCATCACGGGAACCAGCGCCACGTCGGCCGCGGCATTGCCCTCCTCCGCAGACGGAGCGCTCATCGTCTTGCAGGAGGAGCATGCCGTCGACTACGGGCAACCGCTGCCGCAGACACTGCGCCTCACGGGTTGCGACGTCCACCTTCTGCGGGGAAGCACTGCCGAGCGCAGGGCGGACCTGCAGTCGCTGGCTGCGCGGAGCAGGGTGGCCGCGATCGTGTACGTCGAATCGCAACTCGTCAGCTCGGCTGCTCCGCTCTCGCGGCGGGATTGCCGGGAACTCGCCAAGGACATCGGTGCCATGTTCATCGTGGATGCCGCGGCGCAGGACTGGCCCTGACCGATCGCGACTTCACCGCCTCTGCCGATCTCATCGTCTTCAGCGCGCAGAAGTACCTGGCAGCACCGACCTGCGGGATCGTGCTGGGGCGCCTGCAGGCCATCGCCGCCTGCAAGGTGAACCTTCCGTGCATCGGAAGACCCATGAAGCCGACCAAGGAAGCGTTGTATGGCCTGGTGGCCGCGGTCCAGGAGCGTGACTGGCGTGACATGCCGGCACTGCGAGAACGCAACATCGAACGTGCTGCAGAGTTTGCGTCCGAGATCCGGAGGCGCACTGGGTGGCATGCCGAAGTTCGGGCCACGGACCTCCACGGCCCGTTTCCCCGCGTGGCCATCCAGCTGTCGAGCCCCGAATCCGCAAGGGATGCGCTTCGCGGGCTGGCACAGCTTCCCACACCCATCATCGTCGGACCGAGCGGCACACCACGCGGGCAGCTGGTGATCGAGCTGACTCATGTCGATTCAGCCGAACAGGCGTACCTGCTGCAGGAGATCGAACGGATCGCCCGAGAAGGTGCGCCTCCGACCGAGGTGACCGCCTCCATCACATGACGATGGAAAGCGGCGGGTTCATCGAAGGGGATGTCGTGCGCCGATCGCTCGAACCAGACGACCTGCTTGCTCGGCGCCCGCAATGACTCGAAGTACGCTGCCGACAGTTCGGCGTCGGCGTGGCGGTCGTGGCGTCCGAGAAAGAAGAACACCGGGACGTCGAGCGTCGAGACCTCCCGCCGCAGGTCGAGGGCGAGCAACTCTTCGTGCATCACCTCCAGCGAGCGGCGGTTGCCCCGCAGGATGCGCACGATCTCCCCTGGCGTGACGAAACCCCGCCAGATGCCTTCGAGCACGATGGCCGCGCGGTTGTGGGTTCGCAGCCCGACGCCGCCATGTCGATCGGTCACTTGCTGAAGGCGCAGGACGGCAGCAGACGATCGATAGGGCGGCGGCCCGATGTCGCCGAGTTCCTTCAAGGCGCGTCGGTCGCCGCGCCTTGTCGCTTGCGCCAGGTTGTACGCGTACTCGCGCCGCTGTTGCTCGCCGAAAGCGATGGCGGGCGCCACGCCGATGACGCCCGAGACCTTCTCGGGGCGTGCCTTGGCATAGAGCATTCCGAGCGTCGCGCCCCAGGAGTGGCCGACGAGCAGGATCCGTCGACGGTGGTAGCGGGAACGGAGATGGTCGACCACGCGATCGAGATCCGCGACGTGCTGCGCGACGGTCAGCCGAACGACTGGCGCCTGCGGATCGAATGAGCGCCCGGCGCCGCGCTGGTCGTAGTAGGCCACGAGCAGATGCCGCTCGAGGTCGCCATTGAAGAGGCGGAACAACGGACGTGCCGCACCGCCAGGGCCACCATGGAGCCACACCATCAGCGGCGCCTTCGCGTCGTCGCCATGAACCTCGACATGCACGCGCGCGTCGCCGACGTCCACCTGTGCCGAATCCGCCACCCGATCCGCCGAGGGCGGCGAGCCTCCCGGCCTCGGCCCCGCGCACGCGGCCATCGACGCGCACAGGCATGCCGTGATCGCCACTGCGGCCCGCCTTTGCCACGAACCGCGGGTCATGGTCTGGCCAACCGCATGAGCACGAACGACGCTCCGGCGAGCGCAAGGCTTTCGAGCGGTGAATACCAGCGCAGCGGACTGGCGAAGAAGACACCGAAACAGCCGCAGTTGTCGAGCTCGAGCCCACGCCACAAGGCGCTCGTCAGGAGGGCGCAGTAGCCGGCGTTGAGCGCGATCGAGGCGTGCGCGGCGCTCACGAGCCTGCGGCCCGAGACCAGCCAGGCGCCAAGCGCCAGCTCCAGCGCGGCGATGCACGCTCCGATCGGAAGCAGCACACCGTCGGGCAGGGCGAGGCGGTAGGTCCGGATGACTTCGGCGAAGCCCGCCACGTCCAGCGCCTTGCCTGCGCCCGTGGCGAAGATGAGTGTGCCGAGGCCGATCCTCAGCCAGCGGCAGAGCGCCTGCGCCGTCGTCGAGTGTCTCGAAGCGCGGTGCGCGCCGGTCATGAGATCGTGCTTCATGACTTCCGTCCGATGAAGGCGCGGCTGAACCAGCGCGACGGCGAGAGCGCGTGACCGATGGCGCAGTCGACGATGTTTTCGAGGTGGGCAGCGCGCATCCACGCGATGAGCTGGCCGGGCGCGATCGGAACGTGTCGCCATCTCAAGCGGATGAATGCGTCCGCGAGGTTGCCGCGCGTCGCCACGATCACCAGCGGCGCGCCGGGCCGGAGCACGCGGGCCATCTCACCGATCGCCCGCGCCGGCTCCGCCAGGTGCTCCAGCATGTGAGCCGACAAGCCGGCGTCGAACGATGCGTCGGCATGCGGCAGCCGGTGCGCGTCGGTGCGCTGCATCCGCGCGGCGATGCCGGCCGCCGCCAGACGAGCCGCCGCCTCGTCGAGCATGTCCGGCGCGAGGTCGACGCCGACGACTTCTTGCACCGGCGCGACGCCGGCCAGCGCCAGGCTCAGCACGCCCGTGCCGATGCCGCATTCGAGAACCCGGCCTCCGCTACCGAGCGAGCGCAGCCATCCGGCACGCTGAAGTCGTGCGAACAGGTGCGCATACGCGCGCGTATACCCGAACCATTCCATCGTGCGATGCCAGCGCGGCGCCGCGGCGTCGTAGCGAGCCGTCAGATGCGCACTGGCGAGATGCCGCTGGACGCAACTCTCATCACCCATCTTCGAACCTCCTGGTGCAGCCATCGAGCTGATGCGAGGGGCTCACGGTAGACGCGGCATATCGCCGGCTGGTGCCACTTCGTGTCGGCACGGTGGCGCGGCCAGGAGTTTCTTGCCGGACTGTTGCCACGGCCGCCCCAGCCAGATTTCGCAACACGATCCGGCGGCGCGACTCGCGCGGAAACGGTAGATTTCGAGCCATGGAAAGACAGCCGCATCTGCTGGTCGTCGACGACGACACCGAAATCCGCGAGCTCCTGGCGAGGTTTCTCACCAAGCACGGCTTCCGCGTCACGACGGCCGGCGACGGCAAGCAGATGCGCAAGGCCCTCGCCGACTGGCGCATCGACCTCGTGGTCCTCGACCTCATGCTGCCGGGCGAAGACGGCCTGACCTTGTGCCGCGAGCTGCGCAGCAACGACCCGCACCTCCCGGTGATCATGCTCACCGCCATGGGCGAAGAGATCGACCGGATCGTCGGGCTCGAGCTCGGCGCCGACGACTACCTGCCGAAGCCGTTCAGTTCACGGGAGCTGTTGGCGCGAATCAAGTCGATCCTGCGGCGTGCCCGCCGCGAGCCCCGTGCGCCCGCGGCGCCCGGCGCGGGAGTCCTGTGCTTCGCGGGTTGGCGGCTCGACCCGCTCGGGCGCCGGCTGACCGCGCCGGACGGGGGTGCAGTCGAACTCACGGGCGGCGAGTTCGATCTGCTGACGGCGCTCGCCGAACGCCCGGGGCGGGTGCTCAGCCGCGAGCAACTGCTCGACCTGACGCGCGGGCGCGACGCGGCTGCGTTCGACCGCAGCATCGACTCGCAGATCAGCCGCTTGCGTCGCAAGCTCGAAGCCGACCCAGCCCGACCCGCGCTGATCAAGACCGTGCGCAGCAGCGGCTACGCGTTCACGGCGGCGGTCGAACGCCGATGAGGATGCTGCCGCAGAGCCTGGCTCGACAGGCGACGCTCGTTCTCGTGGCCGGGATGATGCTCGTGGTCCTCGCGGGCGTCGCCGTGGCCTCGTTCACGCTGATCGTTCCGGCGGGCGCCGACGGCAGCGAAGACTTCGTCGGCCGCGTGGGGACGCTGGTTGCCATCGCTCAGCAATCGCCCGTGGAGGCGCGACCCGGGGTCTATGCGGCGGCGGCACGATCGGGCCTGACGGTTTCCCCGCTGGGCACGGAGGTGCCCGATGACGTCTTTCCGGATTGGTGGACGCAGGGTCTTGAGCGACAGCTGGTCCGAGAGCTTCGCCCGCTGGGCGCGAGCGTGCTCGGGCTGGGTCACACGATGGGCGGATCAACCGGAGGGGCAACGCACCTGGGCGCGCCGCACGGTCCGATCCGCGTTCGCGTCGCGCTGGCCGACGGCACGCGCCTGGACATCGTCACGCGGGGCGGCTGGTCGCCGCTGCAAGCCGTCGGTCAGATCGTGCCGACGCTCATGGTCGTGGGCATCGGTCTCACGCTGCTGGCGGTGTGGCTGGGCCGCCGCATCACGCGACCGCTGGGGGTATTCGCCGACGCGGCGACCCGTCTGGGCACGGACGTCGGCACGCCCGCGCTGCCCGAGAGCGGGCCGAGCGAGCTGCGTGCGGCGGCCCGGGCCTTCAATCGGATGCAGCAGCGCGTGCAGCGCCTGGTGGAGGACCGGGTGCAGATGCTGGCCGCGGTTTCGCATGACCTGCGCACGCCGATCACGCGAATGCGCCTGCGCGCCGACTTCGTCGACGACTCCGAGCAGCAGGCCAAGATGCTCAGGGATCTCGACGAAATGGAAGCGATGATCGCCGCCGCGCTCGCCTTCGCGCGCGAGGAGATGGTCGTCGAGCCCCGCAGCCGCGTCGACCTGCGCGCCCTGCTCGACGACATCGCGGCGGAACTCACCGAGGTGGGAGCAACGGTGCGCGTGTCAGGTGCCGAGAGCGCCGAAATCGACGGGCGCCGCCCCGCTCTCAAGCGGGCGCTGCGCAATCTCCTCGAGAACGCGGTGAAGTACGGACATCGGGCCGACGTGCACCTCACTGCCGAGCCTGCGGACGTTGCCGTCACCATCGAAGACGAGGGACCCGGCATTCCCGAACCGGAGCTCGAGAGGGTGTTCCGCCCCTTCTATCGCGGCGAGCCATCACGCAGCCGGCAGACCGGCGGCACGGGCCTGGGCCTCTCCGTGGCGCGATCCGTGATTCGCAGCCACGGCGGCGACATCGTCCTGGCAAATCGGGCCGAGGGCGGCCTGGCCCAGGTGGTGACGCTGCCACGCTCGTAGCGTCCCTGCCAGCCTGGCGAGCGGCAATGCCGACGCGAACGATGCGGTGATGCGGCGTGCTCGCGGGGCGCTCGCAAGTCTCCAACGCGACAGGTGGGCTGTCACTGCGTTGACATTCGCGGCATGCGTCGCGTCCTACATTGCCGTTGTCCATTTTCGGAGGTACAGCGGTGAACAGCCATCCTGACCCACTGGTCCAAGTACGTGCCATCAACCAGACCGCGGCCTTCAATCAATGGTGCGGCATCGAAGTCGTGAGTGCCGAGCCCGGCAAGGCCGAGATCGCCATGCCTTGGCGTCGCGAGCTCGGTCAGTACGCCGGGTTCCTTCATGCAGGACTCATCGGCGCGCTCATCGACACGGCCTGCGGGTTCGCCGCAGTCTCGGTTGTCGGCCGAGTGCTGGCGTCGCACTACTCGGTCAACTGTCTTCGTCCGGCGGTGGGCGAGCGGTTCGTGGCAAGGGCACGTGTCGTCAAACCCGGCAGGACCCAGGTCTTCACGGCGTGCGAGCTGTTCGCCCAACATCGGGGCGCCGAGAAGCTCGTCGCCACGGGCGAAACGCTGCTGTCCGTCGTCGCAGGGGAGGCGACCTGACCGGTGTTTCTCGGGCCCTGCGACGACTCCCGGCAGAGGCTCAGTCCACGCTCGCTCCGCTGGCCTTCACGACCGACTCGTATTTCGCGAGCTCGCGCTTCATGAATTCGGCGAACTGTCCAGGCGTGGTGGGCACCGGCTCGGCCATCAGCTGAGCGAATCTTGCACGCACGTCGGGTGCGTTGAGCGCTTCGACGAATGCCGCGTTCAGGCGGTCGATCACCGGCGCGGGCGTCCCCGCCGGCGCGACCAGCCCCCACCAGGTGTCGATCTCGAAGCCCGGCAGCGCATCGGCCATCGGCGGCACGTCGGGCAGCAGCGGCGAGCGCTGCGCCGTCGTCACCGCGAGCGCCTTGATCTTGCCCGCGCGGATGTTCGGCGCCGCAGTGGCGAGGTTGTCGAACGTGAAGTCGACCTGGCCCGACAGCAGCGCCATCTGCGCCGGGGCGCCGCCCGCATACGGGATGTGCACCGAGAACACGCCGGCGCGCTTCTTGAACATCTCGCCCGCCAAGTGGCCGGCGCTGCCGTTGCCGCCGCTGCCGTAGTTCAGCTTCGCCGGGTTGGCCTTCGCGTAGGCGATGAAGTCCTTCAACGTGGCGATGCCCAGGCGCTGCGCGGCCTGGGCGTTGATCACCAGCACGTTGGGCACGCGCACGGTCTGGGTGATCGGCGCGAAATCCTTCGCCGCGTCGTACGGCATCTTCTTGAACAGCCACGGGTTCACCGCGTGCATCGACGTTGCTGCGATGCCGATCGTCGTGCCGTCGGGCGCGGCCTTGGCGACCAGGTCGACGCCGATGTTGCCGCCGGCGCCGGGTCGGTTCTCGATCACGATGGTCTGCTCGGGCAGCGACTGGCGCACCTTCTCGGCGAGCAGCCGCGTCGTCACGTCGATCGGGCCGCCCGGAGGAAACGGCACGATGATGCGCAGCGGCTTGCCCTGCGCGAACGCGAGGGGCACGGCGACCATGAGGCCGAGGCTCGCGGCGAGGTTGAGGCAGGCGCGTCGTGAAGTCATGGGGTCTCCTGGTTGCGCAAACCCTTCGATCCTACTCAACGCGGGCGGCAAGCCGAGCGCCTCAGGGGCACTCGTGCATACCCCGGTCCGCCAACGCCCACGCAATCTGGGCAATTTCGCCGTGGTGCCGGCCTGCAAGGGCCACTACTGTGGCTGCGTTTGCCGGACCAAACCCCCATGCCGCGATACCTCATCGAACGCACCTTCGCCTCGGCATGCGACCTGAGCGACGACGCTGACGGTGCGCAGCGCCGCCGGGCGCGAGTCGAGAGCGACGCGGCTCACGGCGTGATCTGGCTGCACTCGTACGTCACGCCAGACCGCCGGCGCAGCTTCTGCATCGCCGACGGTCCGTCGCCCGAGGCGATCCGGGCAGCGGCCGACGCCGCAGGACTGCCGGTGGACCGCATCAGCGAGGTCCGCGTGCTGGACCCGTACTTCCTCACCTGATCCCATCCCTCTCCAAAGGACACGCCATGAACTTCCACCTCCACGCGGTTCGCCGACTTCTCGTCGCGCTTGCCACATGCCTGTTCACGCTGTCGGCCTTCTCCCAGCAGGCCCTCTCGATCAAGCCGCTTGCCGAAAAGCGCGTCGATCGCCTGCCCGAAGGTCCGCTGTTCTGGCAGATCGAGAACTTCGGCTCCGTGGCCGACGCTGACGCGGCCGCCGGCCCCTGGTCGCTGACCGTCCGGTCCGCCGGCAAGGTCTGGCTGTTCACGCTGGGTGCTCGTGGCGGGGCTTCGGGGCGCGGCAACAAGGTCGCCGAGGTGGGCCCCATTCCTCGCGCCGAGGCGACCGAGTACCTGCTGCGCATCAACGAGGCGACCGGCCCCTCGGGAAGCGTGACATCGGTCCACAGCCACCCGGGTTCGGAAGCGTTCTACGTGCTTCAGGGACAGCAAAGCATTCGCGGCCGCAACGGCATACTGCGGATCGATGCCGGCAGTGCCGAAGCCGGGAACGGCGCCGACCAGCCGATGCAGGTCTCCAGCAGCGGCGCCACGGACCTGCATGCGCTCGTCATGTTCGTGGTCGATGCCAAGCGGCCGTTCTCGTCGCCGGCGGCTCTGCCCTGAACTCCGCAAGCGTGCACCGCGCCGGCCGGCCTGCTTGGTAGGATCGAGTCGCAGGGGATCGCCGCGCCGCCGCGGCACTCTGCATCTGGGAGCCGGCATGACGCTGCTCGAGCGAGACGAACTGCTCGCCACGCTGACAACGCAGCGGGTGGCCGCCGCTGCCGGGGCAGGCCGCCTGGTGCTGGTCGAGGGCGAGGCCGGCATCGGCAAGACCAGCTTGCTGCGCGCCTTGGCGCGTTCGGTTGGAGAAGAAGCGCCGGTGTACTGGGGCGCGTGCGATGCGATGCACACGCCGCGCCCGCTCGCAGCCCTCGAAGACATCGCCGCCGGTGCTTCCACGGCACTGCAGGCGCTGCTGACAGGAAGCCAGGACCGGCATCGGCTGTTCGTCGCCTTCGTCGACCTGCTCGCCGAGCGACCGTCGCTGGCCGTCCTCGAAGACGTGCACTGGGCAGACGATGCGACCCTCGACCTGCTGCGCTATGCCGGCCGGCGCATCGCCCGCACCCGTTCGCTGCTGGTGGCGAGCTATCGCAGTGACGAGGTCGTGCCCGCCCATCCCTTGCGCGGCGTGCTCGGCGATCTGGCGACCTCGTGCTCGCTGCGGCTGGCGCTGCCGCCGCTGTCGCTGCCGGCCGTGCGCTCGTTGGTCGCCGGGCGCGCCGTCGACGCCGTGGACCTGCACGGCAAGACGGCGGGCAATCCGTTCTTCGTCACCGAGGTTCTCGCGGCGGGCGGCAGCGGCGTGCCGGCGACCGTGCAGGATGCCGTGCTCGCCCGTGCGGCGCGACTCTCGCGCTCGGCCCGCGCGGTGCTGGACGCCGCCGCGGTCGCCGGGCCGCGCATCGAGCCGTGGCTGCTCCAGGAGCTGACCGCTGCCGAGGCCGAGTCCATCGACGAATGCCTGGCGACCGGCGTGCTGCGCGTGGACGGCAGCTCGTTCTCGTTCCGGCACGAGCTGGCACGGCAGGCGGTGCTGCAGGCCATGACGCCGACGCGTTCGCTGAGCCTGCACCGTCTGACCCTGCACGCCTTGGCCGCGGTCGACGGACCGCCTGCCGACCCGGCTCGCCTGGCGCTTCACGCGGGTGGCGCGGGCGATCGCGCCGGCGTCCTGCGCTGGGCGCCGGAGGCGGCACGCGCCGCGG
>DASWVR010000291.1:0-12497 GCA_036401155.1 Piscinibacter sp. | reverse complement strand
CGACTTCGAGAGCATGACCGCGGCGGAATTCGACTGGGCCAAGAAGCTCGCCGAAGAACTGCCGCTGCCGGTGTCGCCGGTGCGCATGCGGCGCCACGAATCGGCCCCGGGCGGCACGCTCGACCTGCGCGCCACGATGCTGCGCATGGCGCGCCAGCCGCACACGCTGAGCCCGGCGTTCACGCGGGTGCGGCGCGACTGGCCACCGCTGGTGGTGCTGCTCGACATCTCCGGCTCGATGGACCGCTACGCGCGGCTGCTGCTGCACTACGTGCACGGCCTGACGCGGCGGCACCTGCGGGTGCACACCTTCACCTTCGGCACGCGCCTCACCCCCATCACGCGCTGCCTGAAGAACCGCGACCCCGACCTGGCGCTGCAGCAGGCCGACGCGCAGGTCCAGGACTGGAAAGGCGGCACGCGCATCGCTTCCTGCCTGGCCGAATTCAACCGCCGGTGGGCGCGCCGCGTGCTCGGCTCGAACGCCGCGGTGCTGCTGATGACCGACGGACTGGACCGCGACGACCAGGGCGATCTGGCCGCCGAGGCGGCGCGCCTGCGCCGCGCCGCGCACCAGATCGTGTGGCTGAACCCGCTGCTGCGCTTCGACGGTTTCGAGCCGCGCGCCGCCGGTGTGCGGGCGCTGCTGCCGCAGGTCGACCGGCTGCTGCCGGTGCACAACCTCGCGAGCCTCGCCGACCTGGGCCGCGCATTGCGCCTCGGTGCATCATCGCCATCTTCGACCCTCAAGCGACCACATCGATGGAACTGACCGGAGACCGGCTGATTGCCGCACCGCTGCCTGCCACCTGGGCGGCTCTGAACGACCCCGACATCCTGAAGGACTGCATCTCGGGATGCGAGTCGCTGGAGCGCACCGAGCCCGACACCTTCATGGCGGTGGTGGCCGTCAAGGTCGGCCCGGTCAGCGCCCGCTTCAAGGGGCGGCTGCAGATGAGCAACGTGCAGGCGCCGACGAGCTACACGATCAACTTCGACGGACAAGGAGGCCCGGCCGGCTTCGGCAAGGGCTCGGCCGACGTGAACCTGTCGGAGGAAGAGGGCGGCACGCGCCTGCGCTACGTCGCGCGTGCGCAGGTCGGCGGCAAGATGGCGCAGATCGGCTCGCGCCTCATCGACGCGGCGGCCACCAAGGTCGCCGAGGATTTCTTCACCGCCTTCGAGGCCAGGCTGCGCCCGCCTGCGGCGCCGCCGGGCGAAGCCGCACCGGCGGCGACCCAAGGCACGGCGAGCGGCCCGGCCCCCCCGGGCGCGTTCGCCAACCCGTGGTTGTGGGCCGTCGCGGCGATCCTGCTGATCGCCTTCCTGGTCGCGCTGCTGCGCTGAAGTACTACTTGGCTGCGCGCGCCTTCGCCACCGCAGCCTGCGTCTCGTTCCACAAGTCCATGCCGACGTTGGACGCAATCGAGGCGTTCACGCGTGTCAGCTTGTCGCGCATGCGACCGGCCTCGGCCGGCGACAGCTCGTTGATCTGCATGCCCTTGGCCTTCAGGTCGGCGAGCGCCTTGGCGGCTTCCTCGCGTGTGTCCTTGCGCTCGAAGTCGCGGCTCTTCTTCGCTGCGTCCATCAGCACTTTCTTCTCGGGTGCCGACAAGCTGTCCCAGTACTTCTTGCTCACCAGCACGATCCACGGGCTGTAGACGTGGTTGGTCACGGTGAGGTACTTCTGCACCTCGTAGAACTTGCTCGACAAGATGGTGTTGAACGGGTTCTCCTGGCCGTCGACCGCCTTGGTCTCCAGCGCGCTGAAGAGTTCGGAGAACGGCAGCGGGATCGCGTTGGCGCCCAGCGTCTTGAAGCTGTCGAGGAAGACGTTGTTCTGCATCACGCGCAGCTTGATGCCGTCCAGGTCCTCGAGCTTGGCGACCGCGCGCTTGTTGTTGGTGAGGTTGCGAAAGCCGTTTTCCCAGTAGACGAGACCGACCAGCCCCTTCTCCTCGAGCTTGGCCTTGACCTTCTCGCCGACCGGGCCGTCGAGCACGGCGTCGGCCTGCTGGGCGTTGTCGAACAGGAAGGGCGTGTCCCAGATCGCCATTTCCTTGGTGATGCCCACCAGCGTGGCGGTGGAGCCGACCATCATCTCCTGCGCGCCGCCGATCAGCGCCTGCTGCATCTGCACGTCGGAGCCGAGGCTCGCGGCGCCGAAGGCGCGGATCTTCATCTTGCCGCCCGAGAGCTTGTCGACTTCCTCGGCAAAGACCTTGGTGGCACGGCCCTGGTTCGATTGTTCGTTCAGGCCGTAGCCGAAGCGGATCAGCCGCGGCTTGATGTCCTGCGCCTGGACGGCGCCGGCGGCAAGCAGTGCGAGCGCGATCGCGCAGGTGAGGGTACGTCGTTGCATGTGAGTCTCCTTCGGGGGTGGAAATCAGCGCAGCCAGGCCAGCGGCCAGGTCACGATCTGCGGAACTGCAGTGAACATCGCCAGGATCACGGCGTAGACGATGAGGAACGGGCTCACGCCGCGGATCACCTCGTGCATCGGCAGCCGGCCCACGCCGGCCACCACGTTGAGCACGGTGCCCACCGGCGGCGTGATGAGGCCGATGGCGCCGTTGAGCACGAACATCAGGCCGAAGTACACCGGGTCGATGCCGGCCTTCTGCGCGATCGGCAGCATCACCGGCGCGAGGATCAGGATGGTCGGCGTGAGGTCCAGCGCGGTGCCCACCATGATCAGCACGATCATCATCACCCCCATCAGCAGGCGCGGGCTCTCGACCAGCGGGCCGAGCCAGGACGCGAGCGTGGACGGCAGGTCGGCGAGCGTGACCATGTACGACGCGACCTGCGCGCCGGCGCACAGGAACATCACGATGGCTGTCGTCTTGGCTGCGCGCACCAGCACCGCGTGCAGGTCGCCGAGCTTCATCTCGCGGTGCACGAAGAAGGCGATCACCAGCGCATACACCGCGGCCACCACGGCCGCTTCGGTCGGCGTGAACAGCCCGCTCTTCATGCCGCCGATGATGATGACCGGCATCAGCAGGGCCCAGAAGGCCTTACCGGTGAAGCGCAGGCGCTCGGCCATCGGCAGCGCGGTGCCGCCGGGCAGGTCGATCTTGCGCATCTCGAGCTTCCACGCGAGCACGAGGCCCGCGCCCATGATCAGCCCGGGCACGATGCCCGAGATGAAGAGCGCCGAGATCGACGTGTTGGTGGTGACGCCGTAGATCACGAAGGGCATCGACGGCGGGATGATCGGCGCGATGATGCCGCCCGAGGCGATCAGGCCGGCCGAGGTGTGGATCGGGTAGCCGTGCTTGCGCATCATCGGCAGGAGGATGGTGGCGAGCGCGGCGGTGTCGGCGAGCGCCGATCCCGACATGCTGGCCATCAGGATGGCCGCGCCGATGGTCACGAAGCCGAGCCCGCCGCGGATGTGGCCGACCCAGGCCTGGGCCATCGAGATGATGCGGCGGCTGATGCCGCCGGCGTTCATCAGCTCGCCGGCGAGGATGAAGAAGGGCACCGCGAGCAGCGGGAAGCTGTCGACGCCGGCCACCAGGTTCTGCGCCAGCAGCTGGGTGTCCCAGAACTCCAGGCCCCAGGCCATCGCGGCGCCGGTGAGGATCAGCGCAAAGGCCATCGGCACGCCGATGCCCATGATGCCCAGCATGGCGACGATGAAGATGCCTGCGACGGCGGCCTGGTTCATGTGGCGTCCGGGTGATGGGGTATCGGCGGGCGGTTCATTCGGCCTCCACCTCGGCGGGGTGCACGAGCCGGATCGGCGTGCCGCGCAGCAGTTGGATCGCGGCCATCACGCCGATGGCCGTCGCGCACAGGAAGGCCGGCAGCGGCAGCAGCGCGGCGGGGTAGCCGAGCACCACGCTCGTGCTGTCCATGCCGACGAGCACCTGCTGCCACGCGCCCCAGCCGACCAGCACGCAGGCCAGCAGCACCATCGCGTGGATCAGCCGCGTCATCAGCGCCAGCGCGCGGCCGCTCCAGCGCCCCCGCAGAACGAGCAGCAGGCTGGTGAAGGCCATGTGGTGGCCGAGCGGGTAGGCGGCGGTCGCGCCGAGAAAGACCATCCAGACGAACAGCAGGCGCGACAGCTCCTCGCTGGCCGCGATGCCGCTGCCGAAGCCGTAGCGCAGCACGACGTTGACGAACACCGCGCCGGCCATCACGGCGAGCATCACGGCCATGGTGGTTTCGACCAGGCGCTGCAGCCTGGACGTCGGTTGCGGAACGTGCGTGCTCATGCTGCTGCCGCCGGATCGCCGTTCGGGCCCGGCTGCGCCATCCACCGCAGCGTCTGCTGCGCCAGCTCGGCCAGCGGACGTGTCGCGTCGAGGCGCAACACGCCGGGCTCGCCGACCGGCGGTTCGAGCGTGGCGAACTGGCTGGCGACGAGCGCCGGGGGGAACAGGTGCGCCGGGCGCGCCGCCACACGCCGGCGCGAATCGGCTTCGCTGATCTCGAGGTAGGCGAAGCGCAGGCCCGGCGCACCGGCGCGCAGCTGGTCGCGGTAGCTGCGCTTGAGGGCCGAGCAGGTGAGCACGCCACCATCGCGATGCAGCGCGAGCTGATCCGCCAGCGTCGCGAGCCAGCCGCGGCGGTCGGCGTCGGTCAGCGCGATGCCCTGGCGCATTTTCGCCTTGCTGGCCTCGGGATGAAAATCGTCACCTTCGATCAGCGGCCAGCCCAGGGCATCGGCCACTGCCTCGCCGAGGCTCGACTTGCCGCAACCGGCGACACCCATGACGACGAGAGACTTCATTGCGGTCGTTCGAGATTCGGACAGCGCTATCTGAGAAGTGCGAAAAAAAGAGCCGTCCACGCCTGGCCGGTGAGGCAAACCTTCACCCTATCGCCTGGAGAATAACGTGGTTGCGGCAGCTCTTGGATAGCGCTATCCTAAGTCCTTCGGGTTGCAGCCAGAATAAGGGATAACCCCATGTCCATTCTCCCCGCGCAGCGCCGACCCCGAGCCTCGGGCCGGGTCACGCTGAACGATGTGGCGCATGCCGCCGAGGTGAGCCCGATCACCGTGTCGCGCGCCCTGCGCGGCGAGCGCAGCGTGGCGCCCGAGCTGGTGGAGCGGGTGCGCGCCGCGGCGCAGCGTCTGGGCTACGTGCCCGATCCGGCGGCGCGTGCGCTTGCCTCCAGCCGCAGCTCGCATGTGGCGGTGCTGATACCCCTGCTGACCAACACCCTGTTCGTCGACCTGCTCGAGGCGGTGCATCGCACGCTGCTGCCGGCCGGCTACCAGACGTTGATCGGCGTGACCCACTACGACCCGGCCGAAGAAGAGCAACTGCTGCAGAGCTACATGGCGCACCGGCCGGCCGGACTCATCGTGACCGGCTTCGACCGCAGCGAGAGCGCGCGCCAGCTCATCGCCGCCAGCGGCGTGCCCTGCGTGCACGTGATGGAGACGACCAACGCCCCCGGCGTGCATTGCGTCGGCTTCTCGCAGGCGGATGCGGGCCACGTGATCACCGAGCACCTGCTGCAGCGCGGACGCCGGCGCATCGCCTTCGTCGGCGCGCAGCTCGACCCGCGCGTGATGCAGCGCGCTGAAGGCTACCGGCGCTGCTTGCGCGCGGCCGGCGTCTACGACCCGAAGCTCGAGCTGCTGAACCCCGAGCGCTCGTCGATCGCGCTCGGCGCCCAGCTGTTCGAGGACCTGCTGCGCACGCGCCCCGACACCGACGCCGTGTTCTTCTGCAATGACGACCTTGCCCAGGGCGGATTGCTGGCCGCATTGCGGCTAGGCGTGAAGGTGCCCGAGCAGGTGGCCGTGGCCGGCTTCAACGACCTCACCGGCAGCGACCAGATGTGGCCGCCGCTGACCACGGTGCACACGCCGCGCACGGAGATCGGCGAATGCGCGGCACGGATGCTGCTTCAGCTGATGCGCAAGGAACCGCTGCAGGACGACCACGTCGACCTGGGCTATCGGCTGGTGGTGCGAGCGAGCACTTGAGTCCGGGCGACAACCTCTTTGTGGGGCGGCGGAAACGTTCGTGCGTACACTGCCCCGCGGGTGAATCGACCTGCCGTTCCGGTCGTATGAGGTCAGCGAAATGAATCCTTCTTCTTCCGCGCCGTCGGCGCTGGAGCGCCTGCCCACGGGCATCCCGGGGCTGGACCGTGTGCTCGGCGGCGGTTTTTTCCGTTCGGGTGTCTACATCCTGCAAGGCCTGCCGGGCAGCGGGAAGACGATCTTCGCCAACCAGCTCTGCTACAACCACGTCGCCGGCGGCGGCTCGGCGGTCTACCTCACGCTGCTCGCGGAGTCGCATTCGCGCATGCTGCAGCACATCCGCACGCTCGGCTTCTTCGACGAAACGGCGATTCCGGATCGGCTGGCGTACCTGAGCGCCTTCCACGATCTCGAAGTCGACGGCCTCAAGGGGCTGGTCGCGGTGCTGCGCCGCGAGATGCGCGCGCGCCGTGTCGGCGTGCTGGTGCTCGACGGGCTGCTGGCCGCCTCGGAGGCCGCCGAGACCGACCGCGAGCTCAAGAAATTCATCCACGAGGTGCAGACCAGTGCCGTCTTCCACGGCTGCACGGTGTTCCTGCTGACCAGCGGCACCACCCAGCGCGTCAATGCCGAGCACACGATGGTCGACGGCATCATCGAGCTCGAAGACCGCCTGCACGAGGCGCGCGCGGAACGGTCCATCCAGGTCCGCAAGTTCCGCGGCGCGGGCTCGCTGCGCGGCAAGCACGCCTTCCACATCACCGACGAAGGGCTGGAAGTCTTTCCGCGCATCGAGGCGATGTTCGCCAAACCGCCCGACAGCTTCCAGGCGCGGCCGAGCCTGAGCACCGGCGTGCCCACGCTGGACGCGCTGGTCGCCACGCGCGGCCTCCCGGCCGGCAGCGCCACGGTGGTGGTCGGTTCCACCGGCACCGGCAAGACCACGCTCGGGCTGCACTTCCTCTCGCGCTCCTCGCCCGAGGAGCCGGGACTGCTGTTCGGCTTCTTCGAGTCGCCCTCGCGCATGCGCGTCAAGGCGCGTGCCTTCGGGCTCGACTTCGCGGGGCTGGAGGCGAACGGGGCGCTCTCGCTGGTGTGGCATCCGCAAGGCGAACACGTGCTCGACGAGCTGGGCCACCGGCTGCTCGCCCAGGTGGCCGGGCGCGGGGTCAAGCGCCTGGTCATCGACGGCCTGTCGGGCTTCTTCGAATCGGCGGTGCACCCGGAACGCACGAACCGCTTCTTCTCCTGCCTCGTCAACGAGCTGCGCCGGCGCGGGGTGACCGTGATCATGACGCTGGAAACACGCGACGTGGTCGGCAGCACGGTCTACGCGCCCTACGGCGTGTCGGGCTTCGTCGACAACCTGATGTTCCTGCGCTTCGTCGAGGACCGCGGGCGGGTGAGGCGGCTGCTCTCGCTCACGAAGATGCGCGACAGCGACTACGACGTCGGCCTGCACGCGCTGGAGATCAGCGCCGGCGGCATACGGATTGCCGGGCTCTACGCTTCGGATGGCGATGTCATCCCTTCCGCGGAAGCAATAGAGCCCCCAAGGCCCGCCGGCGCGGATGCGCGAGCCGCCCGCGATGCCGAGAAGTCATAGGCAACGTGTGAAGACCATTCTTGTCGTCGACGACGAGCTGGCCAGCGCCGAAGTGCTGAGCCTGATCCTGGAAGAAGAGGGTTACCGCACCTTCTGCGCCGCCAACGGCCAGCAGGGGCTTGCGCGCGTCCGCGACGTGCGCCCGCAGCTCGTCGTGCTCGACTTCATGATGCCGGTCATGAACGGCGCCGAGATGGGTGCCGCGCTGCGTGCGGCGGCCGACACCCGCGACATACGCATCCTGATGAACAGCAGCATGCCCGAGGAAGCGGTCAGAACGCACTTCAGCAAATATGACGCATTCCTGCGAAAACCTTACAACGTGGATGCGGCGCTGAAGCTGATCGCCACCCTTCTAAACGGCGATCAGCCGGCCGCTCCGCCAGCATGAACTAGGACGGCAGCTTGTCGCGCGGCGTGGCGGTGCCGGGCAGGCTGGCCAGCACGACATGCGCTTCGGCCAGCAGTTCGTCCACCGGCTGCGCGATGTCGATGTCGTCCAGCCGCGAGCCGTCGCCCACGAGCTGGGCGAGGCGCACCTCGGCGTCGTACGCCAGCATGACGAGCTGCTCGGCATCCAGGAGTTGATGCAACAGGGGCAACAGCTTGTCGTGCTCGCGCCCCGTCTGCAGGCTCGTGTCCAGCAGCAGCGTCCCGAGCGCCGCGTCGAAAGACGCGCTGCCGGGGCGCAGCGTCAGCAGCTCGGCCAAGCTGCGCTTGAGGCCCATGTGCCCGGCCAGCACGTCGGAGCTGAGGCCGCGCCAGCCGCAGGACTTGAGCGCCGGGATGACCACCTGGTCGACCACCATCTGATGGGCGCCGAGCGCGCGGGCGAACTCGTTGAAGAGCAGCGACTGGCGGGTGGCGGTGGTCTCGCGCAGGCGCCCGGTCAGCCAGCCCAAAACGGCATGGTCCTCCGCCAGCACCTGGATCAGATCTTTTTCCATCGGGTCGTCTGCGCCGCGCAGGCGGCCACGCCGCGGTCGGGCAATGCACATGCCCGCGGCGTGAGGTGCGTCCGCGATTTGCGGTGGTGGCCGTGCCCTGGATGCCTATACAGTATGGCTTCGCCTCGCCGTATCGCTCCACCCCCTCGATGGATCTTGACCTTCCCACAGCGCCCGCGCTTCGGCCCGACCCCTTCGCCTCGCTGAACGAACAGCAGCGCGCTGCCGTCGAGCACGGCAGCGGCGACGCCGATCCGTCACGCGCGGCGCCGCTGCTCGTGATCGCCGGTGCCGGATCGGGCAAGACGATGACGCTGGCCTCGCGGGTGGCGCGCCTGGTGATCGCCGGCGCCGATCCGCAGCGCATGCTGCTGCTGACCTTCTCGCGCCGCGCCGCGCTCGAGATGGAGCGCCGCGTGGGCCGTGTGTTGCACCAGGCGCTGGGCCTCGCCGCCACGCAGCGGCCGCCCGGCTTCGCCTGGGCCGGCACCTTCCACGGCATCGGCGCGCGGCTGCTGCGCGACCACGCGGCGCGCATCGGGCTGGCCGAATCCTTCACCATCCACGATCGCGCCGACGCCGAAGACCTGATGGGCCTGGTGCGGCAGGAGGCCGGCTTCGCGGCCAGCAAGAAGCGCTTTCCGCTCAAGGGCACCTGCCTCGCGATCTACTCGCGGGTGGTCAACAGCCAGGCGCCGCTGAGCGGCGTGCTGCAGTCCGTCTACCCTTGGTGCGGCGAATGGGAGGCCGAACTGCGGCAGCTGTTCCGCGCCTACGTGCAGCACAAGCAGCAGCAGCACGTGCTCGACTACGACGACCTGCTGCTCTACTGGTCGCAGATGATGGCCGAGCCGGCGCTCGCGCGCGAGGTCGGCGAGCGTTTCCAGCATGTGCTCGTCGACGAGTACCAGGACACCAACCGCCTGCAGGCGGCCATCCTGCTCGCGATGAAGCCCGACGGCCGCGGGCTCACGGTGGTCGGCGACGACGCGCAGTCGATCTATTCGTTTCGCGCCGCCGACGTGCGCAACATCCTCGACTTTCCGCAGGCTTTCCAGCCCGCAGCGCGGGTGGTGACACTGGAGCGCAACTACCGCTCGACGCAACCCATCCTCGACGCCTCCAATGCCGTCATCGCGCTCGCGGCGCAGCGCTTCACCAAGCAGTTGTGGAGCGAGCAGGTGTCGTCCGAGCGGCCGGCGCTGGTGACCGTCGAAGACGAGGCGGCGCAGGCGACGTGGGTGGCCGAGCAGGTGCTGGCCCGGCGCGAAGCGGGCCTCGCGCTCAAGCAGCAGGCGGTGCTGTTTCGCGCCTCCAGCCACAGCGCGCCGCTGGAGCTCGAACTGACCCGGCGCAACATCCCCTACGTGAAGTTCGGCGGCCTCAAGTTCCTCGAGGCCTCGCACGTGAAGGACGTGCTCTCGCTGCTGCGCTGGGCCGAGAACCCGCGCAGCCGGCTGGCCGGCTTTCGGGTGGCGCAGCTGGTCGCCGGCATCGGGCCGGCCACGGCGCGCAAGGTGCTCGATGCGATGGAGCAGTCGGCCGACCCCGTCGCCGCCTTGCGCAGCTGCGCCGTGCCGGCCGCCGCCGCAGCCGACTGGGCGCAGTTCGTCGACACCTACGAGAGCCTGCGCGGCGAGCAGGCCGCGTGGCCGGCGCAGATGGACGCGGTGAACCGCTGGTACCAGCCGCAGCTGCAGCGCCTGCACGACGACGCGGCCGTGCGCCTGGCCGACCTCGCGCAGCTGGCGCGCATCGCTGCGGGCTATGCCTCGCGCGAACGCTTTCTCACCGAGCTGACACTCGACCCGCCGGATGCCACCAGCGACGAATCCGGCCAGCCGAACCGCGACGAGGACTACCTGATCCTGTCGACGATCCATTCGGCCAAGGGGCAGGAGTGGCGCGCCGTCTACGTGCTCAACGCGGTCGACGGCTGCATGCCGGCCGACATCGCCACCGGCACCGTGGCCGAGATCGAGGAGGAGCGCCGGCTGTTGTACGTGGCGATGACACGCGCCAAGCAGCACCTGCAGCTCGTCGTGCCGCAACGCTTCTACATCACGCAGCAGTCGGCGCAGGGGTCGCGCCATGTGTATGGGTCGCTGACACGCTTCATCCCGCCCGAGGTGGCGGGGAAGTTCGCTCGCCTCCAGGCGGGGGGCTCGACGGCGGATCGCTGTCCGTCGCAGCCGACGGGTGGTGCGCCGGTGGACATCGCGGCGCGCGTGCGCTCGTTGTGGGAGTGAGGGGCTGGGGATGCGCAGGTCATGCGCGAGTCGCCCCGGCTCGCATGCAACACCTCCGTTCGGGCTGAGCTTGTCGAAGCCCCTCCTCAGCGCTTGCACGGAGTGGGTTGACTGCGATGAGCATCACGGACAGCGGTGGGCTTGCGCAACGCGGCCGCGCCTACCCGTGCAGCGTCTCGTACTTCGCCATCAACTCCTCCGGGCTCTCCGCGAAGTCCGGGTTCGGCACGATGCAGTCGGCCGGGCAGACGAGCTTGCATTGCGGCTCGTCTTCGGCGCCCACGCATTCGGTGCAGCGCATGGCGTCGATCACGTAGATCGGGTCGCCGACGCTGATCGCTTCGTTGGGGCACACCGGCTTGCACGCATCGCAGGCGGTGCAGTTGTCGTTGATGAGCAGGGCCATCTGTCTGTCTCCTCGTGTCCTAGTGAACCGCGGCAACCTCTTCCAGCTCCTGCAGCCGCTGGTGCCGGAACGCGCCCCACAGTGCCGCGCCGATCGCGCCGGCGTAGATCGAGTCGGGGTGGCTCGCTGCCTGCACGCCGACCTTCTCGTTGACCATCTCCTCGCGGATCGCCACCAGCAGGCCGATGTCCAGCGCCAGGCCGCCGGTGAGCAGGGCGGTGCCCTCCTTGATGCCGGTGACCTTGAGCAGCTTGACGATGCGCGAGGCCATCGACAGGTGGATGCCCTTGAGGATGTCGGGCGTGGCGATGCCGCGGCTCACCATGTTGATGACGTCGGTCTCGGCGAGCACCGCGCAGATCGAACTCACCTTCTCCGGCGTGGCCGCGCTGCACGACAGCGCGCCGATCTCCTCGATCGCGACGCCCAGGTAGCGCGCGATGTTCTCGAGGAACTGGCCCGAGCCCGAGGCGCACTGGCTGGTCATCTTGTAGGCGAGCACCTTGCCGCGTTCGTCGACGTAGATCGCACGCCCGTTGAGCGCGCCGATGTCGACCACGGCGCTGATGCCCGGCTGCAGGAACACTCCGCCGCGTGCATGCGTCGTCATCGAGTAGAAGTGGCCGGTCGCGAACTTCACGTTCTCGCCTTCGCCGGTGGTCGCGACGTAGTCGACGTCGTCGCGTGTCAGGCCGGCGTCGGCGAGCACGCCGTCGTGGCCTTCCTGCGCGAGCACCATCGGGTCGCGGCGGCGGATGCGCTCGCAGCGCTTGGCGAGCCACTGCGGCTTGCCGTCCTCCACGCGGAACAGCGTGCTCTTGACGGCGCCGGAGCCGATGTCGATGCCTATCGTCGTCGTCATGGTCAGGTCCTCGCTTCGACTTGCTTGCCGTCTTCGACCACCGCGCGCCACGCGAACGTGGCGCCGCCGAGCGCGCCGGTGTAGATCGAATCCGGATCGATGTTCATGGTGAGGTCGCCATAGTTCTCCTTCACCAACTCCTTCAGCGACTTCACCGCGGCTTCGTTCTTGGCCACGCCGCCGGTGAAGGTGAACTGGTCACGGATGCCACCCGAGCGCGCGAGGATCGACATCGCGCGCAGGATGATGGCGCGGTGCAGGCCGGCCATGATGTCCTCGCGCTTGTCGCCCAGGCTCAGCCGGTCGCGCAGTTCGGCGCCGGCGAACACCGTGCAGGTCGAGTTGATGCGGATCGCCTTGGTCGACTTCATCGCCATCGGCCCCAGTTCGTGCAGGCCCATGTTCATCTCGTCGGCGATGTAGCCGAGGTAGCGCCCGCAGCCGGCCGCGCAGCGGTCGTTCATCTGGAAG
>DASWVR010000290.1:0-6308 GCA_036401155.1 Piscinibacter sp. | reverse complement strand
CATGCGTTATGCGGCCGCCGGCCATCCCGGCGCGCTGCAGCCGCCGGCGCGTCCCGCCACCCCGGCGTTCGGCTCCGCCGGCAGCTCGGGCGCCTTCGCCGCGCCGCAGCGCGGGGCCCGTGTGCCGGTCGGGTTCGATTCGGCCGCTTTCGAACGGGCCGCGAAGATGATCTTCATCCGCATGCAGGCGGCCAACGACAGCGGCGACCTGAATGACCTGCGCCAGTTCTCCACGCCGGAGATGTTCGCTGCTTTCCGCCTCGACCTGCAGGACCGCCGCGGCACGCAGCGCACCGACGTGGTTCAACTCGACGCCGAAGTCGTCGACGTGGCCGAAGAAGCCGGCCAGCAGATCGTCAGCGTGCGTTTCCACGGCCTGATCCGCGAGGAGCAGGACGGCGTCGCGCAGCCGTTCGACGAGTTCTGGCACCTCGTGCGCCCGACCGACGGCAGCCGCGAGTGGGCGATCGCGGGCATCGCGCAGAACGAGACGGCACACTAGCGCCCCCCAGGGCGCCTCTCGCAAGCGCTACCCGAGCGCGAGGCCGGCCACCCCGGCCGCAATGCTGGCTGCGCCGAGCAGGCGCAGCCAGCGGTCGCCTTCGCCGAGCAGCGTGCCGCCGAGCAGGGCGGCGAACAGCATCGAGACCTCGCGCGCCGGCGCCACGTGGCTGAGCGGGGCCATGCGCATCGCGTACAGCACCATGATGTAGCTGAGCGGGCCGAGCGTGGCCACCACCAGCGCCGCGCGCCACTGCGTGCGCCAGGCCTGCATGAAGCCGCGCGGGTCGCGCAGAGCGAACGGCAGCATCACCGGCACGCGCAGCACGTTGCCGACGTAGTCGACGAGGATCGGCGAGATCAGCAGCAGCTTCACGGCATAACCGTCGATCAGCGTGTAGCCGGCGATGAACATGCCCGTCAGCGCCCCCCACCAGACGCCGCGACGAACGCGCTCGCGCTGTGCCGGGTCGTGCGCCTGGCGCCACAGGCCGGGGCCGCCGGCGATGAGGAAGACGCCGCCCACCACCGCCAGCGCGCCCGCGGCGCTCACCAGGGACATCGTCTCGTGCAGCACGATCACCGCACCGGCCGAGCTCAGCAGCGGACCGCTGCCGCGCGCCACCGGATACACCACGGTGAGGTCGGAGACCGCGTAGCCGTGCAGCAGCGTGCGGAAGTAGAGGATGTGCACGACCGCGCTCGCGGCCAGCACCGCCCATTCGACCAGGCCCCATCGCGCCACCTCCGCGACACCGACCCACACGACGATCGGCAGCCACAGCAGGCTGACGAGCAGCGAGCCCATCAGCACGAAGTGGTTGCCGCCGCCGGCCTGCTTGGCCACCAGGTTCCACAGGGCATGGCAGGCGGCGGCGGCCAGGACCAGCGTCAGTGCGAGAGGGGTCATCGGTGCGCCGCATTCTGCCTGTTGCGCGCTTCGCTACAGTCGCCGGCATGACACGCCAACGCGAACAAGGAGCGGCGATGAACCCGGTATTGGTGGAGGTGTGGCGCGGCACGGCGATCGAGTCCGAACATGCCGGCGCGCTGGCGGTGCTCGACGCCGACGGCGCCGTGCTGGCGACGCTCGGCGACATCGACCGCCCGGTATTCCCGCGCTCGGCGGTGAAGGCGCTGCAGGCGATGCCGCTGGTCGAAAGCGACGCCGCCGAGCGGCTGCAGCTCAGCGACGACGAACTCGCCGTCGCCTGCGCCTCGCACAACGGCGAGCCCGAACATGTGCGCACCGTGGCCGGCATGCTGGCCAAGGTGGACGTCGACGCGGACGTGCTCGAATGCGGGACGCACTGGCCCTACCTCGACACCGCGGTGCGCGCCATGGCGGCGCGCGGCGAGTCACCCAGCGCGCTCAACAACAACTGCTCGGGCAAACATGCCGGCTTCGTCTGCCTCGCCTGTGCGCTGATGGGCTGGAACGACGGCGGCCTCAACCTGCGCCAGTACGCGAGCGGCTACGTCAAGCCGGATCATCCGGTGATGCTCGAGGTGATGGATGCGCTGCAGTCGAGCACCGGCTTCGACCTCGCCCACGCGCCGCGCGGCACCGACGGCTGCTCGATCCCGACCTATGCGATCCCGCTGCGCCATCTGGCGCATGCGTTCGCGAAGTTCGGCGCCGGGGTCGGGCTGCGCGAAGGCCAGTGCCGCGCGGCGAAGCGGCTGCGGCAGGCGGTCGCCAATTCGCCGTTCATGGTCGGCGGCACCGGCCGCTTCGACACGCTGGTGATGCAGCGCCTGGGCGAGCGTGTGTTCTGCAAGGTCGGCGCCGAAGGCATGTACTGCGCCGCGCTGCCCGAGCGCGGGCTCGGCGTCGCGATCAAGATCAGCGACGGCAACAATGCCCGCGCCGCCGAAGTCGTGATGGCCGCGGCGATCGAGGCGCTGCTCTCGCTCGACGACGACGACATGACCTTCATGCATCGCTACAGCGACGCCAGCCTGCGCAACTGGAACGGCATCGAGGTTGGCGCGCTGCGCGCCACCGTGGGTTTGCGCGAGGCCTTGCGCAGGGCGTGAAAACGCATGGCTCATGCGCAGACTCCACGACCGCTTTGACTGGGCTTGTCGAAGCCCTGGTGCGATGCCAGCCAGCCCTTCGACAAGCTCAGGGCGAACGGGTAGCTCAACTGCCATGCGCCCACTTAAGCGCAGAAACTACCGGCGGCTCAACGGCGATTCGCTACCGTGTCTAAGGCGCAGACTCCACCACCGTTCGGGCTGAGCTTGTCGAAGCCCTGGTGCCATGTCAGCCCTTCGACAGTCCAGGGCGATCTCTTCACTCGCCGAACGCTGCGCCGCGCTTGACGCGGCCGTCGGGCAGCGGCACGGTGATCGGCGTCACCGCCACGCGCGCCACGCCGTCCTCGCGCGTGAGGCCGATCCGGCGCGCGGTCGACGGCGACACATCGATGATGCGGCCCTTCACGTGCGGCCCGCGGTCCTGGATCGTCACGACGGCACTGCGCCCGGTCTCGAGATTGGTCACGCGCGCGCGCGTTCCGAGCGGCAGCGTCTTGCTCGCGGCGTTGTCGGCCGCCGGGTCCATCGGCGTGCCGTCGGCCATGGTGCGGCCGGCAAACTTACGCGCGTAGAACGATGCGAGACCGACGCGCCGTCGGCCCGTGAGGTCGAGCTTGTTCGTGGCCGGCTTTGGCGAAGCGACCGCTGGAGTGGGCGCAGTGTCCTGCGCCTGATGCGCGCGCGCTGGGCGCGAGCACAAATACCGTGGACGCCAGCAGTGCGATTGCAAAACCAGTGCGCTTGCAGATCCTCGACATCATCGATGCGGCTCCTGTCGCGTGCATTGTCCGCCCGGCGTCAGCGGGGGTGCGTCGGCCGACGGCGCATGCTCGCGTAGGAACCCGCCACGCGCGTGGCGCGCGACCTGCCTTGAATCCCCACTTGCTGCGTGGTGCATTCGGGTGTACAAAAAACACGCACGCGTCATTTCCGACATCGCAGTCCTCGTCACAAAGGAGGGATCATGCGCAGAAGGATCTACTGGCTGCTGCCCGACCTGGAAAGCGCCAGGCGAACGATGGACGATCTGCTGCTCGCGCGCATCGCCGAGCAACACATGCACTTCGTGGCACGCGAAGAGGCCGACCTCACCGGACTGCACCCGGCCAACGTGCTGCAAACCTCCGATGTCATCCGTGCCGCTCAGATGGGCCTGGTGGTCGGCGGCATTGCCGGCACGCTGCTCGGGGTGCTGGCGGCGATCTTCTTCCCCATCGTGGGCGACGAGCCGCAGTGGGGGATGGTGGCGGTGATCGCCATGCTGGGAGGGGCGTTCGGCGCCTGGTCCTCGAGCATGATCGGCGTGTCCACGCCGAGCCACCGCCTCAAGCGCTTCGAGCCGGCGATCGAGAAGGGGCAGATCCTGCTGATGGTCGACGTGCCGCGCTCGCGCGTGGAAGAGATCGAAGCCCGCCTGCAGGCGCTGCATCCCGAAGCGCATCTCGAAGGCGTCGAGCCCAACATCCCGGCGTTCCCCTGACGGTTTGCGCTGCGGCACGCGCCGCAGCCTCGCGGCCTCGTCCAAGGAGATGAGCATGGAAATGCGTCTGCATCCACATGCCTGGCACCGCCGACAGCCCGACTGGGCCGCCGCCGTCACGGCCGGCCTGATCGGCGGCGCGGTGTTGATGGTGCTGGAGCTGGCCTGGTCGGCATCGGTGAGCAGCGGCGACAACCCGTGGCGCAGCTCGCAGCTGATCGCCGCCATCGTGATGGGCGAAGGCGTGCTGCAGTCGTCGAGCTTCAGCATCGGCGTGGTGGCGGTCGCGCTCGCGACGCACTACGTGCTCGGCATCGTGTTCGGCCTGCTGCTCGCGTTCATCATCGCGGGCTTCCGCTTCGAATCGCGCGCCGGCATGCTGGAGCTGATCGGCCTCGGCTTCGGCGCCGTGCTGTATCTCGTGAACTTCCACGGCATGAGCGCCTTCTTCCCGTGGATCGCCGAGTTGCGCGGCTGGGCCGCCTTCATCGGCCACCTGGTGTTCGGGCTGACGGTGGCGATGGCCTACCCCTGGCTCGAACGCGGCGCCCGCGCTCGACGCTAGCGCGAGCGCCGCCCCTCCCCCGCACGCGCAGCGCGCCATGGCCATCGCCGCCGCCCTCCTGCTGCTGGTCGTGGTGACGCTGGTGTTCCACTGGTTCAGTCCGTGGTGGCTCACGCCGCTCGCGTCGAACTGGGGGCAGATGGACTTCACGCTGGCGATCACGGTGTTCATCACCGGCGTGTTCTTCGTCGTCATCAACCTCTTCGTCGTCTACACCATCCTGCGCTTTCGCCACCGCCAGGGCGGCCCGCGCGCCGCCTACGAGCCGGAGAACAAGAAGCTCGAGCGCTGGCTGATCGGCGTCACCACGGTGGGCATCGTCGCGCTGCTGGCGCCGGGGCTCGTCGTCTATGCCGACTACGTGCGCCCGCCGCAGGACGCGATGGTGCTCGAGGTCGTCGGCCAGCAGTGGCAGTGGCGCTACCGCCTGCCCGGCGCGAGCGGCAAGCTCGGCGCCAGCGACGCCCGCTTCGTGAGCGGCGCCAACCCGTTCGGCCTCGACCCCGACGACCCGGCGGCGCAGGACAACATCGTCGTCGCCGGCAACGAGGTGCACCTGCCGCTGAACAAGCCGGTGAAGGTGCTGCTGCGCTCGCACGACGTGCTGCACGACTTCTTCGTGCCGCAGTTCCGCGCGCGCATGAACATCGTGCCGGGCCAGGTCTCGAGCTTCTGGTTCACGCCCACCGAGCCCGGCCGCTACGAAGCGATGTGCGCGCAGCTGTGCGGCGTCGGCCACCCCAACATGCGCGGCACGGTGGTGGTCGAGGACGAGGCCTCCTTCCGGGCCTGGCTCGCGACGCAGCCGACCTTCGCGCAGACACGCGTGCCGGCCGAGCCCGGCGGCAGCGCCGGCCCGGCAGGCTCGCCCGCCGCCGTCGGTAAGACGCTCGCACAAGCGCGCGGCTGCGTCGCCTGCCACTCGGTGGACGGCAGCCCCGGCGCGGGGCCGACCTGGAAGGGCCTCTACGGCAAGACGGAGACGCTGGCCGACGGCTCGACGGCGCTGGCCGACGACGCCTTCCTGAAAGAGGAGATCCGCAACCCGCAGGCGCGAGTGGTCAAGGGTTTCGCACCGATCATGCCCAAGGTCGACATGCCCGACGACGAACTCGATGCGCTGGTGGCCTACATCAAGTCGCAAGGCGCGGGGGCGCCCGCCGCAACGGTGGAGAAGGCGCAGCGCTGATGCGCTGCGCCGGGAGAGAGGAACGCCATGGCCTACGTTGCAGACGCTTCCCTTCACCACGAGCCGCAGAGCTTCATCACCAAGTACGTCTGGAGCCAGGATCACAAGGTGATCGCCGTGCAGTACGCGAGCGTGGCGATCTTCGTCGGCATCGTCGGGCTGGTGCTGTCGAACATCATGCGGCTGCAGATCGGCTTCCCCGGCGTGTTCGAGTTCATCACGCCCGAGCGCTACTACCAGTACGTGACGATGCACGGGATGATCATGGTGATCTACCTGCTCACGGCGCTCTTTCTCGGCGGCTTCGGCAACTACCTCATCCCGCTGATGATCGGCGCGCGGGACATGGTGTTCCCGTACATGAACATGCTGAGCTTCTGGGTCTACCTGCTGTCGGTGATCGTGCTGCTGGCGAGCTTCTTCGTGCCGGGCGGGCCCACCGGCGCCGGCTGGACGCTGTACCCGCCGCAGTCGATCCTGCCCGGCACGCCCGGCAACGACTGGGGCATCATCCTGATGCTGGTGTCGCT
>DASWVR010000289.1:0-7936 GCA_036401155.1 Piscinibacter sp. | reverse complement strand
CAGACGAACTTGGCGATCAGCATCGCGACGAAGCTGATCAGCACGCTGCTGGTCAGCGGCACGAACATCTCGCGCCCGAACAGGCGAAAGCGGAAGTCGCCGGGCAGGCGGCCGAGGCCGATCTTCTCCAGCCAGGTGCGCAGGCCGCTGAAGATCAGCAAGGCGAGGAAGACGACGATCAGCCAGCGGATCATGTGTCCGCGGGGGCAGGCGTGCAGCGACGGGGGTGCGGACCGGGCTTCACAGCATGTGCGTGCGGTCACCCGACACGAATCCGACCGGCGCGCTCGTGAAGGCGGCGTCGCAGCCGCGTGCAAAACCGATCACCTTGAACAGCTCGCCCATCTCGTGTTCGTTGAGCAGCTTCTGCGCGTTGCCGATGGCCTTGACGTCGGCGCCCTGCAGCAGCTCCAGCAGGCCGCAATTCATCAGGAAACGGGCCTGCGAGGTGTAGCCCAGCACCTCCAGGCCGGCATCCTGCGCGGCCAGGGCGATGCCGGTGAAATCGACGTGGGCGGTGATGTCCTTGGCGCCCACGTCGATGAGCGGATCGGTGTCGGCGAGGTGCCCGCGGTGGCACATCAGCGTGCCGCCCGAACGCTGCGGGTGGTAGTACTCCGCCGCCGGGAAACCATAGTCGATGAAGAAGGCGGCGCCGCGCTCCAGCCGATCGGCCAGCGTCGCGATGAATGCCTCGGCCTGAGGGTGGACCTCGGTCACCGTCCCCGGAGGGAACGGCCCCTCGTGCGGCGGACGCAGATCGCTCGGCCGCTCGGCCCAGGCGAAGCCCTCGCCGGACGTGCTCACGCCACGCTCCAGCCACCGCTCGCCATCGAAGCGCAGCAGCTGCACCGGCATCGCGTCCAGCACCTCGTTGCCGACGATGACGCCGTGCAGGCGCTCGGGCAGCTCGTCGTGCCACTGCAGCCTGTGTGCAAAGGCGGCCAGCGTCTCGCGCTGGCGTGCACGCAGCGTGCCGGAGAGGTCGACGATGTGGTATGTCCGCACCCGGTCGCCGAGCGCGCGCAACAGCTGCAGCGCGAGCGCACCCGAGCCGGCGCCGAACTCCCACAGCTCGTCGCCGCCGCAGCCGGCCAGCGCCTGCTCCACTTGCCTTGCGAGCGCCGCGCCGAACAGCGGCGACAACTCCGGTGCGGTGATGAAGTCGCTGCCCGATGACGGCAGGCTGCCGAACTGGCGGTCGCCGCGGGCGTAGTAGCCGAGGCCCGGCGCGTACAGCGCCATCGCCATGAAGCGGTCGAAGGGCAGCCAGCCGCCGTGGCTCTCGATCGCGCGGCGGATCAGCGTGGCGAGCGCGGCCGATACACTGGCAGGTTCCTTGGGTTGCATCGACACATTGTAGGAATCATGGCCCCCCGCCCCGTCGTCCTGGTGACCGGCGCCGCTCGCCGGCTCGGCCGCGAGATCGCCCTGCATCTGGGCGCCTCGGGATTCGACCTCGCCGTGCACTGCCGCACCTCGCGCGACGAGGCCGAGGCGACGGCCGCCGAGCTGCGCCGCGGCGGCGCCGGTGCGCAGGTGTTTGCCGCCGACCTGGCCGACGAGACCGCCTGCCGCGCACTGGTGCCGGCGGTGCAGGCGCATTTTGGGCGCATCGACGCCATCGTCAACAACGCCTCGGTGTTCGAATACGACCGCCCCGCGAGCTTCGGCCACGCAGCGATGGAGCGACACTGGCGCGCCAACGTGGCGCCCGCCGTGCTGCTCGCGCAGGCGCTGCACGCCCAGGTACAGCAGGCGGGCCACGGCGGCTGCGTGGTCAACCTGCTGGACCAGAAACTGTGGAACCTCAACCCGGACTACTTCTCCTACACCCTGTCGAAGGCCGCCCTTCAGGCCGCGACCGCCATGCTGGCGCAGTCGCTCGCACCGCAGGTGCGTGTGTGCGGCGTGGCGCCGGGCGTGACCCTGGTGTCCGGGCCGATGAGCGATGAGGAGTTCGCCCGCGCGCACCGCATGACCCCCCTCGAACGCTCTTCGACGCCGCAGGACATCGCCCGCGCCGTGCGTTTCCTGCTCGAATCGCCGGCGATCACCGGCACCACGCTGATGGTCGACGGCGGCCAGCACCTGCAGGCCCAGCCGCGCGACGTGCTGTTCGCCGCCAATCCCAACAGAGGCAACTGACATGCAAAGCCTGCTGAGCCACCCCAGCCTGATGGACTGCAGGCGCTTGTTCCTGCGCGACTACGAGGTCTGGATCAACATCGGCGTGCACGACTTCGAGAAGAAGGGCGAGCAGCGGGTGCTGATCAACGTCGACCTGTACATCCCGCTGGCCGTCTCGACGCCCAAGGATGACGAGCTCGACGAGGTGGTCGACTACGACTTCATCCGCCGCACCATCGGGCTGCGCGTCAAGCAAGGCCACATCCACCTGCAGGAAACGCTGTGCGACGACATACTGGCGCTGATGCTGGCCCACCCGCGCGTGCGCGCGGCGCGGGTGTCGACCGAAAAACCCGATGTCTATCCCGACTGCGAAGCGGTCGGCTGCGAAGTGTTCGGCATCGCCGAGCCGAAGTGAGCGAACCATGAGTGCCGTACTCGATACCGACAAGCGCGCCGCGCACGAGACCAACAAGCTGTCCAAGCGGCTGCACCGGCAGGTGGGCGCCGCGATCGCCGACTTCAACATGATCGAGGACGGCGACAAGGTCATGGTGTGCGTGTCGGGCGGCAAGGACAGCTACGCGCTGCTCGACATCCTCGTGAACCTGCGCCAGCGTGCGCCGATCCGCTTCGACCTCGTGGCGGTCAACCTCGACCAGAAGCAGCCGGGGTTTCCGGAGCACGTGCTGCCGGACTACCTGCGCAGCCGCGACGTGCCCTTCCACATCGAGAGCCAGGACACCTACTCCGTCGTCAAGCGGCTGATTCCCGAGGGCAAGACGATGTGCAGCCTGTGCTCGCGGCTGCGCCGCGGCATCCTGTACCGCGTGGCGGGCGAACTCGGCGCGACCAAGATCGCGCTCGGACACCACCGCGACGACATGCTGCAGACGCTGTTCATGAACATGTTCTTCAACAGCCGCCTGAAAGGCATGCCGCCCAAGCTGGTCAGCGACGACGGCAAGAACATCGTCATCCGCCCGCTCGCCTACGTGGCCGAAGCCGACCTCGAGCGCTGGGCCGAGCACCGCCGGTTCCCGATCATCCCGTGCTCGCTGTGCGGCAGCCAGACCACGCTGCAGCGGGTGCAGATCAAGAAGATGCTGCGCGAGTGGGAGCGCCAGTTCCCCGGCCGCATCGACAACCTGTTCACCGCGATGGGCAACATCGTGCCGAGCCACCTGATGGACAGGAACCTGTACCCTTTCCAGACGCTCCAAACCAGCGGGGCGGTCAACCCCGACGGCGACCGTGCGTTTGACGAGGACGACGACTGCGGCCCGGCGGGACCGACCGCGCGGATCCAGCTGCGCCGCGACGGCTGAGAATCGCCTCCGCGTGGAGGTGTGTCGAAGAACAGGAGTCCATCATGCGCAAGGTCCTGAGTGTCCTGATCGCGACCCTGGCGCTGACCGCGTGCGCCGGCCTGCGGCAGCTGAGCAACGAAGTCTCGACCTACAGCCTGTGGCCGGCCGACCGCAAGCCCGCCACCTACACCTTCGAACGCCTGCCCTCGCAGCAGGCCAACGCGCCGCAGCAGCAGATGCTCGAAGACGCCGCCCACCAGGCGATGGAAAAGGCCGGCTTCACGCTCGCCACCGACCCGCAGGCGGCCGACGTCACGGTGACGCTCGGCGCGCGTGTCTCGGCGCACGACCGCTCGCCCTACGACGACCCCTTCTGGTGGCGCGGCGGCCTCTACAGCCACCGCTTCTACACCCGGGGCTGGCCGTACTACCGCGGTTTCGGTCCGCATTTCGGCTACCCGTTATACGACACGCCGACCTACGAACGCGAAGTCGCGCTGCTGATCCGCGACCGCAAGACGGCGCAGCCGCTGTACGAAGCCCGCGTGACCAACGACGGCTATTCGCCGGCGATCAACTCGCTGCTGTCGGCAATGTTCGAAGCGGGGCTGAAGGACTTCCCGCACGGCGGCCCCAACCCGCGCCGGGTCGTCACGCAGATCGCCTCCTGACAGGGGCGCAATCCACCCCGAGGGGCCGGTCACCGCGGCTGCGATAGCGCCCGCAGGTCCTCCTCCCAGCCCTTGAGCCGCTGCACGGCGTGCGAGCGCTGCTCGGGTGTCGCCAGGTTGTGCACCTCGGCGGCAAAGGCGCAGTTGTACTGCTTCAGACGCTGCTGATAGGCCGCGTACGCCTCGACCGGCGAGCGGAAGGTCTCGGCGTACAGGCGCTGCAGCACGGCTTGCGTCTGCTGCCGGCCGGCGCCGTCGGCGTTGAGCTGCCGCAGCGCATCCAGCGTCGCCTGCTGGCGGCGCCGGCGTTCGGCCAGCCAGGCGTCGGGGTCGAACGGGGATTCGCCCGACAGCTGCGCGATGCGCTCGCGTTGCGCCTCGCTCACGCGCCCATACAGCATCTCGGCCCGCTCGACCAGCCGCTTGAGCTGGGCACGCCGCCGCTCCTGCGGATCGGGTTGCAGGAAGTCCTCCTTGTACTTCCGGTTGTTGCTCGCGTACTTGCGTTCCATGTGGTCGAGCTGTGCAGGCGCCAGGCCGCGCACGGTGTCGGCCAGCGGCGGCAGCGCGCGCTCGAACGCCAGGGCCAGCCGGGTGCTGATCTCGTCGCTCCAGCGGCACATCTGCGCCGCCGTGGCCGGCTCGGCGATCTCGGCCTGGGCACGGGCCAGCAACTCGGCGTACTCGGGCAACTGCTCGCTGCGGTGCCAGCGGAACCAGGCGCCGATCGCCTCGCGCACGCGCGGCTCCTGCGTGTCGTCGAAGTCGACATAGCGGTCGAGCCACCAGTAGGCGAGCTCGGGCCCCTGGTTGTAGCCCAGGCGCAGCGTGCTGCAGCCGCCGAGCAGCACGAGCACCAGCACGCCGACCGCGATAATCGCGCTTCTTGAAAAGGATCGCTGCATGGCTCTGGACATCGTCATCATGGCTGCGGGCAAGGGCACCCGCATGAAGTCGGCCCGCCCGAAGGTGCTGCACCTGCTGGCGGGGCGCAGCCTATTGCAGCACGTTGTGCAGACCGCGTCGGCGCTGGGGGCTGACCGCATCGTCACGATCACCGGGCACGGCGCCGACGAGGTCGAGCAGGCCGTCAGCGCACCCGGCCTGCAGTTCGTGCGCCAGATGCCCCAGCTGGGCACCGGCCATGCGATGCAGCAGGCGGCCCCGGCGCTGCACGACGAAGGCACGACGCTGGTGCTGTACGGCGACGTGCCGCTGGTCGAGGCGTCCACCCTGCGCTCGCTGGTCGCCGCCTGCGGCGGCAGCAAGCTCGCGCTGCTGACGATCAGGCTGCCCGACCCGACGGGCTACGGCCGGGTGCTGCGCGGCGACCCCGCGGGGCGCGACGCGCGCGAAGGCGGCCGCGTCTGCGGCATCGTCGAGCACAAGGACGCGAGCGCTTCGCAGCGCGCCATCGACGAGGTCTACTCCGGCATGATGGCCGCGCCCACCGGCGCGCTCAAGGGCTGGCTCGCGCGGCTGAACAACGACAACGCCCAGGGCGAGTACTACCTGACCGACGTGGTCGCGATGGCGGTGGCCGACGGCGTGCCGGTGGTCGCCACCCAGCCCGGCAGCGACACCGAGGTGCTGGGCGTCAACAGCCCGTCGCAGCTGGCCGACCTGGAGCGGCGCTACCAGCGCGCGCGCGCCGAGGCGTTGATGGAGGCCGGCGTGCGCATCGCCGACCCGGCCCGCTTCGACGTGCGCGGCGAACTCGTCTGCGGCAGCGACGTCGACATCGACGTCAACGCCGTCTTCGAGGGCCGGGTCGAGCTCGGCGACGGCGTGCGCATCGGCGCCAACTGCTGCATCCGCAACGCCGTCATCGGCGAGCGCGCGGTGATTCATCCGTACACCCACATAGACGGCGAGGCGCTGGGCGTGACGGTCGGTGCGGGCGCGCTGATCGGCCCCTTCGCGCGGCTGCGTCCTGGTGCGCGGCTCGGCGACGACGTGCACATCGGCAATTTCGTCGAGGTGAAGAACTCGACGCTTGCGCGCGGCGCCAAGGCCAACCACCTCGCCTATCTCGGCGACGCGACGCTCGGCGAGCGCGTCAACTATGGCGCAGGCAGCATCACCGCCAACTACGACGGCGCCAACAAGCACCGCACGGTCATCGGCAACGACGTGCACGTCGGCAGCAACTGCGTGCTGGTGGCGCCGGTCACGCTCGGCGACGGCGCCACCATCGGCGGCGGCTCGACGCTGAACAAGGACGCTCCGGCGGGGCAGCTGACGGTCGCGCGGGCGAAGCAGGTGACCATCCCTGGGTGGGTGCGGCCGACGAAGAAGAAGTAGCGGCAAGAGGCAACAGACCTCTCTGCGTCCCGTCATTCCGACGAAAGTCGGGATCCATGCGGTGAGGCACGGTCGCACATGGATCCCGACTTTCGACGGGATGACGGCGAAGGGTCATGGCGCCAGCCGGCCAAGGGGACTGGCTACGGCCGTCGCGCCCTCACCCAGGCCTCGAATTCGGCCGCCGGCAAGGGCTTGCTGATCAGCTCGCCCTGCAGTTCGTCGCAGCCGTTGAGCGTCAGGAACGAGCGCTGCGCTTCGGTCTCGACACCTTCGGCGATCGCGGTGATGCCCAGGCTGCGCGCCATCTGGATGATCGCGCGCGTGATCGCGGTGGAGCCGCGGTTGCCGGGCAGGTCGCGCACGAACGAGATGTCGATCTTCATCTTGTCGATCGGCAGCTCCTTCAGGTGGCCGAGCGACGAATAGCCGGTGCCGAAGTCGTCGACCGAGACGCGGATGCCGAGTGCCGCGAGCCGGGTCAGCTTGGCGCTGACCTCGGGCAGGTCGTCCATCAGCATGCGCTCGGTGAGCTCCAGCTCGATCAGGCCGCCGTCGACGCCTTCTTCGCGCAGCACCTGGGCCACGCTCTCGTTGAAGCCGGCCGCCTGGAACTGCATCGTCGACAGGTTCACCGCCACCGGCGCGACACCGAGTCCGATCGCGTGCCAGCGCGCCGCATGGCGTGCGGCCTCGCGCAGCACCCACTGGCCGATCGCCATCATCAGGCGCTGCTGTTCGGCCACCGGGATGAAGTCGCCGGGCTGCAGCAGGCCGCGGCTCGGGTGGTGCCAGCGGATCAGCGCCTCGGCGCCGACGATGCTGCCGTCGCGCGCGCTCAGCTGCGGCTGGAAGTACAGCTCGAACTCGCGGCGCTCGAGCGCCTGGGCGAGCTCGCCCTCCATCACCAGCGCCGCGTAGGCCGAACTCGCCATCGCGTGGTCGAAGAAGCGGTACTGGGCGCGGCCGCGCGACTTGGCGAGGTACATCGCGGTGTCGGCGTGCTTGATCAGCTCCTCGGCGGTGGCGCCGTCGTCCGGGAACAGCGCGACGCCGATCGACGGCGTGACCGACAGCGGCCGGCCCTCGGCGTGCAGCGGTGCCTCGACCGCCTGCAGCAGCTTCTGCGCCACCTCCTCGACGTGCCCGCGCTGCACGATGTTGGGCAGCAGCACCATGAATTCGTCGCCGCCGAATCGCGCCACCACGTCGGTGGCGCGCAGCACGCCGGTGATGCGCGACGCAACCGTGCGCAGCAGCGTGTCGCCGACCAGGTGGCCGAGCGAATCGTTGACGCGCTTGAAGTGGTCGAGGTCGATGAACAGCAGCGCGAGCTGGCTGCCGCCCTCGCTCGCGCCGAGCATCAGGTGCTCGAGGTATTCCATGAAGGCGCTGCGGTTGGGCAGGCCGGTCAGCGTGTCGTGGTGCGCGAGGTGGTGGATGCGCGCCTGCGCCGCATGGCGGTCGCGCAGGTCGCGCACGATGGTCATGCGCATGCGCTCGCCGTTGCGCAGCATCGTG
>DASWVR010000288.1:0-14109 GCA_036401155.1 Piscinibacter sp. | reverse complement strand
GGCCGGCCCGACGAGCGCGCCGGCCGCCACCGCGGCGGCCAGGCTGGCGCCGCTCGCCTGCAGCAGCTGCGGCAGGTGGGCCGCCATCGCGGTGCTGATGAACCAGGTGGCCGCGAAAACGAAGGCGAGCAGGAAGGCAATGCGGCGTGCCGGCGGCTGTCGCTCGGCAGCGGCCGACTCCGCAGCGCCGGCCGGCGCTTCGTCCCGCTCGGCCGAGTCGGCGAGGGGCGGCGCCTTGGGCAGCAGCAGGTTCAGCGGGAGGCCGATCACGAGGTGCAGCGCCGCCCACGTCAGGCAGGCGCCGCGCCAGCCGACGCTCGCCTCCAGCAGGGTCGACAACGGCCAGCCGACGGTGCTTGCGAAGCCGGCGAGCAAGGTGATGCCGGTGATCGCGTCGCGCGAGTTGCGGCCGTACAGCCGTACGAGCGCGGCGAAGGCGGCTTCGTACAAGCCGCTGCCCATCCCGACGCCGAGCACGATCCAGGCCGCGAAGAGTCCCACCGGGCCGTCGGCCGCAGCGAGGCCGGCGAGCCCCAGCGCGAAGATCAGGTTGGTGCCGGCCAGCACCGGCCGCCCGCCGAAGCGGTCGATCGCGCGGCCGGCGTAGGGCCCGAGCACCGCCGACACGATGAGCGCGGCAGAGAACGCGGCGAACACCATCGGCACCGACACGCCGAGCTCGCGCGCCATCGGCGCGGCAAGCATGGCCGGCAGGTAGTACGACGATGCCCAGGCGAGCGTCTGTGTCGTGCCCAGCAGGCCGACGGTGCGCAGCCGCCGTTCAGCCACAGCAGGCAGCCCGGGCCTTCGGCGCGGGCGCGGCTGTCGCGACGTCGAGCGCGTGCGTGGCCGCCGCGTCGTCTTGCGCCGGTCCGCAGCAAGCGCCGCCGGACGCGCCGATGCTCGCCACCGGCGAGGCGCTGCACACACCCGTCTGCGGCAGGTCGAGTTCGACCCGATCGGCTGCGACGAGGTCGCCGGCGATCGCCGCGACCACCGAACGCGCCTGCTCGAAGCCGGTGGCCATCAGGAAGGTCGGCGCACGCCCGTAGCTCTTGACGCCGACCGTGTAGAAGCCGGGTTCCGGATGCGACAGCTCGCGGTGTCCGTGCGGCCGCACGGTGCCGCAGCTGTGCAGGTTCGGATCGATCAGCGGACCGAGCGCTTCCGTCGACTCGAGCAAGGGGTCGAGCTTGACCCGCAGCTCGGCTGCGAGCGCAAGGTCGGGCCGCTGCCCGGTGGCGCAGATGATCTGGTCGATGCCGTCGAGTGTCACCGGCCGGCCCGTCGTGTCGTGTCCATCGACGCTGATCTTGCCAGCTTCGCGGCGCAGCGCCGCGATGCGCAGGCCGGGAACGAGCAGCAGGCCGCCGCTGTCGCGCAGCGACTTCAGCTGCGTGCCGAGCTGCCCGCGCGCAGGCAGCGCATCGGCCTCGCCGCCGCCGAACACACGTTGCAGGCTCGGGCTGCGCACGGCCCACACGAGTTGCGTGCCCGGTTCGGCAGCAGCGAGTTCGGCGAGCGAGAGCAGGGCGTTCGCCGCCGAGTGGCCGGCGCCGACCACCAGCGTGCGGCGCGCCGCGAAGCGGCCGCGCTGCGCGCCGAGCACGTCGGGTATGCCGTAGGAGACGGCATCGCGAACTTGCGCTTCGCCCATCGCCGGCAGGCCGTTGGCGCCGATCGGATTGGGCGTGCCCCAGGTCCCGCTCGCGTCGATCACGGCACGCGCCCGGAACTCCGCGATCTCGCCGCGGCACATCGCGCGGATGATGAACGCGGCCGCCTCGCGGCCGGCCGTCTTCACCTTGTCGAAGCCGTCGCGGCTGACCGACAGCACGCGGGTGTCGAGATGCAGATGCGGCGCCACCTCGGGCAGCTCGGCGAAGGGCTGCAGCACCCGTTGCACGAGATCGCCGGCCAGCGGCAGTTCGGCGTCGGCAGGCCGCTGCCAGCCGGTCGGTGCGAGGCGCGCCGCCATCGACGGATCGACGTTGTAGCGCCACGGCGAGAACAGCCGCACGTGGGCATAGGCAAGCAGATGCGCACCGACCTGCGCGCCCGCTTCGAAGATCAGCGGCGTGATGCCGCGTTCGAGCAGGCGTGCCGCGGCGGCCAGGCCCACCGGGCCGGCGCCGATCACCGCCACCGGCAGCTCTGCATGGCCTCTAACCGGCTCGGCGAGCGGCAAGGTCATGAAAGCCGCGCAGGCGGGACAGGCGCCCTGGAACTCGGCACTCGCCTGCAGGACCGCCGGCGCCTTGTCGCGCGGGCCGCGTTTGAAGCCGAACGGCGCGAAGTACTCGGGCGCGGTCACGCTCAGCAAGTGCAGCGAGCGCAGGCCGCGGTGCCGGGCCTCGTCGATCAGCCGGGTCACCAGCGCCCGGCCGATGCCGCGGTGTTGCAGGCCCGGCGCGACGGCCACCGAGCGCAGCAGCGCGACGTCGCCGTGGTGTTCGAGGCCGGCGGTGCCGATGACTTCGCCGCCGGCGATGGCGACGAGATAGCCGGCGAGATGCGCCTGCGCGCCGTCGAGCGGCAGCTTGTTCGCCTCGAGCAGCGCGGCGACGGCGTGCCAGTCGGCCGGCTCCGCGGGGCGCAGCGAGAAGGCGGGGGAGTTCGTGCTCATGAGGATTCCTTTGTCGTCGCGTGCTCACGCGACATCAGCGTGGTTCGGTCTTGGCTTCTTCGGGCGGCGTGAAGGCGGCAGGCAGCAGGTGGCACTCTTGTCCTGGCGCAGCGCCTTCAGCAGCAGCAGCAGGGCGCGGTGCACCGATTCGCGCTCGCGCTCGCCGAGCGGGTAGAGCAGCGCCTGCGCATGGCGATCGAGCGTGGCGTTCAGGTCGTTCACGCGGCGCTTGCCGGCGGGGGTCAGGGCGACGATCCAGCTGCGCGCGTCGTCGGGGTTGGCCCGCTTGTTCACCAGCGCCAGGGCCACGAGGCCGTCGACCGCGCGGCTGACCCAGCTCTTCTCGAGCAACAGCCGCTGCCCCAGCTCGTTCATCGGCAAGGGGCCGCTGCGGCCCAGCTCGGTGAGCACATGGCACTGCGTGGGCGTGGTGCTGCAGCAGTCGGCCTCGACGCGCTGGGCCCGTGTGTAAAGGCGTGCCACTTCTCGCAGCAGCCCGCCGGCGTCGGCGCGGGAGTCGTTCATGTAGTTGTGGATAGCAACTAAATGAACGCAAGATAGGCTCCTCGAAAAGACCTGTCAACGGCCGCGCGATGGTCGACGGGCGCGGGTGTGCGCGCTCAGGCCCGGTCCGCCGCCAGGCCCGCCTCGTACCAGCCCTGCGACCGATTCACGACCGCGACGACCGCGAGCATCACCGGCACCTCGATCAGCACGCCCACGACGGTGGCCAGCGCCGCGCCGGACTGGAAGCCGAACAGGCTGATCGCCGTGGCGACGGCCAGCTCGAAGAAGTTGCTGGCGCCGATCAGCGCGGAAGGCCCGGCGACACAGTGCTGCACGCCGAAACGGCGGTTCAGCCAGTAGGCGAGGCCCGAGTTCATCACCACCTGCACGAGGATGGGCACCGCGAGCATCGCGATGACCAGCGGCTGCTCGAGGATCTGCTCGCCCTGGAAGGCGAACAGGAACACCAGCGTCAGCAGCAGCGCGGCGATGGACAGCGGCCCGAGCCGCTGCACGACCGCCTGGAAGTGCGCCACGCCCTTGGCCAGCAGCGTGCGGCGCCACGCCTGCGCGATGAGGACCGGCACGACGATGTACAGGCCGACCGAGGTCAGCAGCGTGTCCCAAGGCACGGTGATCGACGACAGGCCCAGCAGCAGCGCGACGATCGGCGCGAAGACGACCACCATGATGGTGTCGTTCAGCGCCACCTGCGACAGCGTGAAGTAGGGGTCGCCCCTGCAGAGCTGGCTCCACACGAACACCATCGCCGTGCAGGGTGCCGCCGCGAGCAGGATGAGGCCGGCGATGTAGCTGTCGAGCTGGTCGGCGGGCAGCCAGTCGGCGAACACATGGCGGATGAACAGCCAGCCGAGCAGCGCCATCGAGAACGGCTTGACCGCCCAATTGATGAACAGGGTGACGCCGATGCCGCGCAGGTGCGACTTGACCTGGCCGAGTGCTGCGAAGTCGATCTTCAGCAGCATCGGGATGATCATCACCCAGATCAGCACGCCCACCGGCAGGTTGACCCGTGCCAGCTCGAGCGAGGCCGCAGCGCGGAAGAAACCGGGCATGAGTTGGCCGAGAGCGATGCCCGCGACGATGCACAGCGCCACCCAGATCGTGAGGTAGCGTTCGAAGAAACCGATGGCGGGAGCCGCGGGCGGGGCCGCGCTGCCGGCGGGGGACGACGCGCTTGTCATGTCGTTCTTTCGGTCGGGTCAGGTCAGTTCTTGGATATCTGCACCAGCGCGGCTTGCAGCTCGGCGGGGCTCAGCGTGTCCAGCGGAAGCTGCAGCAGTTGCAGCATGCGATAGCCGATCGCCTGGCGGGTGAGTTCGAAGGCGACGCGTTTGCCTTCGTCGCCGCCCGCTGCGTTCGACGGGTCCGCATACCCCCAATGCACCGTGACCGGGCTGCCCGGCCAGTAGGGGCACTGCTCGGCCGCCGCGCTGTCGCACACGGTGATCACCGCCTGCATCTGCGGCGCCCGGTCGCCGACGAACTCGTCCCAGCTCTTGCTGCGGGTGCCGCGGCAGTCGACACCCGCGTTCGCGAGGGCCTCGAGCGCGAACGGGTTGAGCCGGCCGCTGGGCGCGCTGCCGGCGCTGTAGGCGAGAACGTTCTTGCCGAGCCGGCGCGACCAATGGTTCAGCATGGCTTCGGCGAGCACGCTGCGCGCGGAGTTGTGCGTGCACAGGATGAGGACGTTGGTGGTCATGTCGACGGCGGCCGTTGGGTCGGGGGTGCAGGCTCAGCAATCGCAGGATGGCGAGGCGGCGACCTCGCAGATCTCACCCTCGCAGCAGTTGGCGGTGAGGTAGCCGAGCAGCCCGTTCATGCGCTCGAAGGAGGCGCGGTAGATCAGGTAACGGCCGTCACGCTCCTGCGAGACGAGGCCGGCATGGCTCAGCTCCTTGAGGTGGAAGGAGAGGGTGGTCGATGCGATGCCCACCGCCTCGGTGATCGCGCCCGGGGTCAACCCGGCCTTGCCGGCCACCACCAGCAGTCGGAACAGCTTCAATCGCAGCGGGTTGGCAAGCGCGCCGAGTGCTCGGACAACGTCGTCTTCATCCATAGTTCAATGATCCTTGAACTATCGAAGCGTGTCAAGCGCGAGCCTCCCGTGTGGGACTGCGCTGACAGCAACGCAATCCTTCGTCCGACTTGCGCGGGGGGTGCGGGGGGCTATGGTCGAGTGGATGTGCGGCCGCATTGGCCGCTTCATTCCAACGAAAGGACACACCATGGGCATCGTGAGTTTTCTGAAGGACGCCGGGGAGAAACTCTTCGGCGGCAAGGAGGCCCAGGCCGCTGCGCCGGCCGCGACCGGACCCACGGTGGCCGAGAACGTGGCGGCATTGAACGCCACGGCGGGCAAGGCGATCGAGAAGTACATCGCCGACCAGAACCTCTCGGCCAAGGGCCTGCAGGTGAGCTTCGACGGCGCCACGTCCACCGTGACGGTGCGCGGTGAAGCGCCCGACCAGGCCACGCGCGAGAAGATCGTGCTGAGCAGCGGCAACGTGCGCGGCGTCGAACAGGTGCGCGACGAGATGACCGTCGCGCAACAGTCGGAGCCGCCGGCCAAGATGCACACCGTGAAGAGCGGCGACACGCTGTCGAAGATCGCGAAGGAGGTCTACGGCGACGCCAACGCCTACATGAAGATCTTCGAGGCCAACAAGCCGATGCTCAAGCACCCGGACAAGATCTACCCGGGGCAGGTGCTGCGCATTCCCGCCGCCTGATCTTCCGGCTCCACCGGCGAAGCCTCGATTACGGCGCCCAAGGGCGCTCACATCGAGGCTTTGCCGCGTGCGCTCGTGCGTACGCTGGAGGGTGCGGACTGCTTCGTCCCGGAGCGGCCGCATGCGCCGCCGCGTGTAATTCCTGCATCGCGGGCCGCCTTTCCAGCCGGAACCACGATGAACAGCGCCAGCAGCAACCAGACCGACACCGATTTCCGAAGAAAACTCGTCAAGGCAGGCGCCGTGCTGCTGGTCGTGCTGCTGCTGGTCGGCCTGTCGGTGCTGCAGAACCATGCGACGCAGGGCGCGCAGGCGCGCAAGGACCCGACCGCGCTCGCCTTCGAGAAGACACCCGAAGCCTGGCTCGCCCATCCCAAGGAAATGTCGGAATTCGAGCGCGCCGTGGCACAGCGCGACGTGAGCGCGGTGGCGGTCGACGGATCGCTCGCGCTCTACACCGACCGCCAGGGCCGTCAGGCGAGCACCCGCCTGATCGATTGCGGCGACGGCTGCCGCAACGCACTGGCCGCGCGGCTGGGCGAACTGAGCGTCAGCAACGGCTTCGTGCTGACCAGCATCGCCATCGACGCGCGCACGCCCAGCGAGAAACTGACGCAGGCGCTGGACAAGGCGGCATCGGTGCTGGCGTCGTTGCTGCCCATCGTGCTGATCGTCGGCCTCGTCATCTATTTCCAGGCGCGCGGCTCGCTCTCGCTCGGGCGCACCAAGCTCGCCGACAAGCCGACCACGACCTTCAAGGACGTGATCGGCGCCGATGAAGCCAAGAAGGCGCTTCGCCGCGTGGCCGCGTTCATGCAGGACCCGGCGCAGTACGCCGCGGTCGGCGCGCAGGCGCCGCGCGGCGTGCTGCTCGACGGCCCGCCGGGCACCGGCAAGACGCTGCTCGCCCGCGCGCTGGCAGGGGAGTGCGGCGCCAGCTTCATCAGCGTCGACGGCTCATACTTCAGCTCGATGTTCTACGGCGCCGGCATCGGCAAGGTGAAGGAGCTCTTCACGCGCGCCCGGGCGGCGGCGCCGTGCATCGTCTTCATCGACGAGATCGACGGCATCGGCAAGCGCTCGCGCGGCGGCGACCCGCAGGGCGGCGAGCAGGAGCAGAACCGCATCATCAACCGGCTGCTGGTCGAGATGGACGGCTTTTCGCCGCTGGAGAACGTCGTCATCGTCGGCGCCACCAACCATATCGACAACATCGACGAGGCGATGTGCCGTCCCGGGCGCTTCGACCTCGCCGTGCGCACCAGCCTGCCGACCCCGCCGGAGCGCGAGGCGCTGTTCAACCTGTACCTCGCCAAGGTGAAGGCGGCGTCGGCGATCGACGTCGCGTCGATCGCGCGCACCGCGAGCGGCATGTCGCCGGCCGACATCGCCAACTGCGTCAACCGCGCCGCGGCCTACGCGGCCGAGGCGGGCGAGTCGATCGTCAGCGAGGAGCGTGTCTACGAGTCGCTCGAGACGCACCAGCTCGGCGGCGAGGTGTCGGCGAGCAAGGCGGTGATCACGCCGCAGACCTTGCGCCGCATCGCCTTCCACGAATCGGGGCATGCGCTGGTGGCGCATGTGCTGAACGCCGGCACCGTCGAACGCGTGAGCATCGAGCCGCGCGGCCCGGCGCTGGGCGTGACCTACGTGGCACGCCACAACGAGGAGCCGCTGCACGGCGAACAGGAGATGCGCTCGCGCCTGGCGATGATGCTGGCCGGCCGCGAAGCCGAGCTGCTCGCCTTCGGCAACACCTCGTCCGGCGCGGCCGACGACCTCAAGCGCGCCTCGGAGCTCGCCACCTCAATGATCGGCAGCTACGGTTTCGGCAAGACCTTCGGCCTGCTCAGCATGGCCGGCGTGCCTCGTGAGTTGATCGGACCCGACGTGCAGAAGTCGCTGCTCGACGAAGCGCGACAGTTGCTCGAGCAGGCGCAGGCAGAGTGCCGGCGCGTGCTCGAGGAGAAGAACGACCGCCTGCACGCGCTGGCCGAACTGCTGCTCGGCCAGGAGACGGTGAGCGGGACTTCCTTGAAGCGGGTGCTGTCGGGCGCGCAGACGGCGGGCTGAAGCTCACTCGCCGCGTTCGGCAGCGCGCCGCCCCGAGATCAGCGAGCCCAGCACGTCCAGCGGCAGGGGCAGCACGACGGTGGATGCGCGGTCGCCGGCCACCTGCGTCATCGTCTGCAGGTACCGCAGCTGCATCGCGCCGGGCTCCTGCGCCATCATGCGAGCCGCCTCGATGAGCGATGCCGCCGCCTGCTTCTCGCCCTCGGCGTGGATCACCTTGGCGCGGCGCTCGCGCTCGGCCTCGGCCTGGCGCGCGATGGCGCGCACCATCGTCTCGTTGAGGTCGATGTGCTTGATCTCCACGTTGGTGACCTTGATGCCCCAGGCGTCGGTCTGGTCGTCGAGGATGCGCTGCACGTCGGTGTTCAGCCGCTCGCGCTCGGCGAGCATCTCGTCGAGCTCGTGCTTGCCGAGCACCACGCGCAGCGTGGTCTGCGCGAGCTGGCTGGTCGCGGCGAGATAGTTCTCGACCTGGATGATCGCCTTCTGCGCATCGACGACTCGAAAGAACAGCACCGCGTTCACCTTCACCGACACGTTGTCGCGCGAGATCACGTCCTGCGGCGGCACGTCGAAGGTGACGATGCGCAGGTCCACCCGCACCATCTGCTGCAGGCCGGGAATCACGAGCACGAGGCCCGGACCCTTGACCTTCCAGAAGCGGCCCAGCTGGAACACCACGCCGCGTTCGTACTCGCGCAGGATGCGCAGCGACGCGACGACGAGGATGATCAGCGGGATCAGCAGGGTGCCGAAACCGAGGTTGAAGATCATGGAGTCGCTCCTTGAGTCGTTTGGATGTCGATGTCGGGCACCACGTCGAGCACGAGCCCGTGCATGGCTTTCACGCGCACGCGCTGGCCAGGGCTGAGCGGCACGCCGCAGCGCACCTTCCAGCGTTCGCCGTGCACGCGGGCCCAGGTTTCGGCGCCGGCAGACTCGAGCACCACGCCCACGCTGCCGACCATCTGCTCCGTTCCGGTGCCCACCGGCCGGCGCCGCGCACGCAGCGCCATGCTGCCGCCGGCCACGATCACCACGGCCGACAAGGCGGCCAACCCGAACAGCAGCGGCAGCGGCACGCCGAGGCTGGGCTCGTCGGCGTCGAACAGCAAGATGCCGCCGGCGACGAAGGCGATGACGCCGCCGACGCCGAGCACGCCGAAGCTCGGCGACAGCGCCTCGGCCGCCATCAGCGCAAGGCCGAGCAGCAACAGCGCAAGACCTGCGTAGTTCACCGGCAGCAGCTGCAGCGCGAACAGCGCGAGCAGCAGGCAGATGGCGCCCACGACACCCGGCACGCCGAAGCCCGGCGAAGAGAACTCGAACATCAGGCCGTAGATGCCGATCATCATGAGGATCAGCGCGAAGCTCGGGTTGGCGATCACCGACAGCAGCCGGTGGCGCCAGTCGGGCAACAGCAGCTCGACCGCCGCGCCGCGGGTGCGCAGCGTGACCTCGCCCGACGGCACGCGCACGCGGCGGCCGTCCACCTGGGCCAGCAGGTCGGCGACGTCGCGCGCCACGACGTCGATCACGCGCTCGCGCAGCGCCTCCTGTGCGGTGAGGCTCACCGCCTCGCGCACCGCGCGCTCGGCCCACTCGGCGTTGCGGCCGCGCTGCTGCGCGAGGCCGCGGATGAACGCGGCCGCGTCGTGGATCTGCTTGGCGCTCATCGCGTCCATGGGAGAGGAGGGCTTGGCACCGCTGGCGGGGGCGGAAGCGGGTGGCGCACCCGGCGGGGGCTGCGGGCCGCCCGGCATGCCGATCGCCACCGGGGTCGCCGCCCCGAGCGTGGTCGAAGGCGCCATCGCGGCAATGTGGCTGGCGTAGAGGATGTAGGTGCCGGCGCTGGCCGCTCGCGACCCCTCCGGGGCGACGAAGGTGGCCACCGGCACCGGCGACGCGAGGATGGCCTGGATGATCTGGCGCATCGACGTATCGAGGCCGCCGGGCGTGTCGAGCTCGATCACCACCAGGCTGGCCCCGCTGCGCTGCGCCTTGGCGATGCCGCGCACGATGTAATCGGCACTCGCGGGGCCGATCGCGTCGTGCACGCGCAGCACCTGCACCGGCGCAGCTGCCGCAATCCCTGCCAACGCCAGCCAGCAGAGAAGGCAGATCACGGCCTGGCGTGCCCAGGCGCCGCGCAGTGCTCGGGTCGTCGACATGCGTGCCTCTCCAAAGCAGTGTGCACAGCCGAGCGGCGACTTGGCAAGCGTGTTGGCGTTGGCGAAGGGGCGCCGATTCCTGATATCAAGGCCGTATCCTTGAAAGCGCGACAATGTGTATTATGTTAACTCTGCGAGTGACACGTGCTGGCGGCACGTCGAACTGCCTGGAGACGTATACGGCCACAGCGCCGACGCTCGCGCGGGTGCTGGTCTCCAGACGCAAGAAAAGCCGGGGGGCATCGCTCCCCCGGCTGATTCAGGGACTCAGGTCCCGCTTGGGCTTCAGCGCTGGTGCGCCGTGACCGCGTCGTTGGCTCTGCCCGGGCCGTGGCGGACCGCGCATCCCTCATCGCCGATTTCGGTCGCGGTGTTAGTGCAAGTCGCTGGCACTCCGAACCGCACCGGGCCGCCCTTCGATGCGAAGGCTGAATGCGCTTCCTACGCCAACATCGGCCGCGTCCTACAGCATCCGGCGCCCGCGATCTCCATCATTGCCCGATGATCTTCGAGCGCATCAAGACACCCGGCATCGCGCACGTTGCGTATCTCATCGGCAACGAGGGAGAGGCGGCGGTTGTCGATCCGCGCCGTGACGTCGAGGAGTACCTGACGCTGGCGCGCAAGCACAAGGTGACGATCAAGTACTCGATCGAGACCCATCGCCAGGAGGATTTCGTGATGGGCTCGGCCGAACTCGCGCGCCAGTGCGGCGCCAAGGTGATCAACGGGCGCCACAAGGCGTTCGGCCATGGCGACATCCGGCTCGACGACGGCGAGCGCTTCGACCTTGCCAAGGGCATCCGGCTCGTCGCACTGCACACGCCTGGCCACACGCCTGAGAGCATGTGTTACGCGGTCTTCCTCGACGACGCGCCCGACCATGCGTGGGCGGTATTCACCGGCGACACGCTCTTCATCGGCGAGGCCGGTCGGACCGACCTGACCGATCCCTCGCGGACCGCCGAGCATGCCGGGCAACTCCACGATGCGGTGCACACGAAGCTCCTGCCGTTGGGAGACCAGGCGATCGTGCTGCCGGCGCACGGCGCAGGTTCCGTCTGCGGCGGCGAGATCGCCGAACGCGACGATTCGACGATCGGCCTGGAGCGCCGCTACAACCCGGTGTTCGTGCGTTCGCGCCAGGCGTTCATGCAGGGCAAGGTGGATGAGCGCATCCCGCGGCCGCCCTACTTCCGGCACATGGAGGAGGTGAACTCCAAGGGCGGGATGGGGCCGCTTCTTTCGGCGAGCGCCGTCAAGGTGTTGCAGCCCAAGGACTTCCAGGCGGAGTGCCGCCGCGGTGTCGTGTTCGATCTGCGCCTGCCTGAGGCCTATGCCGGTGGTCATGTGCCTGGCTCCTACAGCATCTGGTCCGACGGGTTGCCTGTCTTCGCAGGCTGGGTCGCCGAGGCCGGGTCGCCGATCTTTCTGGTGCTCGACGACGCGGACAAGGCGCTCGACGAGGCGGTGAAGGCACTCGGGCGGGTCGGTCTCGACCACGTCCAAGGCGTGCTCGCGGGCAGCTTCCAAGCCTGGCGCGACCACGGGCTGCCGATGGCCGGTGTGGGTACGGTCGAGTGCGGCCGCGTCGATGTCGACGCCGGTCGACGCGGCCTGCGCGTGCTCGACGTGCGCGACGACCGGGAATTCGAGACCGAGGGGCACATTCCCGGTGCCTCGCACCTGTACGTCGGCTACCTCGAGCGCGAGCTCGATCGACTGCGTCCGCCGTTCGACCCCGACACGCCGCTGGTCGTCACCTGCGGCGTCGGCCACCGCGCCAGCCTGGCGGCCAGCATGCTGCTGCGCCGCGGCGCGCGCGACGTGCGCAACCTGCTCGGCGGTATGGAAGCGTGGAAGCGACTGGAGCGGCGCATGGACAGCGGCGCCACCGACGGCTCGGTGACGACGCCGGATGTGGAGGGCCCTCGCCGATGAGCAGACATGTGAATCCTCTGCGCCGCGGCGCCGCCAGCGGCCGGCTCCCGTCGCCTTACCTCATCGGAGCCGCGATCGGGTTGCTCAACATCGGCGCGTTTGCCGCCTTCCACCGGGGCATCGGCGTCAGCGGTGCCTACGAGAGTTCGGCGGCGCTGGCCGCGCGCGGGCTGGCCCCGGACGCCGCCCACGTGAACGACTACGTCAAGGCGCGCAAGGAGCCACCGAAGTTCAACTGGGAGTCGTGGCTCGTGCTCGGCACCATCCTCGGCGGCATGGCGGCCGCGCGAACGCTGCGCGGCAGCGACGCCATGCCGGCCGACGAGCGCCCTGCCGCTGAACCCACACGCTCGCCCCTCGCCAGCGCGGCCGGCGGCGCAATGCTGATGTTCGGCGCTCGCATGGCGGACGGCTGCACCAGCGGGCACGCGCTGTCGGGCACCGCCCAGGGTGCGGGGTCGAGCTGGTTGTTCACACCCCTGATGTTCGGGGTCGGATCGTTGCTGGTGCGGCTTGCGCGTGGCGCAAGGCGCGGGAACCGGGAGGTCTGATGGCCAAGATGAACGAGAGCATGCGCAACGCGGTCGGCCTGGCGACCGGCCTCGTGTTCGGCGCGCTGCTGCAGCGCGGCGGGCTGGCCGATTCGCGGACGATCGTCGGCCAGTTGGCGGGCGACGATTCACGCGTGGCGAAGACGATGGGCACGGCCGTCGCGGTCGGCGCGCTCGGCCACCGCTGGCTGCGGCGGCGCGGGCTGACGACCGACGAGCCGAAGCCGATGAATCCCGCGGGCCTCGTCGGCGGCGCGGCGCTGTTCGGCGCCGGCATGGCGCTGTCGGGCTACTGCCCGGGCACGGCGGCGGCGGCCGCGGGAAGTGGGCGCCGCGAAGGAGTGTGGGCGATGGCCGGCATGCTGGGCGCGGCCGCCCTGTTCGTCGCCACCTACCCCCGAATGAAGAAGGCGCTCGAGGCCGGCACGCTCGGGCGGATCAACCTGGTCCGCGGCACCCCCGCATGCGCCGCCACGCCACCGCTGGACGTCGTGGTCCGCCCGCGCGCCGCGGACTCCCCGCTCCATCCTCCCGCCGCCTGAGGAAACACCGAGGCGCGAGTCAGGCGCCGCTCCGAGGCGCGCCATGCGACGCCACGAAGTCCTCGATCTCCTGCAGCACCGCCTCGGCGTCGCCGTGCCACCACCAGTGGTCTCGTCCCGGCAGCGGCGCAAAGCGTGCGCCGGGCACGTGCGAGGCGATGTGGCGGCCCGCGCCGGCGCGCACGATGCGGTCTTCGTCACGGTGGATCACGAGGGTCGGCAGGCGCAGGCCGGGCAGCTTGTCGCGCACGTCGGTCTCGTGAAAGGCCCGCAGGATCGCCGCCATGCCGTTCTGTGAGGCGCCGCTGCGCAGCATGCGGGCCCACCACGTCTGCACCTGCGGGTCCTGGGCCATGTCCGGCGCGAAGGCGTCGAGGCTGGTGGCGCCGCCCCAGCCCACGGTGAGCATGTCAAGCCAGCGCTGCAGCTGATCGGGCTTCATCGCCCAGGGATAGTCGGGCGCCCAGCTGCCGCGCGCACTGGTGCCGTACAGCACCAGTCCGGCGAGTCGCTCCGGCAGCGTCGCGGCCGCCTCGATCGCGATCGCGCCGCCCACCGACGCACCGAACAGCCACCCGGGCGTGTCGCCCAGCGCGTCGATCACCGCGGCGATGTCCTCCACCGCGCTGGCGACCGTCGGCGCCACGCCGACCCGCTCCGACAGGCCCGTGCCTCGCCGGTCGACCAGCACCACCCGGTGGCGCTCGGCGAGCCGCTCGACGCAGCGCCGGATGCGCGGCTCCTCGAGCGCCACCTCGATGTGCGACAGCAGGCCCGGCACGACGACGAGCGTGGGGCCGGCGCCGCCGTGCACGCTGTAGGCCACCGCGCCGTCGCCAGTCTGTGCGAAACGGATCTGCGCCGGCGCGGGCGCCGCGGCGGCGACCGTCCCGCCGTGCACCTGCGCCAGTGCCGCCGCATACGCCGCCTCCACTCCCGGCGATG
>DASWVR010000287.1:0-27521 GCA_036401155.1 Piscinibacter sp. | reverse complement strand
GACGTCATCATCGGCTCGACCGTGACGCCGAACTCCCTGGCCATGATCGACGTCGTGTCCGAAGCGAAAGTGCCCATGATCTCGATGGCGGCCTCGGCCCGCATCGTCGAGCCCGTGGACGCCAAGAAGGCATGGGTCTTCAAGACGCCGCAAAACGACATCATGATGTCGCAGGCCATCGTGGACCACATGTCCGCCAACGGCGTCAAGACGGTGGCCTTCATCGGCTTCTCGGACGCCTACGGCGAGGGCTGGAACCAGGAATTCACCAAGGCGGCCGCCGCCAAGAACCTGCAGATCGTCGCCAACGAACGCTATGCCCGCACCGACACTTCGGTGACCGGCCAGGCGCTCAAGCTCATGGCCGCCAAGCCCGATGCGGTGCTGATCGCCGGCTCCGGAACGCCCGCCGCCCTGCCGCAAAAGACGCTCAAGGAGCGCGGCTATGCCGGCAAGATCTACCAGACCCACGGCGTGGCCAACAACGACTTCCTGCGCGTCGGCGGCAAGGACGTCGAAGGCACCTGGCCGCCCGCGGGCCCGGTGCTCGTGGCCGACCAGCTGCCGGCCGGCCACCCGGTGAAGAAGTCGGCCACCGCCTATGTCGCGGCTTACGAGGCGGCCTACGGCAAGGGCAGTGTGTCGACCTTCGGCGCGCACGCCTGGGATGCGGGGCTGCTCATGGCCGCCGCGATTCCCCCCGCGCTGAAGAAGGCGCAGCCGGGCACGCCGGAGTTCCGGGCCGCGTTGCGCGACGCGCTCGAGCAGGTGAAGGAACTGGCCGGCGCACATGGCATCTTCAACATGTCGCCCACCGACCATCTGGGCCTCGACCAGCGTGCCCGCGTGATGGTGAAGATCGAGAACGGCGCCTGGAAATTCCAGCCCTGAGCGAGCACTGAGGCACGGGGTCGCCGCCTGGGCGGCCCCGTGCGCACGACGCGACACGTCGCGCGAACAGGCCCCGGGCCGCAATCGTCATGGACTTTCAGATCGCCCTCTTGCTGGGCCAGGACGGCATCGTCAACGGTGCCGTCTACGGATTGATGGCGCTGGCCCTGGTGCTGGTGTTCTCGGTCACGCGTGTCATCTTCATCCCGCAGGGCGAGCTGGTGGCGTTCGCGGCGCTGACCATGGCGGGGCTGCACGGCGGGCGCGTGCCGGCCACGCTGTGGCTGCTGCTCGCGCTCGCCGCCTGCGTGCTGGTGGTGGAGGCGTGGCGCGCGCGCCGCGGCGAGAACGTGGACTGGCTGTCCACGCTCGTGTGGACGGTGACCTGCCCGGCCATCGCCTGCGTGCTGGTGTTCGGCTGGCGCAGCGAGGCGCTGGCGGTGCAGGCGGCGACCACGCTGGCGGTCGTGACACCGCTCGGCCCCTTGCTGTACAGACTCGCCTATCGCCCGCTCGCCGACGCGAGCGTGCTGATGCTGCTGATCGTCTCGGTCGCGCTGCACGGCGTGCTCGTGGGGCTGGGGCTGCTCTTCTTCGGCGCCGAGGGATCGCGCACGCCGGCGTTCTCCGACGCGCGGTTCGAGTGGGGCGGCGTGCCGGTGAGCGGCCAGTCGCTGGTGGTGGTCGGCGTCGCGCTGCTGCTGGTGCTGATGATGTTCGTGTTCTTCGAACGCAGCATCGTCGGCAAGGCCTTGCGCGCGACGGCGATCAACCGCGTCGGCGCGCGGCTGATGGGCATTCCGACCGAGCTGTCGGGGGACCTGAGTTTTGCGCTGTCGGCGCTGATCGGCGCCGTCTCGGGGCTGCTGATCGCGCCGATCACCACCGTCTACTACGACACCGGCTTCCTGATCGGGCTGAAGGGCTTCGTCGCGGCCATCGTCGGCGGCCTGGCAAGCTACCCGCTGGCGCTCGCCGGCGCGCTGATCGTCGGCCAGCTGGAGTCGTTCTCGTCGTTCTGGGCCAGCGCGTTCAAGGAGGTGCTGGTGTTCACGCTGATCATCCCGGTGCTGTGGTGGCGCTCGTTGCGCAGCCGGCATGTGGAGGATGAGGAATGACCTCGCGAGGCTTGACGATGCTCTTCGTCGTGGCGCTCGCGCTCGCCTGGCCGTGGCTGCCGGAGTTCACGGTGTCGGTGCTGTGCACCATCGGCCTGTATGCCTTGGTGGCGGCCGGCCTCGTCATGCTGACCGGCATCGGCGGCATGACCTCCTTCGGACAGGCCGCGTTCGTCGGCCTCGGCGCCTACGCCACCGCGTGGGTGTGCACCTCACCGATCGCCACGGCGGCGCTCGGCCAGGTGACGAGCCCGGCGCTGCTGCCGTGGTTCGGCCTCGCGCTCGGTCTCGCGCTCACCTTCCTCGTCGCCTGGGGGCTGGGGGCGATCACGCTCAAGCTGTCGGGGCACTACCTGCCGCTGTGCACCATCGCCTGGGGCCTGAGCCTCTATTTTCTGTTCGGCAACCTCGATTTCCTGGGCGGCCACACCGGCCTGGGTGGGGTGCCGCCGCTCACGATCGCCGGCATCTCGCTCGCCTCGCCGCGCCTGCTCGGCGTGCTGATCTGGGCCGTGCTGCTGCTCGCGTTGTGGGCGCTGCACAACCTGCTCGACTCGCGCGAGGGCCGGGCGCTGCGTGCGCTCAAGTCGAGCCGCGTGATGGCCGAGTCGATGGGCATCGCCACCGCCCGCCAGCGCATCAAGGTGTTCGTGCTGGCCGCGCTGCTGGCCGCCGTGTCGGGCTGGCTCTACGCGCACTTCCAGCGCTTCGTCAACCCGACGCCGTTCAACCTCAACATCGGCATCGAGTACCTGTTCATGGCGGTGCTCGGCGGCGCCGGGCACCTGTGGGGCGCGGTGCTGGGCGCGACGCTCATCACGCTCGTCAAGGAGCAGCTGCAGGACATCCTGCCGCAGCTGCTCGGATCGAGCGGCAACTTCGAGGTCATCGTCTTCGGGCTGCTGATGATGCTGGTGCTGCAGCGCTTTGCCGAGGGCTTGTGGCCCACGCTCGCGCGCGTGGCGCGTCGAGTCATGGCACCCGCCTCGCGCGCGACCGCGGGCACATCGGGCGCCACCTTGCCGCAGCGGCCGCTGCCCGCGCCGGGCGAACTGCTGCTCGAAACCGACCACGTATCCAAGCGCTTCGGCGGCCTGATCGCCAACAACGCGATCGCGCTGACGCTCAAGGCCGGCGAGGTGCACGCGCTGATCGGCCCCAACGGGGCGGGCAAGACCACCTTCTTCAACATGATCTCGGGTGTCGACCATTCGAGCGAGGGCGAGGTGCGGCTGATGGGGCAGGCCATGCAGGGCCGGCCGGCGCGTGCGTTCGCCAGGCGCGGGTTGGCCCGCACGTTCCAGCACGTCAAGCTGCTCGGCCAGCGCAGCGTGCTCGAGAACGTCGCGCTCGGTGCGCACCGGCGCGGGCGCCGCGGCTGGTGGGCGGCGATGCTGCGGCTGGAGCGTGCCGAAGAGGCAGCGCTGCTGGCGGAGGCGCGGCGCCAGATCGAACGTTGCGGCCTGGCCGACCACATGCACACGCCGGCCGGCTCGCTGCCGCTCGGCCAGCAACGCGTGGTCGAGATCGCCCGCGCGCTCGCCGGGCAACCCGCTGCGCTGCTGCTCGACGAGCCGGCCGCCGGCCTGCGCCATCTGGAGAAGCAATCCCTCGCCGGCCTGCTCGCCCAGCTGCGAACCGAAGGCCTGGGCATCCTGGTGGTCGAACACGACATGGAGTTCGTGATGAACCTGGCCGACCGGGTGACTGTGCTGGAGTTCGGCTGCGTCATCGCCGAGGGCGCGCCTGCCGAGGTGCAGGCCAACCCGCGCGTGCTCGAGGCCTACCTCGGCGGTGCCGACGACTGGGAGGATGCCGCATGAGCACGCCGGGCCACGACCCCAAGGGCACATACCGCAGTGCGCCGCACGAAGGTTTTCCGGTGAGCAAGGCGCTGCTCGAACTGAAGGACTTCAGCGTCTCCTACGGCGAGGTGGAGGCGGTGCACGGTGTCCACCTGAGCGTCGCGGAGGGCGAGATCGTCACCGTCATCGGTCCCAACGGCGCGGGCAAGACCACCTTGCTCGCCGCCACGATGGGCTTGCTGCCCTCGCGCGGCGAACTCGTGATGGGCGGCGAGCGGCTGGCGCGGCCGAGTGTCGAAGCGATGGTGGCGCGCGGCGTCGGGCTGGTGCCCGAGAAGCGCGAGCTGTTCGGCGAGATGTCGGTCGACGACAACCTGCTGCTCGGCGGCTTCGCGCGCTGGCGGCGCGGCCAGCGCGACCAGCGTGCGCGCATGGACGAGGTGTTCGCGATCTTTCCGCGGCTGGCCGAGCGGCGCGCGCAGTGGGCTTCGACGCTGTCGGGCGGCGAGCGCCAGTTGCTCGCGATCGGCCGCGCGCTGATGGCCCGCCCGCGCCTGCTGATGCTCGACGAGCCCTCGCTCGGCCTGGCGCCGCTGATCGTGCGCGAGGTGCTGCAGGTGGTGTCGTCGCTGCGCAAGATCGGCGTGTCGGTGCTGCTGGTCGAGCAGAATGCGCGCGCAGCCCTCCAGGTGGCCGACCGCGGCTACGTGCTCGAGACCGGATCGGTCGCGCTGAGCGGGCCGGCGCCAACGCTGCTGCGCGACCGGCGGATCATCGACACCTACCTCGGCATCGGCAACAAGCAGACTTCGGCGGCCCCCGCCGCCTGATCGATTCAATCGCACAGGAGCACACCATGGTTCGAACACTGCAAAGCTACATCGGCGGCCGCTGGGTCGGCGAGCGCAGCGCACAGACGCTGGCCAGCGCGATCAACGGGCGACCGGTCGCGCACACGCACGAGGAGGCGATCGACTTCGCCGAAGCGGTGGCGCATGCCCGCACGGTCGGCGTGCCGGCGCTGCTGGCGCTCGATTTCCAGCAGCGCGCGGCGCGCCTGAAGGCGCTCGCGAAGTTCCTCAGCGAACACAAGGAGGCGCTGTACGCCGAGTCGGCGCATACCGGCGCGACGCGCAACGACAGCTGGATCGACATCGAAGGCGGCAGCGGCACGCTGTCGGCCTACGCCGCCATGGGCAGCAACGAGCTGCCGTCGGGCAACGTGGTGCATGAAGGGCCGGCGGTGCCGCTGGGCAAGAAGGGCGGCTTCGCCGGTACGCACATTCTCGTGCCGCGGCGCGGCCTCGCGGTGCACATCAACGCCTTCAACTTCCCGGTCTGGGGATTGCTGGAGAAGTTCGCGCCAAGTTTCCTGGCCGGCATGCCGTGCATCGCCAAGCCGGCCACCGCGACGAGCTACCTGACCGAGGCGGCGGTGCGGCTGATGCAGACCTCCGGGCTGCTGCCCGAAGGCAGCCTGCAGCTCGTGATCGGCGGCACCGGCGACCTGCTCGAGCGGCTCGACGGCAGCGACGTCGTCACTTTCACCGGCTCCGCCGACACCGCGGCCAGGCTGCGTGTGCACCCCAACCTCGTGCGCCAATCGGTGCCGTTCAATGCCGAGGCCGATTCGCTCAACTGCGCCATCCTCGCGCCCGACGTGTCGCCCGACGACGAGGAGTTCGATCTGTTCGTCAAGGAGGTGGCGCGCGAGATGACGGTCAAGGCCGGGCAGAAGTGCACCGCGATCCGCCGCGCCATCGTGCCGCGCGAGCGGCTCGACGCGGTGGCCGAGAAGCTGACCGCTCGCCTGAAGAAAGTCGTCGTCGGCGACCCGGCACGCGAAGACGTGCGCATGGGCGCGCTGGCGTCGCAAGGCCAGCGCACCGATGTGGCCGAGCGCGTGGCCACGCTGATGCAGCACGCCGAGGTGGTGTTCGGCGAGCGCGACGGCAACGCGCCGCAAGGCGAGGGCGTGGCCGAAGGGGCCTTCTTCGCCCCGACCCTGCTGCTCAGCCGCGACCCGTTCGGCGACCGTGCGGTGCACGAGGTGGAGGCCTTCGGCCCGGTGAGCACGCTGATGCCCTACGACGGCCTCGACCAGGCGCTGGACCTCGCCGCGCGCGGCCGCGGCAGCCTGGTCGGCACGCTCGTCACACGCGACCCGGCCACGGCGGCGCAGGTCATCCCGCTCATCGCCGCGCAGCACGGGCGGCTGCTGATCCTCGATCGCGAAGCGGCGGCCGAGTCGACCGGCCACGGCTCGCCGCTGCCGATGCTCAAGCACGGCGGCCCCGGCCGCGCCGGCGGCGGCGAGGAGCTGGGCGGCATCCGCGCGGTCAAGCACTACCTGCAGCGCGCGGCGGTGCAGGGCTCGCCGACGATGATCTCGGCCGTCACCGGCGAGTACATGCGCGGCGCGAAGCTCGACGAGTCCGGCCCGCACCCGTTCCGCAAGCACTTCGAGGACCTCGAGATCGGCGACTCGCTGCTGACGCACCGCCGCACCGTGGGCGAGGCCGACATCGTCGCCTTCGGCGGCATCTCGGGCGACTACTTCTACATGCACTTCGACGAGATCGCGGCGCGCGAGAGCCCGTTCGGCAAGCGCATCGCGCACGGCTACTTCGTGCTTTCCGCGGCGGCGGGCTTGTTCGTCTCGCCGGCGCCGGGACCGGTGCTCGCCAACTACGGGCTGGACACGCTGCGCTTCGTCAAGCCGGTGGGCATCGGCGACACCATCCGCGCGCGGCTGACCTGCAAGCGCAAGATCGACCGGCAGAAGAAGGACGCCAACGGCGTGGGACAGGGCGTGGTCGCCTGGGACGTGGAGGTCACCAACCAGGACGGCGAGCTGGTCGCGTCGTACGACATCCTGACCCTGGTGGCCAAGCGCGGCTGACCCAACACCGCAGCAGGGTTTCGCGCCCGGCCCTGCGCGCCGGGCGGAGAATGGCCCGCAAACACGGACAACAGCGCATGCATTCGATTCCTCCCACGCCCGAGCCCACGCCTCCGACGGAGCCGCCCCCGCCACCGCCCGCGCCGGACCTGCCGCCGCCCGAGATCGAGGATCCGCCGGCGCCGGCCGAATCGCCGCCGGTGCGCGAGCCCGGGCGGGAGCCGCCGGCCGTGGCCGGCGCTCGGGTATGAACCGATTGGGCCGCCACGCGTTTCCGCGCTACGGTCGCAGCACAACGCCATAATCGGCGGCCCCCCCGGGCTGCCGGGAACGCCCGGCGGCCCTCGAGAAGCCGACTTCCGGGTGCCGGCACGAAGGAAACAACGCGCGGTGTCTGCCAACAAACAAGTCAACATCCTGCTCGTCGACGACGAGCCGGCCAACCTGTTGGCACTCGAAGCCGTGCTGGACGACCTCGGCGAGCACCTGGTGCGCGCGGGTTCGGGCGAAGAGGCGCTGGCCAAGGCGGCCGACACCGACTTCGCCGCCATCCTGCTCGACGTGCGCATGCCCACGATGAGCGGCTTCGAGGCGGCGCGGCGCATGCGTGCGATGGACCGCTGCCGCAACACGCCGATCATCTTCGTCACCGCCTACGACATGGCCGACCTGCAGGTCGAAGAGGCCTACGCGCTGGGCGCAGTGGACTTTCTGGCCAAGCCGCTGGTGCCCGCGGTGCTCAAGGCCAAGCTCTCGTTCTTCGTCGAACTCTTCGTCAGCAAGGCGGCGTTGCGCATGGAGCGCGCCGTCGACCTGCGCGAGCGGCTGCGCGCCGAGGCCGACCTGCAGGCGAGCGAGGAGCGCTACCGAACCGTCTTCAACTCGATGGACGAGGGCTTCTGCATCATCGAGATGCTCTTCAACGACGCCGGCCGTCCGGTGGACTACCGTTTCATCGAGACCAACCGCGCCTTCGTGGATCACACGGGGCTCGTCGATGCCGTGGGCCGGACCGTGCGCGAACTGTTGCCCGCCCACGAATCCCACTGGTTCGAGACCTACGGCGCTGTCGTCTCGACGGGGCGCGCCGTGCGCTTCGTCAACGAGGCCAAGGGGCTCGGCCGCTGGTACGACGTGCATGCCTCGCGCATCGGCGGCGCCGAGACCCGTCAGGTGGCGGTGCTGTTCAACGACATCACGCCCAGGAAACGCGCCGAAGACGAGCTGCGGCGGCTGGCTTCGGAGCTGGCGGAGGCCGATCGGAACAAGAGCGAGTTCCTCGCCACGCTCGGTCACGAGCTGCGCAACCCGCTGGCCCCGTTGCGCAACGGGCTGCATGTGATCCGGCTCGCGCACGACGACCCCGCGGCCGTCGCCAAGGCGCTCGACATCATGGAGCGCCAGTTCGGCCGCCTCGTGCTGCTGGTGGACGACCTGCTCGACATCGCCCGCATCAGCAGCGGCAAGCTCGAGCTGAAGAAGCAGCGCGTGGAACTCAAGAGCGTGCTTGCAAGCGCCGTCGAGACGAGCCAGCCGCTGATCGAGGCCGGCCGCCACGAGCTGCGCCTGCTGCTGCCGGACGAGCCGATCGAACTCGACGCCGACCCCGCGCGATTGGCGCAGGTGATCGTCAATCTGCTGAGCAACGCGGCCAAGTACACGCCCGAGGGCGGCTGCATCCAGGTTCGCGCCCAGCGCGACGGCGGCGAGGTGTCGATCTCCGTGGCCGATGACGGCATCGGCATCGCCGCCGACTGGCTGCCCAGGCTGTTCGAGATCTTCAGCCAGGCCGACCGCGACACCGAGCGGCGCCAGGGCGGGCTGGGCATCGGGCTGTCGCTGGTGCGCCGGCTGGTCGAGCTGCACGGTGGCACGGTGGCCGCCGCCAGCCCGGGGCTCGGCGAAGGCAGCACCTTCACCGTGCGCCTGCCGCTCGCGCCGCTCGAGCCGCCGCACGACGAGGGCGAGAGCGAACTGGTCTGCCAGGCGGTGAGGGCGAACTCCTGACGGAGCGTCTGCCGGGCAGCCAGGCCTGCCCACCTCAGCGCGCCGCCTGCGATGCCGCAGACGCCGGCGCGGGCGCCGGGCGTGCGCTGCCCACCGGAACGCTGGCGTCGACGACCCGCCAGATCGTGTTGCCCACGTCGTCGGCCACCAGCAGCGCGCCGCGCTTGTCGATCGCCACGCCCACCGGGCGGCCGCGTGCGTTTTCCTGCTCGTCGAGGAAGCCCGTCAGCACGTCCACCATCGCGCCGGCCGGTCGGCCATCGGCGAAGGGCACGAAGACCACCTTGTAGCCCGCCTTGGGCTTGCGGTTCCACGAGCCGTGCAGGCCGACGAACATGCCATTGCGGAAGGCCGCCGGCAAGGCGGCGCCGTCCGCGCTCGCGAGGCCGAGCGGCGCGACGTGCGTGCCGAGCGCATAGTCGGGCTTGATGGACTGGGAGACGAGGTCCGGCCGCGGCGGCTGCACGCGCTCGTCGACGATGCGGCCCCAGTAGCTGTAAGGCCAGCCGTAGAACGCCCCTTCCTTGACGGAGGTGAGGTAGTCGGGAACCAGGTCGCTGCCCAGTTCGTCGCGTTCGTTGACCACCGTCCACAGCACGCCCGTGGCCGGCTCCCAGGCCATGCCGTTCGGATTGCGCAAGCCGGTGGCGAAGAGTCGCTTGGTGCCGGCCCGCGGGTCCACCTCCCAGATGGCCGCGCGGCCTTCTTCCATGTGCATGCCGTTCTCGCCGACGTTGCTGTTGGAGCCGACCGTCGCGTAGAGCTTGCTGCCGTCGCGGCTCGCGATGATGTTCTTCGTCCAGTGGTGGTTGAGCGGGCCGCCGGGCAGGTCGACCACCTGCGTGCCCGTCGTGTCGAGGTGGGTCGCGCCTGCGGTGTAGGCGAAGCGGAGGATGCCGTCGGCGTTCGCCACGTAGAAGTCGCTGCCCACGAGCGCCATGCCGAACGGCGACGTCAGGTTCTGCACGAACACGCTGCGCGTCTCCGCCACGCCGTCGCCATCGGCATCGCGCAGCAAGGTGATGCGGTTGGCGCTGGGGACGCCGGCGCCGGCCTTGCTCATCGCCCGCTTCATGAACCACGACTTGATCCCGCCCGGCTGCGCCTCCTTCGGCGGCGCGTTGGACTCGGCCACCAGCACGTCGCCGTTGGGCAGCACGTGCAGCCACCGGGGATGGTCTAGACCGGTGGCGAACGCGTTGACGTTCAGGCTCGGGGCGGCGAGCGGCCTGGTGTCAGGCGGCCAGCCGGTGGCGCGGGCGATGTCGACCGTCGGGATCAGCGTCTTGTTCGGTCGCGGCAGCTCGGGCGCGGGGCCGGTGCCGGCCTCGAACGGCAGCTTGGCGGTCTCTCCGCAGGCCGACAGAATCAACACCGCCGCACACAGGCCGGCTCGAAAGAGGGTGGTCATCGCTTGCTCCTGGTCAAGCGGGACGAGCAACCCGGGTGCCCGCCGGCGAGCGTCCGATGCGGCGGGAACGCGTGTTGCCCGCAGTCCAGCGGGGCAGCCGCCGTCCGCCCCGTTGGCGAGCAGGCTGCCGAAAAGGAGCAACCGATGGCCAACATCGTCTTCCAGGACCGCCGCCAGGCCGGGCGCACGCTGGCGCAGCGGCTCGCCGGCTATGCCGGGCGGGCCGACGTCATCGTGCTGGCGCTGCCGCGCGGCGGCGTGCCGGTGGGGTTCGAAGTGGCGCAGGCGCTGCGGGCGCCGCTCGACGTGTTCATCGTGCGCAAGCTCGGCGTGCCCGGGCACGAGGAGTACGCCATGGGTGCGCTGGCGAGCGGCGGCGTGCGCGTGCTCAACCACAACGTGGTGCACATGCTGGGCATCAGCGAGGCCGACGTCGACGCCGTGACGCGCCGAGAGCAGGAGGAACTGGTGCGCCGCGAGCGGCTGTACCGCGGCGATCGGCCGCCGCCCGTGGTGCGCGGCTGCACCGTGCTGCTGGTCGACGACGGCCTGGCGACCGGCTCGACGATGCACGCGGCGGTGAAGGCGCTGCGGCGCCAGGAACCGGCGCGCATCGTGGTCGCCGTGCCCACCGGGGCGGTCGACACCTGCGAGGACCTGCGCGGCGAGGCCGACGACGTGGTCTGCGTGTCCACGCCGGGGAACTTCCGCGCCGTCAGCCAGTGGTACGAGGACTTCGCCCAGACCACCGACGACGAAGTGCGCGACCTGCTGGCGCTGGCACAGCAGGACGCGGCCCACCCAAGGTAGGAGAGCGCGACGATGAGATCGACCGCACATTCCGAGGCGCTGCACGCCCTGCGCGCCGCGGCGATTCCCCTGGCCGAAGACGACGAACACGCCGACTTGCTCGAGCTGATCGGCGACGCGCATGTCGTGCTGCTCGGCGAGGCCTCGCACGGCACGCACGAGTTCTATCGCGAGCGCGCACGCATCACGCAGCGACTGATTGCCGACAAGGGCTTCGACGCCGTCGCCATCGAAGGCGACTGGCCCGACGCCTACCGCGTCAACCGCTTCGTGCGCGGCGGCGGGGACGACGAGTTCGCGGTCGACGCATTGGCCGGCTTCAGGCGCTTTCCGACCTGGATGTGGCGCAACACCGACGTGATCGACTTCCTCGACTGGCAGCGTGCGCACAACGGCGCGCTGCCGCAGCCGCGGCGCAGCGGCTTCTACGGCCTCGACCTGTACAGCCTGCACGCCTCGATGGAGGCCGTGCTGCGCCACCTCGATCGCGCGGACCCGCTGGCGGCGCGGCGCGCACGCGAGCGTTACGCGTGTTTCGATCAGTTCGGCGACGACAGCCAGAACTACGGCCTGCTGACCGGTCTCGGCGATGCCGAAGGGTGCCAGCAGGAAGTGGTCGCCATGCTGGTCGAGATGCGCCGGCGCAGCGCGGCGGCCACGCTCGGCAGCGACGCCGACGCCGAAGCCGCCTTCGACGCCGAGCAGAACGCGCGCCTCGTGAAGAACGCGGAGGAGTACTACCGCTCGATGTATCTGAGCGACGTGTCGTCGTGGAACCTGCGCGACCGCCACATGGCCGAGACGCTGGGCGCGCTCGAACGCCACCTCGGGCGGCACGGCCGCCGCCCGAAGATCGACGTGTGGGCGCACAACTCGCACCTCGGCGACGCGCGCGCCACCGAAATGGGCCAGCGCCGCGGCGAACTCAACCTCGGCCAGCTGGTGCGCGAACGGCATGGCCGCGACGCGGTGCTCGTGGGCTTCAGCACCCACCGCGGCAGCGTGACGGCGGCCTCCGACTGGGGTGCCCCGGCCGAGCGCAAGCAGGTGCTGCCGTCACGCCACGACAGCCACGAGCGCCTGATGCACGACACCGGGATCGAACGTTTCCTGCTGCCGCTGCGCGGCGCCGGCCACCACCTCGAGGCGCTGCACGAGCCGCGGCTCGAACGCGCGATCGGCGTGATCTACCGCCCCGAGACCGAGCGCCAGAGCCACTACTTCTTCGCCCGCCTGCCGGATCAGTTCGACGCCCTCATCCACATCGACGAGACCCGTGCGGTGGAGCCGCTGGAGCGCAATGCGCAGTGGGACGCAACCGAACTGCCGGAGACCTACCCGGCGGGGGTGTAGGGGGACCGCCGCGCAAAGCCACTGCTTGCACCATGGTGTGCATCGCTCGCATGCTGGCCGTTGAATGCAGGAGGCCGCTAGTGCACGCGATCCAGACGGGAATCAGCCCGGCCATGCAGGCCGTGGACATGGTGGTGGTGATCGATGGCCAGCCCGTCAGGGCCCTGATCCCGCGCGCGGTCTTCGAGCAGTGCCTGCATACGCCGGCGACGCCCGACGCCTGGCTGCGCTGCTGCGAAGAGCATGCCGACGTGCTGGAGGCGGCGATCCGCCGCCGCTACGCCGCCAAGCCCCAGGACCAGGTCGTCGTGCGCTGCAGCGACTTCGGGGTGCTCGCGCCGGGCCCTGAAGAAGCCGAGTCCTGATTGCCGCTGCGCGGACCGGCATCGCGCCGCGGGGCGGCATGCCGGTTGCCGTCCAGCGGCATGACATCGCACCCGATCGATTCGCAAGCTTGCGCCGGCCTCGTGGTCGTCGTGACGGGCGGGACGGCCGGCATCGGCCGCGCCACCGCCGAGGCCTTTGCGCGGCGCGGCGCCCGGGTGGCCGTGCTCGCGCGCGGGATGCAGCGCCTGGACGCCACCGCCCGGGCCATCGAGCAGCTGGGCGGGCAGGCGCTCGCGATCGCCGCCGACGTGGCCGACGCGCAGCAGGTCGAAGCCGCCGCGGCGCAGGTCGAGCAGCATTGGGGCGCCATCGACATCTGGGTCAACAACGCGATGGCGACCATCTTCTCTGCGGCCGATCGGATCAGCGTGGAGGACTTCCGGCGGGCGACCGACGTGACCTACCACGGCGCGGTGTGGGGCACGATGGCCGCGCTGCGGCGCATGAAGCCGCGCGGCCGCGGCATCGTGGTGCAGGTCGGCTCGGCGCTCGCCTACCGCTCGATCCCGCTGCAGGCGCCGTACTGCGCGGCCAAGGCGGCCCTGCGCGGCTTCACCGATTCGCTGCGCAGCGAGCTGATCGACGAGGGCAGCGGCGTGCGGCTGACGATGGTGCAGCTGTCGGCCTTCAACACGCCGCAGTTCGACTGGGGCCGCACGACGATGCCGCGCCAGCCGCAGCCGGTGCCACCGATCTTCCAGCCCGAACTTGCGGGCGAGGCGATCGTGCACGCGGCGCTGCACGACCGGCGCGAATGGTGGGTCGGCTGGCCCGCCGCCAAGGCCATCCTCGCGCAGCGCCTGGCGCCCGGCCTGCTCGATCGCCTGCTGGCGCTGATGGCCACCAAGGGCCAGCAAAGCGACGAGCCGCTGCCAGAGCAGCGCCCCGACAACCTGCACCAGCCGGCGCCTGGTGCACAAGGCGCGCATGGCCGATTCGATGCGCTCGCGCGCGAGCGCAGCCTGCAGTGGTGGCTGGCGACGCGGCGCTGGGTGGTTGCGGCGGCGGGGGTGGTGTTGCTGGGTGGCGTGGGCGTGGTGCTGGCGTTGGCTGGGTGAGTCAGGTCTGCCGATGGGTCGGCGGACTGCGTGGATCCCGACTTTCGTCGGGATGACGACCGTTCATCCTTCGTGCCCGTCATCCCGACGGAAGTCGGGATCCACGCGTGCCTCAGGCCGTCGCCTCAGAGCACGTACCGGTTCCACCCCCCGAACCGGCTCTGCACCGTCCCGCGCGGCAGGCCGAGCAGCACGAGCGCCGCCGCGCAGGCGAGCGAGACGCTCAACTGCAGGGCGCCGACGGCATAGACGAACGAGGCCGCCGCCAGCGCCGCGCCCAGCAGCACGATGAGCCAGCGCAGCGTACGCGCCACCTCGGCGCAGGCGATCACCGCCACCGTGACCACCAGCGAGCCGACCAGGTGATGAACGTTCGCAATCGCGCCCTGCGCGTCGAGCGTGAGCCGGGTGAACATGAGCCACAGCCCGACGGCGATCGCCAGCGCCAGGTTCCACGGCAGGTTCACGCCGCCGCTCCACATGTCGCGCAGCAGCGCGCCCGGCGCACGTTCGAACGGCCTCGGCTCGACGGGCACCGCACTCGGATCGGCCTCGTCGGTGTCGCCCACCATCAGCACGCGCAGCAGGCTTTGCCCGGCGCGCCTGCGGCGCCAGAGAAACTGGCCGGTGGCGACGAGTTCATCGAGCGAGTAGGGGATCTGCACCAGCATCGCCGCCGCGGCGATCAGGCACAGCGTGCACCAGGTGCCGATCCAGATCGGCTGGATGATGATGAAGAAGATCGACACCGCGCCCAGCGGCACGATCATCACGCCGAACAGCAGCACGAGCCAGGGCATGGTGCGCCAGCGCCGCTGCGAGCCGATGACGCCGGTCAGGATCTCCAGCGCATAGGTGAGGGCGCCGAGCCCGGCGTCGGGCACCGGCCAGGCCTCGGACACGCTGGAGGTGATGATCTCCTCGGTGCCGTTCTTCGGGTCGGGCCCGCCGGCGAAGAAGGGCTCCCACACGCTGTCGACGTGGCCGAGCTGGTACGACGCGAGGTAGCGCGAGATCTGCAGCCCGACGAAGGCGAGCAGGATGATCGGCAGCCGCTGGGTCCAGCTCGACGGGTTGAAGCTCCAGCCGGGCGGCGACTCGGGGCCGGTCATGGCGGCCACCGGCGACACACCGGGTTCGGGCGGCGTGAGCACCGCCAGCGCAATGATCAGGGTGCCCACCAGCGTGTCGTTGAGATAGCCCGCCGCCGTCGGCGCCCAGAAGGCGAGCGGCGCGAACAACACCCACATGCCCACCGTGGCGCAGGCCCAGCGCGCCCAGGCGAGCCGCCACGACAGCGACATCGCCGCGAAGATCATCAACGCCGCGCCGGCCAGCATGTCGCTGACCACGAGCGGGCGCGACTGCAGCGCCAGCATCGGCGGGCCCGTCAGCAGCCACACGCCGAGCGCGATGTTGAACCACGGCGCCCACAGATGCTCGGCATGTTCCTGCCGGCGCTGCGCCTCGTGGCGCGTGCGCAGTGTGTCGGGGTGTTCGCCTTCGTCCTTGGCCTGCTGCATCCACGGCGGCGGCGTCACGCGGTTGGCCTGGTACCAGCCCAGTGGATCCTTCTTCAGCGACTCGATCAGTGCCGGCAGCTTGGCGCGGATGCGGTGCCGCGGCTGCCAGCCGAGCAGCCGGCGCGCGCGCGAGATGTCGAGCGCGTAGTGGTCGTCGGCCATCTCGACCATGAAGGGGCGGATGAACGGCTTCTCGCCCTGGTCGATCGCGTCCGGGATCACGGGTTCAAGCCTCTCCTCCAGCAGCGCGCCCAGCTTGGCCACCGGCTTGGGCACCTTCAGCGTCGTCCATTCGTCGTCGCCGTGCAGCAGCCGGCCGATGAGGTCCTGCAGCTCGTCGTAGCCGGGCGCGTCGGGCTCGCCGATGAGCATCACCGTCTCGGGCGGCAGCTCGCCGCGCCGATCGACGGCGCGGCGGAACGCATCGACCATGTCCTCCTTGTGCAGCAGCGACTGGCCCGCATTCGGGTCGCCGGCGTAGAGGTAGCTCTTGAAGTCACGCTCGTAGATGCGGGCGATCTGCTGCGCGAGCGTCGGCACGCAGCGGCGCTCGTCGTAAACGCCGGCCAGGTGCAGCAGCACGATGGGGATGCTGCCGTGCTCGTCGCGGATCGCCTGCTCGGCGGCGGCCTTGGACTTCGGGTACGCCCATTTGGGCGCGATCGGTCGGCTCTCGTCGATGCGTTCGCCCGGTGCGCCGGGTTCGTGCACGAGCATCGTGCCCGAATAGACGAACTGCTCGACCTCCAGCCCTTGCAGCGCACGCAGCAGGAAGCGCGTGCCGTCGACGTTGACCTGCTGATAGGCCGGATGGTCCTCGCCGGTGAAGTCGAAATAGGCCGCGAGGTGGATCACGCTGGCGATGTGCGGGCCGTGCTCGGCGCGAACGCGCGCCATCGCTTGGCGCAGCGACTCCTCCGACGCGAGATCGACCTCGATCAGCGGCACGGCGGCCTTCGCGCCGGCACGGTCGAGCCCGACCACGCGGTAGTCCGGCTGCAATGCCTCGATCAGCGACGAGCCGATGTCGCCGGCGGCGCCGGTGATCAGGACGATCGGGGCTTCGTTCATGGCTTCTTCGCGGTGCGTGTTCACGCGAGCCGGCACAAGGGCAGCAGCAAGAGTGGTACCGAGGTCCAGGCGATGCCGATCAGCGCCATCGCCGCGGCGGCCAGGCGCACTCGCGCGAGCAGCGCACCGTCAACGGTGCGCGACTGGCGCCATGCGTGCAGCAGCAGAGCGGCGGCACCGGCCACGGCGATCGCGCTGCCGAGCACGAGCGTCGTGCGCAACGGCGACCCCAGGAGCGACGCGCCGAGATCCCAACCGGCGGTGCAGCCGGCTGCCAGCCCCACATAGCAGAACGCAAAATGCAGCGCCCACCACCACAGCGGCAGCGAGGCTCGCACGCTGGCGCGAAAGAACGGGGCCGGCGGCGTCATGCCATCCACCACGCGACGAGGTGCGGCAGCCCCGCGACCACGATCCCCTGCGCGCAGCCGCCCCACCACAGCAGCGCGCAGTTGTCGAAGGTGGCGTGTTCGCGCGGTGTCAGCAGGCCCGCGCCGGCGCGCGCCAGGAGGTAGCCGGCGAACACGACGATCAACACCGCGTGCAGCCCCACGTAGCTCAGCAGCGCCGCCACGCTCGCGCTCCAGGCGAGGGCTCGCGGTGTCAGGCCGGCGTCGAGGTGCGACTGCAGCAGGCCGGCGAAGGCCATCACCGCGATCGCCGCGGCGGGCAGCAGGATCAGCAGCAGGCGGCCGAGGCCGAGTGCGCGAGCCTGCCGCGGACGGCCGCTCCACCACACCAGCGCGCCGCTGAGCGCGAAGGCCGCGGCCACGTTCACCATCACGCTGCCGTCGGGCAGCGCCGCGCCCGGCGGCGGGCAGACGTCGCTCAGCATCGACAAGTGGATGTGACCGAAGGCCATCGACGCGAAGATCGTCATGTCGACGATCACGAGGATCACCGTCGCCCACCACGAATGCGAGGCCCGCCCGCTCGCACCCACCGGCACGCGAACACCCTCGCCGATCTCGGCCTGGCGGGCGGCGGGGAGGCGATCGGTCTGCCACAGCCAGGCCAGCGTGCAGACGACGGCGAGCAGGCCGAAGGCATGCGCCGTCCACACCCATTTCACCGTCAGCAGCAGGAAATACGCCGCCGTGCCGAAGGCCGCGCCCACCGGCAGCCAGCTCGGTCCCGGCAGCACGATGAGGTGGCGGATGTCGGCGGCGCGCGCGCCGGTGACCAGCGTCTCGCGCAGCCCGGTCGCGGTGCCGGGCAGCCAATGCTCGCCGCGTTCGATCTCTGCGCCGAGGTTCTCGCGCTGCCAAAGCGGATCGCGCGACTCGACCTGCGGGATGCTGCGTGTGCTGTACAACTCGGCCGGCGCCCACTCGAGCGTGGCGGCTTTCCACGGATTGCCGTGCTCCTGCTGCGGCCGGCGCAGCGTGCGCCCGACGTCGAACAGCAGCAACGCGGCGCCCGCCGCGATGGCCGCCGCGCCCAGGCTGGACAGCAGGTTGGGCCACTCCCAGCCGAGCCCCGCGGGATAGGTGTAGATGCGCCGCGGCATGCCCAGCAGCCCGGCGATGTGCATCGGGAAGAACGCCAGGTGGAAGCCGCCGAAGCTCAGGCCGAACACCCAGCGCCCGAGCCGTTCGTCGAGCCGGTGCCCGTTGACGAGCGGCAGCCAGTGGTACAGCGCCGCGAACAGCGGGAACACCACGCCGCCGATCAGCACGTAGTGCAGGTGCGCGACGATGAAGTAGCTGTCGTGCACCTGCCAGTCGAATGGCAGCACCGCGACCATCACGCCGGTCAGCCCGCCGAACACGAAGGTGAACAGGAAGCCGAGCACGAACAAGGTCTGCGTGTCGATGCGCACGCGGCCGCGCCACAGCGTGGCGATCCAGGCGAAGACCTGCATGCCCGCGGGGATCGCGACTGCGAGGCTCGCGGCCGACACGAAACTCAGCGACAGCGAGCCGAGCCCGGCGCTGAACATGTGGTGCGCCCACAGCGCGAAGCTGAAGAAGCCGACGCCGAGCAGCGCGGCGACGATGGCGCGGTGGCCGGCGAGCGGCGTGCCGGCGATCACCGGCACGATGGCCGAGACCATGCCGGCCGCGGGCAGGAAGATGATGTAGACCTCGGGATGGCCGAAGAACCAGAACAGGTGCTGCCACAGCAGCGGGTCGCCGCCGCGCGTGGCGTCGAAGAACGGCCAGTCGAAGGCGCGTTCCATCTCGAGCAGCGCGGTGCCGGCGATCACCGCCGGGAACGCGAACACGATCATCAAGCCGACGATCAGCATCGCCCAGGCGTAGACCGGCATGCGCGCGAGCGTCATGCCCGGCGCGCGTGTCATCAGCAGGCCGATGATCAGCTCGATCGCGCCGGCGATGGCCGAGATCTCGATGAAGCCGATGCCGAGCAGCCAGAAGTCGGCATTGAGGCCCGGCGAGTGGCTGCGGCTCGTCAGCGGCGGGTACATGAACCAGCCGCCGTCGGGCGACAGGCCGACGAAGATGGTGCAGAAGAACGCGAGCCCGCCGAAGGCGTAGGCCCAGAAGGCATAGGCCGACAGCCGCGGGAAGGGCAGGTCGCGCGCGCCCAGCATGTTGGGCAGCAGGTACACCGCGACCGCCTCGACGATCGGCACGGCGAACAGGAACATCATCACCGTGCCGTGCATGGTGAACAGCTGGTTGTAGGTGCCGGGCGAAACGAGGCCGGCCTCCGGCACGGCGAGCTGGGCGCGCATCACGAGCGCGAGCGCGCCGGCCAGCAACAGGAAAATAAAGGCAGTCGCGATGTAAAGCTTGCCGATCACGGTGTTATTGACCGCCGTCATGGCACGCCAGCCACGCGGCAGCCGCCACACCTCCTTCAAGCGCTCGAGCTCGCCGGCCGGCCGCGGCAGGCGGTTGGGCAGGGGGCGGGCTTCGCCGGTCATTTCAGCGCTCCCACCGCGCCGCGCGCGATCTCGCGACGCACGGAACGCTGCGCCCTGAGGACGCTACGTTTCCACGCGCCGTCACCCCGGCGTACGCCGGGGTCCAGACGCGTCTCGCCGGCACGATGGATCCCGGCGTTCGTCGGGATGACGACGTTTGCGGCGCCGTGGCAGGTCGCCGGGACGACGACGTTTGCGCTGCCGTGGCAGGTCGTCGGGATGACGACGTTTGCGGCGCGGTGGCAGGTCGACGGTGTCATTTCAGGTCCACCAGGTAAGCCGCGAGGGCCACCAGCGTCTCGCGGTCGAGGTGGCCGAACGAGGGCATGCGTGCGCCCGGCTTGTGCGCCTGGACGTCGGTGATCCAGTTCAGCATCGCCTGCTCGCCGTTGGCGATGGTTCCGGCGCCGAGGTGCAGCCGGCCGCCGACGTGGGTGAGGTCGGGGCCGAGCGCGCCCGGGCCTTCGGCGCGGCTCGCCACGCCGCGCAGCACATGGCAGGCGGCGCAGCCGTGGTCGAGGAAGGCCTGGCGGCCACGCTGCGCTTGTGCATCCCGCGGCGCGGCCGCCTGTGCCGCCTGCGCCGCCAGCCAGCGCTGGAACTGCTCCGGCGTCTCGACCACCACGTGCAGGCCCATGCGCGCGTGCTGCGTGCCGCAGTATTCGGCGCAGACGCCGCGGTACACGCCCGGCGTGTCGGCCGTGATGACGAGCCGGTTGACGCGTCCGGGCACGAGGTCCATCTTGCCGCCCAGCGCCGGCACCCAGAAGCTGTGGATCACGTCGGCGCTCTGCAGCCCGAGCTGCACCGGCTGGCCGAGCGGCAGATGCAGTTCGTTGGCCACGCGGATCGTCGCGCCGGTGGCCGGGTCGCGGTAGTGCACGTCCCACCACCACAGGTGCCCGGTCACGCCGATCACCAGCGGGCTCGCGGCGGGCGCACGTTCGAGCCCGGCGGTGCGCTGCACGCCGTACAGCAGCAGCGTGCTGAGCACCACCGCGGGGAAGACGATGCCGCCGCCGACGGTCCACCACGCGGTCGGCAGCACGCGCTTGCGGCGGCGCAGCGCGAGCGCGAGCAACGCCGTCGTGAGCACGAAGATCACGCTCGCACCGGCGATCAGCACCCAGCCGAGTTCGGCCAGCACGCCGGCCTCCAGGCTGGCCGGCGCCACGAGCCAGTTCATGCCCTCGCGGCCGCTCATGGGCGCGACATCAGGTAGGCCGCGATGTCGCGCGCGTCCTCGACGGACATGCCGAGGTCGGGCATGGCGGCGCCCGGCACCAGCGCCTGCGGGTCCAGCAGCCAGCGCTGCAGCGTCGCGGGGCCGTTGGGCACCTGCCCGGCGATGTAGCTGCGGCGCGCGAAGCCGGCGAGCGACGGGCCCACGCCGACCGCGCTGGACGCCGCCTCGGGAATCGTGTGGCAGCTGCCGCATTGGTAGTGCACGATCAGTTGCCGTCCGCGGTCGGCATCGCCTCGTTCGACCTGGCGATACGCGCGATCGGGCGCAGGCACCTCGCCGCAGGCGGCGCAAGCCAGGCTCGCGAGCAGGACGCCGACACGCGATGCGGTCTGCAGGAGGGTGTGCGCGTGGGGCCGCATGGGCCCTCCCCATCAAGAAGCGTTCCCGGCGCGCTGCTTGCTGAATCACGCTGGCCGCCGGACCTTGCCATGAAACGACCCCTGACCACCGTGCTCGTCACCCTGGCGGCCCTGGCCGCCACCGGGCTGGCCGCGGCCGCGCTCGTGGTGTGGCGCGGGCTGTACGACGTCGGCGCGACGACCGAGCACACGCAGCCGGTCTATTCGCTGCTCGAAACCACCTTGAAGCACTCGGTGCGCCAGCGTGCCGCCGACATCCGCCCGCCGCCGCTCGACGCGCCGGAACTGATCGCCCGCGGGGCCGATTGCTACCGCGATCACTGCGTGCAGTGCCACGGCGGGCCGGGCGTGGCTCCGGGCCCGGTGGGCATGAGCATGCAGCCGCTGCCGGGACCGCTGGTCGACGCCGCTCGCCGCTGGCACGAGCGCGAGATCTACTGGATCACGCGCAACGGCATCCGCATGAGCGGCATGCCGGCGTGGGAGATGCGCCTGTCGGACGAGGACATCTGGGCCGTCGTCGGCTTCATCGCGCGCCTGCCCGAGATGTCGCCGGCCGACTACCACGCCCGCATGGCGGCGCAGGCGTCATCGGCCTGCACGCTGCCGAGCTCGGCGGACACGACGTCCGCGCTGCGCTCGAGGCCGCCCGACGAGCGGGCCCAGCTGGTGCTGCGCCAGTACGCCTGCATCGCCTGCCACACGATCCCGGGGCTGACGCATTCGTCGCCGCAGGTCGGCCCGCCGCTGGACGGCATGGCCCGGCGCGCGCTGATCGCCGGCCGCCTGCCCAACACCAGCGACAACCTCGTGCGCTGGATCCGCGAGCCGCAGCGCATCAAGCCCGGCAGCGCGATGCCGGACCTGGGGGTGACCGAGGAGCATGCGCGGGAGATCGCGGCCTACCTGGCGACGCTGCACTGACGGCGGCCGGGCTCGCTCGGCGGCAATCCTTTCAGCCGCATTTACCGGCGCTTCGAGCGAACTCCAACAGCCGCTCGCGGGGGCGGCGCCGACCAAGCGGCCGCATTCGGCATGTTGTTTGCCGCTGAGGTGGCGGGTCCGCAGGACACGCCATGACCACCAACATCGATGCAGGCGCCACCGCCGACGGCAAGGCGGTGCACAGCGCCTGCGCGGCGCAGGCGTTGCGTCGCCTGATCCTCGACACGGCACTCGACATGGGCGACCGGCGAGGCTGGGATGCCGTGCACCTGCACGAGGTGGCCCACGCCGTGGGCGTCTCGCTGGCCGACGTGCGGCAGCTCTACGAACACAAGGACGCGCTCGCCGAAGCCTGGTTCGACCGCGCCGACGCCGCCATGCTGGCCATGGCCGAGACGCCGGGTTGGCTCGAATCGAGCCCGCGCGACCGCCTGCACCGCGCGATCTGTGCGTGGCTGGATACGCTGGCGCCGCACCGGCGCCTGGTGCCTGCGATGCTGCGCTACAAGTTCCAGCCGGAGCATGTGCATCTGCAGGCGCTCGGCGTGATGCGCATCAGCCGGACCGTGCAATGGTTCCGCGACGTCGCGCACCTGCCGGAGATCGGCTGGCGGCGCGAGGCGGGCGAGGCCGCGCTGACCTCGATCTACCTGTGCACCTTCGCCCGCTGGCTGACCGACGGCTCGGCCGGTTCCGCAGCCACGCGGCGCCTGCTCGACCGCCTGCTCGCGCTGGCCGAGCAAGCGGCGCTGCAGCTGCGGTCGCGCCGGTAGGCGTTGCTCAGCTCATCCAGGGGGAGAGCTCGCTGAACATGGCAGCGCCTTGCAAGGCGCGCGCCCGGGTCCGCGCAGATGCGTGCTCGATATGATCGACGCATGGCCACGCGCCCCGCACCCACCGCCCGAGACAAGAGGCCGACTGTCGAACCGCTCCAGGCGGACGAGCCGCCGGCGCGCGTGCTGCGCCAGTTCCGCCAGGTGTTCAACGCCGTCAAGACCCACTTCCAGCAGGTCGAGAAGCAGGTCGGCCTCGGGGGCGCGCAGGTCTGGGCGCTGAGCGTGATCCACGGGCGGCCGGACATCGGCGTGGGCGAGCTTGCACGCGCGATGGACATTCACCAGTCGACCGCCAGCAACCTGGTGAAGGCGCTCGCGGCGCGAGAACTGGTGCGGGTGGCCCGGCACGACGACGACCGCCGCTCGGTGCGCCTGCGGCTTGCCCCGGCGGGCGCCCGCCTTCTCAAGCGCAGCCCCGGTCCCTACGCCGGCGTGCTGCCGGCCGCGCTCTCGTCCCTGGACCCCAAGACCCTCAAGCGGCTGGAGGCCGACCTCGCTCGATTGATCGTCGAGCTGAAGGCCGACGAACGCGCCGGGGGCATCCCGCTGGCCGAGTTGTAGGCGCCGTGTGCGCCGACGCTCACGGCGTGAGCGCCTTGATGCGTTTCCAGAGCAGGGCCTTGGGCACGTCCGTCATGCGCATCGCGTGCATGCAATCGTCCAGCCGGTGGGGACGATCGCGCAGCTGCTGGATCGCCTTGGCGAGATCCTGCTCGATGCTGTCGCCGTAGGCCGTCTTCGCCTTCGCCATCGCGAGCCGCAGAAGCTTCCTGGGCACGGACATCATCGCGAGATCGATCAGGTCGCGGCTCAGGGCGGCGTCGTCGCGCCAGCGGTCCGAATTGGCGAGCAGCTTGCTCGCGGCCAGGTCGAGCGGCGTCAGCGTCGCCACGCCGCATACACGATCGCCCGAGCCGGGCGGCTCCAGCGCGATGCGGGCCTCCAGCACGATCTCGAACTTGATCTCGACATCGTCCACCGCCAGCATCGTTCTCAGCCCGTACTGGTCCGCTCGCATGTCGCGCGCCTGCTTCAAGCTCGCGCCGTCGCGCACGATGGACTGGATCCCGCCGGCGCCCGACAGGCGCTGGCGCAAGGCCCGGTAACCGACGATGTCCGACACGAGGAAGTCGATGTCCACCGACTCGCGGTACTCCCCGTAGCGCAGCGCGATCGCCGTGCCGCCGCCGAACAGGCAGGCGTGCGCGCGGAGCAGGTCGGCGTCCAGCGCGTGCAGGATGGTGGCCACTCGGCGGTGATGCGCGCGCTCAAACAAGGAGTCGCCCCCCGCCCAGCTCCGCGGCGAGCATCTTCACCAGCAGGCGCTCATGAGCGGACAGGGCGCGCTGGTCCACGTGCCGCCAATTGCGCTCGTAGAGGTCGAGCGCCTCCCGGGGCGACAGCTCCGTCACGCCGTGAAGCTGCCAGGCAAGACGCTGCAGCTGCGGGTAGTCCGCCAGCGTGATGCGCTGCGGCAGCATGTGCGCCGCCGTGGCGCGCTGCCGGCGCTGAGCCGGATCGCTCAGCTCCAGCTCCAGCCCCAGCGCCGCCATCGCGCTGAGATAGGCCCCCATCGTGACCGAAGGCTCGCCGCGCTCGATGCGGTGCAGCGTCACGCGCGACATGCCCGCGGCTTCGGCAGCGGCCGTGGCGTTGACCCCCAGCCGCTTGCGCTGGTCGCGGATACGCTCTCCCAGGGCGGCCAGTGCGGCCGCCGGAGCCTTGCCGATCGGTGGGGCGGTGGCTGGCATAGTGCATCTCATTCTATACAAAATCGTTGGAATGTACAGAATGGGAAACAACTTTTGGTGGCAGTGGATCAGCGCACCGCCACCGGCGCGGGCATCACCCGTCGCCGCCCCTGAAACGCGCGATCGCCGCGTCGACCATGCCTTCGGAGCTGCCGCGCTCCTGGTACTGCCGCCGCAGAAAGCTGGCGTCGCTGCCCTCGTGCGTCACCGCCCGCAGGTGTTCGATCGCGGCCAGGCTGCCGCAGGCCTGTGCCTGCGGCTCGATGCGGCGCAGCGTGGCGAGAATGTCCTCGCGCAGGGAGGTGCTCTCGTAGGACTTCGGGTGCACGATCGCGCCCTCGAGCCCGAAGCGGCAGGCCTGGAAGCGGTTGTAGTTGTAGACCAGGTAGTCGTCCTCGATCGGCGGCGCCTCGCTGCGCTCGAGCAGGTGGCTGCACAGCGCCTGCAGGTAGCCCGCGAGCGCGGCCGCGCGCTCGACCGTGAGCGGCGTGTCGCACACGCGCAGCGCGATGGTGCCGTACTCGGGCTTGGGGCGGATGTCCCAGTAGAAGTCCTTCATGCTCTTGACGATGCCGGTGTGCTCCATGCGGGCGAAGTAGCCGCTCTCGAACTCCTGCCAGCGAAGCGTGAAGGGCGCGCGGCCGCTGAGCGGAAACGCGAACACCGAGTTCAGCCGTGCCGAGTTGAACAGCGTGTCCTTGCGCTGCACGTAGGGCGAGGAGGCCGACAGCGCGATGAAGTGCGGCACGTAGCGGTTGAGCGAATGCAGCAGGAACATCGCGTCGTCGCCCGACGCGCAGCCCACGTGCACATGCTGGCCGAAGATGGTGAACTGCTTGGCCAGGTAGCCGTACAGCACCGACACCTGCTGGAAGCGCGGCTTGGAGAAGATCTTGCGCTCCGACCATTGCTGGAACGGGTGTGTGCCGCCGCCGCACACGCCGACGTTGAGCATGTCGCCGGCGCGCACCAGCGTGTCGCGGATCGAGCGCAGCTGCTGCAGCAGCCCGTCGTGGTCGGCCTGCACGTCGGTGGAGACCTCGATCATGCTTTCGGTGATCTCCGGCACCACGTTGCCGGGAAAGCTGCGCCGGCCGAGCAGCTCCAGCATGTCGGGGCTGGCGTCGATCAGGTCGAGGTTGCTCAGGCTCACGAGCTGCAGCTCGAGTTCGACGCCGAGCGTGAGCGGCTTCGAGGTGGCAAAGGCTTCGAGCGGCATGGTGTCAGCTCTCCGGCGGTTCGGCGCTTTCGCCGGCCGCCCGCAGGGCCCGCTGGGTGACCACGGGGCCGACGATCTCCAGCACGAGGGTGGCGGCGGCGAGCGGCGCGAGCTGGTCGACGAGGTCGATGCCGAGGTGGCGCGTCTGCTCGAGCAGCAGGATCACGAACACCGAGATCGGCGTCATCGCGAGCGACGTCAGCACGCCCTTGCGCCAGGTCACACCGCTCACGCGGGCCAGGCTCACGACGCCGATCGTCTTGGCGACGCTGCGTGCGGCAATCAGCGCCAGTCCGAGCCCGAGGCCCGCGACCACGCGCTGCCATTCGATGGTGGTGGCGACGAAGACGAACAGCACGACCGCCAGCAGGTTGCCCAAAGCGCCGAAGTTGCGCTGCGTCTGGTTCAGCGACACGCGGCGGTGGCGCGACATGAAGCCGAAGGTCAGCGCCGCCAGCACCGGAGAAATCTTCAAGGCGTGTGTCAGCGCCACCAGCAGGATCACGCCGAGCGCGAAGCCCACCGTCGCATCGATGCTGAGCCGCCCGAGCGAGCGCAGCACCGCCGGCACCCCGACGCCGAAGAGGGCCCCCACGGCGACCGAGGCGACGAGCAGCACCAGGCTGTTGGAGGTTGCCTGCCACAGGCTGCCGGAGGTCTCGAAGGTCCAGAAGCCGACGATCACCTTGAAGCTGAACACCGCCAGCACGCAGTTGATCGCCGCCAGGTGAAGCAGCCGCTCGGTGACCTGGCCCGACGAACGCTGCTCGTTGATGACGTGCATCACCGCCGCCGGCGAGGTCGACATGGCGAGCGACGCCAGCAGCAGCGAGGGCAGCGTCGGCATGCCGAACATCGCCGCCACGCCGTAGACGGCGCCGAAGGTCAGGGCCGATTCGAGCAGTCCGGTGGCAGAGATCCACGGGTTGGTACGCAGCCAGCGCAAGTTGATGCGGTAGCCGAACTCGAACAGGATCAGTCCGAAGGCCACGTTGGCGATCAGCGCGACGGCACCCTCGCTCGCCGGCGGCAGCAGCCCGAGCTGGGTGTTCGCCAGCAGGAAGCCCACGATGCCGTAGAGGCTGATGCGCGGCAGACCGCTCCAGCGGTGGCCGAACTCGCCGATGAGCCAGGCCGCCGCGATGGCGATGGGCCAGGCCATGTCGGCGGCCACCCGCAGGAACTCGACCATGGCGGCGTTCAACGCGGCGCGGGGTCGGCGGCGACCAGTCGGCGCAACTCGGCGAGCTTGCTCTTCACCCGGCGCTCGTTGACCGGGCCCATGCGCAACAGCATCTTCTGGCCCGACGACAGCGATTCCAGCCAGGGATCGGAGAACTGGTACAGCACCCACGGCCGTTCGGGCCGCACCGGCCCCTTGATCTCGGTCATCTGCACCGCGATCGGTCCGCTCGGCTCGGGCGTCGCGAGCAGATGGTCGATCACGTCGACCAGGCGGTCGTTGAAGTAGGCCTTCGGGTAGCCCAGCTCTTCATACGCCTGCTGCAACTGCGGATAGAGCGCTCGATAGGCCTCGACGACCTGCCGCAAGTCCACCGTTTCGAGCAGCAGCACGTAGGGTGTGTAGCGCAGCCCGTTGTCGGGGCTGATCGCCTCGCGGCCGTCGGACTGCTGCACCGTGAAGCGCCCCTCCGGCGGGTTGACCGGCCACAGCTGCGCCGGTGCGTGCACCCGCGCGAGGTTGTCGACCGTCGCGACGAAGCGGCGCGGGAAGTCGTCGAGCTGGAACATGGCGAGCACGGTCTTGCGGCCGAACAACTGCGTCAGCGTGTTCTCGGATGTCACCGGTTCTTCCGGCGTTGCGGACGGCCCGACCGCCTCGATGGGATGACGGATCGCCGGCGGGGAGGCCGCGGCGACGGCCGGTGGCGGCTCGGAAGCGGGCTGCGCGACCGGGGCGGCCGGTGCCGGCGCC
>DASWVR010000286.1:0-2438 GCA_036401155.1 Piscinibacter sp. | reverse complement strand
GGCGATAATTCGCCCCGCTGCGCCGTGTGCGCGCGGCTCTTCGCTGGGGGTGTTGAACGTGGCCTCACGTTCGACTGAGAAAGTCCCTTTGAACCTGACTGAGGTAATCCTCGCGCAGGGAAGCATGCCGAAGCCCAGGCCATGCCGGGCCCACGTTCGCCGACCTGCCATCGACTTGTGGACACCACGATGGCATTCCGATTCGCATTCGTTCGACTCCCCGCCGCCGCGGCCGCGGCCCTGCTTGCCGCGGGCGCACAGGCGCAGACCGCCACCCGGCTCGACCCGGTGACCGTCACCGGCCGCGGCGACCCCGTGATCAGCGTCGGCGGCTGGGGCGACATTCCGTTGTCCAAGTCGCCGTTCCAGGCGGGCATCGTGACGCGCGAGCAGATGCGCGAGCTGGGCGTGCAGCGCCTGGCCGACATCGTGCGCATCGACCCTGCGCTCAGCGACGCCTACAACACCGAGGGTTACTGGGACTACCTGACGGTGCGCGGCTACGTCATCGACAACCGCTTCAACTATCGGCGCGACGGCCTGCCGATCAACGCCGAGACCGCGATCCCGCTCGACAACAAGGAGCGCGTCGAGGTGATGAAGGGCACCAGCGGGCTGCAGGCCGGCACCAGCGCGCCGGGCGGCCTGGTCAACGTCGTCGTCAAGCGCCCCACGGCGGAGCCGGTTCGCGACGCGCAGCTCGCATGGCGCGAAGCCGGCTCGGTGCTCGGCGCCGTCGACATCGGCCAGCGCTTCGGCACCGACCACGTGTTCGGGCTGCGCGTCAACGCCGCGGCGGAACGGCTGGACCCGCGTGTGCGCAGCGCCAAGGGCGAGCGGCACCTGCTCGCCGTCGCGGGCGACTGGCGCGCGAGCGCCGACAGCCTGCTCGAGGCGGAGTTCGAGACCAGCCGGCGCAGCCAGCCGAGCGTGCCTGGGTTCAGCATGCTCGGCGATGCGGTGCCCGATGCACGCAGCATCGACCCGCGCATCAATTTGAACAATCAGCCGTGGTCGCTGCCGGTGGTGCTCCAGGGCACGACGGCGTCGCTGCGCTTCACGCAGCGCCTGTCCGAGGCCTGGCGCTGGACGGCGCATGCGGCCACGCAGCGGCTCGAAACGGATGACCGCATTGCGTTTCCGTTTGGGTGCTATGACGCATCGGCCGATGTCTACTACGCTGACCGCTACTGCCCGGACGGCACCTTCGACCTCCACGACTACCGCAGCGACAACGAACGGCGGCGCACCGACGCGCTGGAGCTGGCGCTGCACGGCGTGCTGAACACGGGAGGCGTTCGCCACGATCTGTCGGCCGGCGTATTGCGCAGCCGGTACTCGGCACGTTTCGAACCGCAGGCCTTCAACCCCGTGGGAACCGGCAACGTGCAAGGCACGCTGGTCACGCCGGCCGATCCCACCCTCTTTCCCGTCGATGCGGACCGGGACGAGCGCAGCACGGAACTCTTCGCCCGCGACGCCGTGCGGCTCAACGCCGCCACGACCGCGTGGCTGGGCGTGCGCCACAGCCGCCTGACTCGGGGCCACACGCAGACTTTCACGACGCCGTGGCTGGCGCTGAGCCATGAACTCGCGGCCGGGCCGATGCTGTATGCGAGCTGGGGACAGGGTGTCGAGCTGTACGTCACGCCCAACCTGCCGACCTACCCGAACGCCGGCCGGCCACTGGACCCGGTGAAGAGCCGCCAGATCGAACTCGGTGTCAAGGGCCGCTTCGAGGATGGCAACTGGAGCCTGGCGTGGTTCGACATCGACCGCCCCGTGCCCACCGACACAGGTGCGGACTTCTTCCTCGACGGATCACAGCGTCACCGCGGCGTCGAAGCCAGCGGCGCCTGGCGGCTTGAGCGCTGGGTGCTGCAAGGCGGCATGCAGTTCCTGCGCGCGCGACGCGAAGGCAGCCAGGATGCCACCATCGACGGCAAGCGCCCGACCAACGTGCCCGCTGCCACCTTCAAACTGCAGGTGCGCCACGACCTGGCGGCGCTGCCCGGCGTGTCGCTGCAGGCGGACATGCTGGCCGAGAGCAACCGCATCGTGACGCCGGACAACGCCGTGCGAATCCCCGGGTACGCGCGCATCGACACCTCGATGCGCTATGTGCAGCCCAGCTCGATCGGCACGCTCACCTGGCGCGCAGGCATCGACAACCTGTTCGACCGCCGCGCATGGCGCGAGTCGCCCTACCAGTTCGGCCACGTCTACCTGTTCCCGCTCGCGCCGAGAACGCTGCGCCTCTCGATCGAAGCCAGCTTGTGAGCCCCGAAAAAAAGCTGGGCGGTTTCAACACCGAAGTGCAACACTCTCGCCCCCCCGACGTGGAGCCTTGCATGACAGGAACGTACACCCAGCTGAGCGCCGAAGAGCGAGGCGTAATCATGGCAATGAAGCTCCAAGGCAGCAGTTCGAGGGCCATC
>DASWVR010000285.1:0-5885 GCA_036401155.1 Piscinibacter sp. | reverse complement strand
CCGCGGCGCTGGTCGCCGCGGCGCGGCGTCCCGACGGCGTGCAGGCCGTCGTCTCGCGTGGCGGGCGCCCCGACCTGGCGGGCGATGAGCTGGCGCGGGTTCGCGCCGCGACCCTGCTGATCGTCGGCAGCCTCGACACCGAGGTGCTGGATCTCAACCGCGCCGCGTACGCGCTGCTGCGCTGCGAAAAGCGCATCCAGGCCGTGCCGCGTGCGACCCATCTGTTCGAGGAAGCGGGAACGCTCGAAACCGTCGCGAGCCTCGCCGGCGGCTGGTTCCTCGAACACCTGGGCGTCATGCCCGAAGCCGGCGGCCCGACCGCGCCGGCCAGCCCAGGTCCGAGCCGTTCACGCTGACCCCGAAGGGCGCAGCTGCCCTTCGTCACGGCGGGTTGCGCCACTCCAGGGCCAGGCCCACCAGCTCCAGCAGCAGGCCGATCAGGAACACCAGCAGCCCGATGCCCACGGTGGGCGACAGCAGCATCAACAAGACACCCACCACCATCAGCACGAGGGCCGCGGATCGGCGGGCTGTTCGGTTGCGAATCATCGATGTTCTCCTTGTGATCCATCGGCCGCTCGGCGCCCTGCGGCGTACGGGAGAGGCATCACGGAACCCAGGGTCATGGCGTTTCCTCCTGCGCCGGCGCCGGTGCGTGCGCCGCATGGCTGCGAGACGGTGCTGAAGCGGTTTCCGTGCGGCGCGGGCGGCGTTCCGGGACAAGCACACGCCGGACCTTGCCGCCTGGCCCCACACGGTTCGGCGCGCCGCAGCGGCAGCGAATCCGCGCCGCCGGCACGCCTTGCCGTGCCAGGAAGTTGGTGAGCACGGTGCGCGCGCGCTGCAACACCGCCTCGGCGGCCGGCCCTTGCATCGGCGTGTGCAGCAGCAACTCGCAGGGCCCCTCCTGTTCGAGCTGGAAGTCGAACAGGCCGGCATCGTCTTCGAGCACCGTGCTCAGTGCGAGCGGCAGCACATGCACGGTCCGGCCCGACGCACCGCGCAGCTGCAAGGTGTCGTCGCATCGGCCCTGCACCTCGATCGCCGGCAGGTGCGAGCCGCAGTCGCACGGCCGCGACAGCACGCGCACGCGGTCGCCCAGGTCGTAGCGGATCAGCGGCTGCACATGGTTGGCCAGGTTGGTCAGCAAGGCGGTGGCGCCCAGCTCCCCCGGCGGCACGGGGCGGCCCTTGTCGTCCACCGATTCGAGGATCGCCCAGTCGCTGTTGAGGTGCAGGCGGCCGCACCGGCATTCGAAGGCGAGCGCGAGGAACTCCGAGGCGCCATAGCTGTCGACGACCGGGCAGCCGAACGCCGTCTGCACGAAGCGGCGCATCGATGGCGAGAGCGTCTCGCCGCCGGTCCAGACCTCCTTGGGCGCCAGGCGCGAGCGGCCGGCCTGGCGCTCCCGGGCCAGCAGCACTGCGGCGCTCGGGTAGGTGCTGAGCACGCTGGGAGCCAGGGCATCGAGTTCGGCCACCAGCCGGTCGGTCGGCTGCAGGAACGACACGTCGCGCACGCGGGCGGCCATCAGGGGGTTGAGACGCCGCAGCCGCTCGGTCGACACCGTGCTCGCGAAGTGCCCCCGGGTGGCGCCGACGAAGGCGATCGTCTCGCCGAGGTACCAGGGGTCGAGCAGCCGTTCGAGCCGCCGCGGCCGCGGCCGGCGCAGCGCCTCGAGCGAGTCGTACACCGCCATCGCGGACGTGTCCTGCACGAACACGCCGGGTTCGCCGCTGCTGCCGGAGCTCTCCCACACGACATAGCGGCCGAGGAACGCATCGGCGATGCGCGACGGATCGGCGGTGAAGGCGCGCAGCGCATCGAGTTCGAGCCGCGGGTCGGTCACCCACTCGCCGAAGCAAGCCATCAGCTCGCTCTTGTGGGCGATCGGCAGCTCGTGCAGGCGAACACGTGCCGGATCCCGGCCCTCGAGCACACGCCGGTACAGCGGCGAGGCCTGTGCAGCCACGCCAAGCAGTTTCGCGAGGCGCTGTGACCGGTGCCGCTCCAAGGTCTCGGCACCTTCGTGCGTGGCCCATGCCACATCGGCGGCCGCCAGGCCCGTCAACCAGAGGTCGAACGCGGGCAGTGCCATCAGCCTCCCCCGCCTCGGGCAAGCAAGCCCCCCGTGGGGACCGAGGCACCCGGCTGTGCCGGCGCAGGCACCGGCAGTTGCTCTGCAGGCGCTGCCGCAGCGACATGCGGCAAGGGCGGTTTGGGCGGCTTGAACCTGTCGCACGCAGCCATCGCGACTGCCGGAAGCAGCCCCAGGAGGACGGTGTGGGCGGCGTGTCTCATGTGTGTGCGGCTGCGTGGGCCGATGAAGGGAATCTAGTTCCTGGCGCCCGTTCTGTCTTGCGGTGAATCACCGCGCGCGGGCTGTCGCACTTCCTGATGCACATGCCGGCCGTCCAGCGACAACTCGGCTCGCAAGCCCGTCGCTCGCGACACGGGCTGGCGGACCGCGCGGGTGGCGACGACGAAGCGCGCTGCCGATCAGGAGTCCTCGTGAGCATCGCCAGGCAGCGGCGCCGCATGCTGCTTCGTCTGCCCGCGTTTCATGAGTCCTCCTTGCGGGTTGGAACGCTCAGGGCTTGCGTGCTGCCAGCGGTTGCTGCATGCCGGGTGTGCCATGCGGCAGGAACACCGGGCGTGGCCGCGGCGGCGGGATCGGGCCGCGTTCGGTGCTTTCGCGCGCGATGCCGCTGCGAAGCGCGTCGGCCAGGCCGCTCAGCTCGGCCGCCAGCGCGTCCAGCAGGTCGTCGGACGAGACGAAGCCGGCGATCTCGCCGTCCGGCCCGGTGACGAGCAGGCGGCGCACGCCGGCCTCGCGCATGACGGCAACGGCTTCGGCCACGCCGGACGTGCCCGCGACGGCGGCGAGGCGGCGGCTCGCCAGCTGCCCGACCTTGACCTCCCCCGGGTCGAGCTCGCGCGACAGGATCTCGATGGCAAGGTCGCGGTCGGTAATGACGCCGACGGCCTGATCGCGCTCGCCCTGGACCGTGGTGACCACCAGGGCGCCGACGTGCCGGCTGCGCATCAGCGCGGCGGCATGGCGCAGCGATTCCCCGGCCGGGATGGTGACGATCTCTCGTCTGCAGATCTGGTCGATGTTCATGCGGGGCACTCCTGTCGGTTTCAGCGGAAGGTGTCGGCGCCGGCGTGCACGGTGGCCCACAAGCCGGCGGCCTCCTCGGCGTCCGGGATGTCGGCGACGAGGTGCCACAGCGCCCGCAGCTCCGGCGCGCCGTTCACCTCCACGACCTGCCCGACCCAGCTGGTGATCGAGCGCATGTGGGGTGGCCACAGCACCGAGAACGCCACGATGTCGCCGCGAACGAAGCCGCTGATGGGCCCGCTGAGCGCGCCGGCGCTGCTGCCGACGGCCGAGGTGTAGGTGCCGAAGACACGCTCGCCGTCGACCTGGAGATCGGCGACCGAACCGTATTCGTTGGTCCAGCGGCCGGAGACCGGGTCGGGTGCCGGCGTTCTCGCGCCGCGTGCGGGCAGCTTCTTCGCCCAGCGGGCAAGCACTTGTTCGAGTCTCATGGTGTCCTCCGTTTCAATGCGCGACCGGTTCGCGCGCAGCCATCTCGTGCTTGATCTGGCGCGGCGCCACACGCGCGAGCTCGGTCAGCTCCTCGGCGATGAAGCGAGTCACGTCATCGGCCGTCAGGATGCCCAGCAGCAGGCCCTGCGCATCCACCACCGGCAGGCGGCGGATGCCCTTGCTGCGCATCTGCCAGATCGCGTCGTAGACGGCCTCCGACTCGAGCACCGTCACGATGCCATCGCCGATCAGGTCGCCGGCGCACAACAACTCCGGTGCGACACCTCTGGCCATCACCTCGATCACGAGGTCGCGATCGGTGACGATGCCCACCGGCGTGGCGCCGTCCTCGTGCTGCTCGACGATCACCACGTCGCCGACATGGCGGTCGCGCATCAGCTGGGCCAGCTCCAGCGCGCTCGTGTCGCGCCCGCAGGTGACCACCGGGCAGGTGCATATCTCTCTGAGTTGCATCGCGATCTCCGGGTGGGATTCAGGCGGCGAAGCTCATGCTTTCACAGCTCATGCTTTCACTCTAGGCAGCACACGCGCTGGGGGCTTGACGCAACGCAACGCGGGAGCCGGTTGCGTCGCCTGCCACCGGCCTAGGCCACTTGGCCTGCGCTGGCCGCACCTGCCGCACGGAATCGCGGCGCCGGAAAGACAAGCCGTCACCGCGCGCCGTGATCTATCGCAATGCCAGCCGCGGACGAGCGCCTAGATTGAATCGTGTGGGTCCCGATTCGACGCGGGGCCGTCGACCGACATGGCGTGAAAGGACCGACCGTGAAGACCGATGCCGATCTGAAAAGGGACGTTGCCGCCGAACTCGCGTGGGACCCGGCCGTGAGGTCCACCGCCATCGGCGTGGCCGTCAAGGACGGGGTGGTGACGCTGACCGGCCACCTCGAGACCTTTGCCGAGAAACACGCCGTCGAGCGCGCCTTGCAGCGCGTGGCCGGCGTCAAGGCCATCGCGCTCGAGCTGGACGTGAAGCTGTCGCCCGACCACAAGCTCAGCGACACCGACATCGCGGCCAATGCCGAACAGGCGCTGAAGTGGAGCACCCTGGTGCCGCCGCAGGCCGTGCGCATCACGGTCGACCACGGCTGGGTCACGCTGCAAGGCGAGCTCGAATGGGAGTACCAGCGGCGCAGCGTCGAGAAGGCGATCCGCCCGCTGATGGGCGTGGTGGGCATCAGCAACCAGATCAAGCTGCGCAGCAAGCTGCGGCCCGACGACCTCTCGCGCCGGATCGAGGCCGCGCTCACGCGCCAGGCGATCCGCGAGGCCCGGCAGATCCAGATCGCCGTCGAGGGCAGCACGGTCAGGCTGACCGGCAGGGTGCATTCGTGGCACGAGCGCGAGGCCGCGCAGGGCGTGGCCTGGGCGGCGCCCGGCGTGCACACCGTCATCAACGAGCTGCAGCTGGCGTGATGCGCCGGCCGCGGCACAGGGTCGGGGCGGATCGACAGCCACCCCGCTTCGGAGGCGCCCCATGAACTCGATCCGATCGGTTCTCGTGCACGTCGATGCCGCCCCGTCCAGTGCCGCGCGCCTGCAGGTCGCCCGCCAGGTGGCGGCGCCCCACGAGGCGCTCGTCACCGCGCTGTATGCCGTCACGCCGAGCGTGCTGCAGGTTCCGTTTGCCGGCGAGGCGGCCTCCGCCGCCGTGTCGCTGCTGCAGGAGCTGGACAACGAACGCCTGCAACGTGCCAAGGCCTGTTTCCGGGAGGCCACCTGCCGGCCCGGCTGCGCGGTGCACTGGGCCGAGCTGGGCGACGAGCCGGTGATCGCCGGTTTCGTGCACGAGGCGCTGTGCGCCGACCTGCTGGTGCTGGGCCAGCGCGCCTCCGGCGACGCCTTCTCGCGCGACGTGCCGGCCGACTTCGCCGAGGCGGTCATGCTGTCCAGCGGCCGGCCCGCGATCGTCGTGCCCGACGTGCCGGACCTGCCCCTGGTGGGGCGTCGCATCGTCATCGCCTGGAAGTCCTCGCGCGAGTGCGCGCGAGCCGTCAGCGGGGCCCTGCCTGTGCTGCAGCGGGCCGAGACGGTGCAGCTGGTGCACTGGAGCGAAGCGCACAGCGAATCGCACAGTCCACTGGGCATCGAGCGCTACCTCCGGCTGCACGGCGTCGAGCCGACGCGCCATGACATGGGCATCGCCCACCGCGTGGGCCAGGCGGCGCTGGCGTTTTCCGCCAACGCCGGCGCCGACCTGCTGGTGATGGGTTGCTACGGCCACAGCCGCGCGCGCGAACTGGTGCTCGGCGGCGCCACCCGCGAGGTGCTGCGCGAGGCACGCCTGCCGGTGCTGATGGCGCACTGA
>DASWVR010000284.1:0-4540 GCA_036401155.1 Piscinibacter sp. | reverse complement strand
AAGGGGCTTCGACAGGCTCAGCCCGAACGGAGGCAAGGTGCTGGCGGGCAGAGGGAACCCTGGCCAGGTAGTACTTCCCCTTCGTCCACCACGCGATCAGCGGCGACGCCACCAGCGCCGTCGCCAGCGCGATCAGCGCCGAGAACGCCTGCGCCATCGGCCCCAGCCAGCCGAGGTAGGCCGTGATCGACAGCAGCGACGCCAACCCCATCGCTCCCACGCCGACCGGGTTGATGTCGTACAGGTGGGCACGCTTGAACTCGATGCCCTTGGGCGACCAGCCCATCGGCTTGTTGATCACCAGGTCGGCCACCACCGCCATGATCCAGCTGATCGCGATGTTGGAATACAGCCCCAGCACCTTGCCCAGCGCCGAAAACACGTTGAGCTCCATCAGCATCAGCGCGATCAGCGTGTTGAACACCACCCACACGACCCGCCCCGGGTGGCTGTGCGTGAGCCGCGCGAAGAAGTTCGACCAGGCAAGCGACCCCGCATAGGCGTTGGTCACGTTGATCTTCAGCTGCGACACCACCACCAGCAGCGCCGTCGCCGCGATGGCCCAGCTCTGGCGCGAAAACACCGTCTCGTAGGCGGCGAGGTACATCTGGTTCGGGTCGACCGCGCGCTCCAGCGGCACGGCGTGGCTGATCACGAGGTAGGCGAGCAGCGCGCCGCCGAGCATCTTCAGCACGCCCGGCACCACCCAGCCCGGCCCGCCGATCAGCACGCCGGCCCACCAGCGACCGCGGTTGGCCGCGGTGCGCTCGGGCATGAAGCGCAGGTAGTCGACCTGCTCGCCCATCTGCGTGATCAGCGCGATGCCCACCGTCATCGCGGCGCCGAACATCGCGACGTTGAACTGGCCGCCCTGCCCGCTCGCACCGGCATAGCCGGCGAGTTCCTGCAGCACGCCGGGGTTGGCCTGGAACACGAAGACATAGGGCACGACCAGCAACACGATCCACAGCGGCTGCGTCCAGACCTGCAGCTTGCTGATCACCGTCACGCCGTGCGTGACCAGCGGCAGCACCACCAGCGCGCAGATCAGGTAGCCCCAGGCGGGCGGGATGTCGAAGGCGAGCTCGAGCGCGTAGGCCATGATGGCCGCCTCGAGCGCGAAGAAGATGAACGTGAAGGTGGCGTAGATCAGCGAGGTGACGGTCGAGCCGATGTAGCCGAAGCCGGCGCCACGCGTGAGCAGGTCCATATCTACGCCCTGCTCGGCGGCGTAACGGCTGATCGGCACGCCCGCGGCGAAGATGATCAGGCCGGTGACGAGGATGGCCCAGAAGGCGTTGACGAAGCCGTACTCGACCAGCAGCGTCGCACCGACCGCCTCGAGCACCAGGAACGAGGCCGCGCCGAAGGCCGTGTTCGCCACCCGCAGCTCAGACCACTTGCGAAAGCTGTGCGGCGTGAAGCGCAGCGCATAGTCTTCCATCGTCTCGCGCGCGACCCAGTCGTTGTAGTCGCGGCGCACCTTCACGACGCGCTGCACCGCCTCGGTGCGCACCGATGTGGTCAGGGCCGGTCCGACGCGGGGGGCATCGGTGGGTGGAGGCATGGCGAGGCTCATGGACCGCCATGCCTCCGCAAGCACCATGCCGGCCACCGGCTCTTCGCGGCTGCATCGAATCGGTGCAAGATGTGGCATACGTCCTGCTACGAGCACCGTCATGGAACTGACGCCGCGCGAGAAAGACAAGCTGCTGATCTTCACCGCCGCGTTGCTGGCCGAACGCCGCAAGGCGCGCGGCCTCAAGCTCAACTACCCCGAGGCGGTGGCGCTGATCAGCGCGGCCATCATGGAAGGGGCGCGCGACGGCCGCTCCGTGGCCGAACTGATGAGCGAGGGCAAGACCGTGCTGACCCGCGCCGACGTGATGGACGGCGTGGCCGAGATGATCCCCGAGATCCAGATGGAAGCGACCTTTCCCGACGGCACCAAGCTCGTCACCGTGCACCAGCCCATCGCCTGACCCTGCGAGGAGATCCCCATGAAATCCGCGTTGACCGCTTGTTCGCTCGCGCTTGCGCCGTGGTGGGCCGCCGCCCACGAGGGCCATGGCCTGGCGAGCGCCCACTGGCACGCCACCGACGTGTGGGGCTTCGTCGCGCTCGCGGCCGTGGCCGGCGCGGCGCTCTGGTGGCGCAATCGCAAGTGACAGGCATGGTGAACCCCGGCGAGTTGCTCACCGACGGACCCGACCACGAGCTCAACCCCGGCCGGCGTACGGTGGCGCTGGTGGTCGAGAACAGCGGCGACCGGCCGATCCAGGTCGGCTCGCACTACCACTTCGCCGAGACGAATGCCGCGCTGCGGTTCGATCGCGAGGCGGCGCGCGGCATGCGGCTGAACATCGCCTCCGGCACCGCCGTGCGCTTCGAGCCGGGCCAGCAGCGCACGGTGGAGCTGGTCGACTACGCCGGCGCCCGCGAGGTGTGGGGCTTCCGCGCCATGACCCAGGGAGCGCTCTGATGCTGATGCTGTTTGCCACCGCCTTCGGCATCGGCCTCGTCTTCAATGCCGCCCCCGGTGCGGTGTTTGCCGAGACGGTCCGGCAAGGCGTGCGCGGCGGATTCAAGCCGGCGTTCGCGGTGCAGGCCGGCTCGCTGGTCGGCGACGCGACCTGGGCGCTGCTCGGCCTGGCGGGCATCGGACTCGTGCTGCAGGTCGATGCGTTGCGCCTGCCGCTGGGCATCGTCGGCGCGGCCTATCTGCTGTACCTCTCGTGGGACAGCTGGAAGGCGGCGCGCACCGCGCACACGCTGGATGCGGCGCTGCCCGCGGCGGGCACCGGCCACGCGCTTCGCCACGGCGCGTTGCTGTCGCTGACGAACCCGCAGAACCTCGCGTACTGGGCAGCCGTCGGCAGCGCACTGGGCGCGCTGGGCGTCACCGACCCCAGCGTCGGCGACTACGCGGCCTACTTCGGCGGCTTCATGGCGGCTTCGGTACTGTGGTGCTTCGTCTGCGCGGCGCTGGTCGACCGGCTGTTCCGCCGCGCGAGCGCCGGCTGGGCACGTTTCACCTACCGCGTGTGCGCGGCCGCGCTACTGGCGCTCGCGCTCGGTTCGCTGCGCGAGCTGTGGCGCACCGGCCTGCACGACATCTCGAACACCACGCCGCGGCCCGCCGCGATCGGCCGACCCTGAACCCACCCACCACGACACCATGGCCCAGATCGGACGACGCGCCTATGCCGAGATGTTCGGCCCCACCACCGGCGACCGGGTGCGGCTGGCCGACACCGACCTCGTGATCGAGGTCGAGCGCGACTGCACGCTCGCCGCCGGCGGCTACGGCGAGGAAGTGAAGTTCGGCGGCGGCAAGACCATCCGCGACGGCATGGGGCAGTCGCAGCGCGTCAATGGGCCGGGGCGCGGCGAGGCCGTCGACTGCGTGCTCACCAACGCGCTGATCGTCGACCACCGGGGCATCGTCAAGGCCGACATCGGGCTGCGTGGCCACCGCATCGCGGCCATCGGCAAGGCCGGCAACCCGGACGTGCAGCCGGGCGTGGACATCGTCATCGGCCCGGGCACCGAGATCATCGCCGCCGAGGGCATGATCGTGACCGCCGGAGGCATCGACAGCCACATCCACTTCATCTGCCCGCAGCAGATCGAAGAAGCGCTGATGAGCGGCGTGACGACCATGCTGGGCGGCGGCACGGGCCCCGCCACCGGCACCTTCGCGACCACCTGCACGCCGGGGCCGGAGAACATCGCGCGCATGCTGCAGGCGGCCGATGCCTTTCCGATGAACCTCGGCTTTCTCGGCAAGGGCAACGCGAGCCGGCCCGAAGCGCTGCGCCAGCAGGTCGAGGCCGGCGCCATGGGCCTGAAGCTGCACGAGGACTGGGGCACGACACCGTCGGCAATCGACTGCTGCCTGTCGGTGGCGGAGGAGACCGATACCCAGGTCTCGATCCACAGCGACACGCTCAACGAATCGGGCTTCGTCGAAGACACCATCGCCGCCACCCGCGGCCGCACGCTGTGCGCCTTCCATACCGAGGGGGCCGGCGGCGGCCACGCGCCCGACATCCTGCGCGTGGTCGGCGAAGAGAACTTCCTGCCCTCGTCGACCAACCCGACCATGCCCTACACCGCCAACACGGTGGACGAGCACCTGGACATGCTGATGGTGTGCCACCACCTCGACGCGAGCATTGCCGAGGACCTCGCGTTCGCGGAGAGCCGCATCCGCCGCGAAACGATCGCAGCCGAGGACGTGCTGCACGACCTCGGCGCGATCAGCATGATGAGTTCTGACTCGCAGGCGATGGGGCGCGTCGGCGAGGTGATCATCCGCACCTGGCAAACGGCGCACAAGATGAAGGTGCAGAGGGGGTGGCTGGCACCTGTTGCTGCGGGCACTTCGACAAGCTCAGGGCGACCCTTCGACAAGCTCAGGACGAGCGGGACTTTGCCTCCATCCCCCGTTCGGGCTGAGCCTGTCGAAGCCCTCGCGCGAAACGACAACCACCGCGTCAAGCGCTACATCGCCAAATACACGATCAATCCGGCGATC
>DASWVR010000283.1:0-3229 GCA_036401155.1 Piscinibacter sp. | reverse complement strand
GCAGCCGGCGCTGCACGCTTGGCGGCCTTGCGCTCCTTCGGCGCCTCGGCCACGGCGGGAGCGGGCTCGGGCTTGGCCTTCGCGGCCGGCTTGCGCGACGACAGGCTCGCACGCAGCGCTTCCGTGAGGTCGATGATCTGGCCGCCCGCCGCCTCCTCGGGCTGCTCGGCCACGACGATGGCCTTGCCGGCGATCTTCTCGTCGATGGCGGCGAGGATGCGCTGCTTCTCGTCGTCCTTGAACTCGCTCGGGTCGTAGCTGTCGGCCGAGATCTGGTCGATCAGCTGCAGCGCGAGCTGCAGCTCGGGCTTGGCGATGTCGGCCTTCTCGATGTCGAGGTCCTTCATCGAACGCACCTCGTCGGCGTAGAGCAGCTGCTGCAGGATCAGCCCGTCTTCGCCGGGGCGCACCTGCACCACCAGCTGCTTGCCCTTCCAGACCCAGCGCGCGAGCGCGCAGCGGCCGCTTTCGCGCATCGCCTCCATCAGCAGCCGGTAGGGCTTGCCGCCGCGCTTGTCGGGCGCGAGGTAGTAGGCCTTGTCGTAGTAGATCGGATCGATGCTCGTCTGCGGCACGAAGGAGATGATGTCGATCGTGTGGCGCGCCGATTCTTCGAGCGCCTTCAGTTCCGCGGGTGTGAAGGTGACGTAGCGGTCCTTGTCGAACTCGTAGCCCTTGATCATGTCGGCACGCTCGACCACCACGCCTTCCTTCTGGCAGACGTACTGCTGCTTGAGGCGCGAACCGCAGTTGTGCAGCAGGTTGAAGCTGACCGAGCCCGAGCTTTCGGTGGCCGAGTAGACCTTCACCGGAATCGACACCAGGCCGAAGCTCAGCGACAGCGAGGCGATGGAGCGTGCAGCCATGGCAACACCTGCAGTTCGAAAGGGGGAGGGGAGATTGCCACGACTGTAGCCGGGATGCAATGCAGGTGTCTCGTCGCGGGCACAACCCCCCTGCGGAGTGCGGGCTACGCGCAATACGGTTCAATCAAGCAGGTTCGCCCTGAGCCTCCACCCCGTTCGCCCTGAGCCTCCCCCCCGCTCGCCCTGAGCCTGTCGAAGGGCCGGTTGACATGGCACCGGGGCTTCGACAGGCTCAGCCCGAACTGTGGTGGGAGTCTGCGCTCGACGAAAGCGTAATGGGGCCAGGCGTAATGCGCGTATTGAGGCCACGCGCAATGCAGCTCTGTTCAGCCCGTTCGCCCCGAGCTTGTCGCTGGCCGACATGGCAGTTCAGCCCGTTCGCCCTGAGCTTGTCGAAGGGCCGGCTGACATGGCACCAGGGCTTCGACAGGCTCAGCCCGAACGGTGTGTGGTTCTGGATCGAACGGAAGTGTGTGGCTACGCGCCGCCGAGGATCTTCATCGCCCGCGTCAGGGTCTGCTTCGCCGTCCAGTAGCCGGCCCAGGGGTCGCTCGTCTGGAACGACAGGTACTCGCGCGCGGTGGCGATGGTCCACTGCGCGCCGCTCTTGAGCTGCGGCAGCTGCTCCCACGACACCGGCATCGACACGCCGAGCCCCGGCCGCGCCCGCGCCGAAAACGCCGCCGCCGTCGTCGCGCCATGGCTGTTGCGGATGTAGTCCACGAAGATCTTGCCGACGCGGTTGGCCGCGCCGCTCTTGGCGACGAAGCGCGAGGGGATGGTGCGTGCGAGGTGCCGCACGACGGCCTGCGAAAAGTCCTTCACCACGTCGACATGCAGCCTGGGTGCGAGCGGCACCACCACGTGCAGGCCCTTGCCGCCGCTGGTCTTGAGCCAGGCCGCGAGCCCCAGTTCGTCGAGCAGCGTGTGCGTGAGCATCGCCGCCTCCTGCACACGCGCCCAGCTGACGCCTTCGCCGGGGTCGAGGTCGAAGATCATGCGGTCGGGCTTGTCGACGTTCTTCGCCAGCAGGTTCCAGGTGTGGAACTCGATGACGTTCATCTGCGCCGCGTTCACCAGCGCCTCGGCGCTCGGCACCTCGAGCAGCGCGGGATGGCCGGGCCACAGCGAGGGGTCGAGTTCGCGCAGGCCGGGGATCGTGAGCTTGTCGTCGTGTTTCTGGAAGAAGAGTTCGCCGCTCACGCCGCTCGGGCCGCGTACCAGCGAGACGGGCCGGCCTTTCAGGTGCGGCAGCATCCATTCGGCGATGCTCTCGTAATAGCGCACCAGGTCGAGTTTCTTCAATCCGGTGGAGGGGTCGATGACACGCTCGGGATTGGAGACCTTCACGCTGCCGACGCGGTGGCCCCTCGCCGGGTGCGTGACGGGCGAGACGACCGGCAGGGCGGCGGCGCTTTCGCGCGTGACCTCCTCGGCCGGCTTGTCCGTGCGCAGGCCGTGGTACACCGCCTGACGGATTCGGCCATCAGGGGTCCACTCGGCGAAGCTCACCTCGACCACGAGCGAAGGCCGCACCCAGTGTTCCGAGCCGGCCTCGCGCCGCGACCAGCGGCCGGGTTTCACGTCCTCGGGGTCGAAGGGCGGCTCGCTCGTCTCCATCTTGGCCAGGCGCCGGCGCAAATCGACCGCGGTGTCCGAGTCCCAGCCGGTGCCCACGCTGCCGGCGTGGCGCAGCGCGCCGCTGTCGTCGTAGACGCCCAGCAGCAGGCTGCCCACCTCGCGGCGCGCGCCTTCGCGGTCGGTGAAGCCGCCGACCACGAACTCCTGCCGCTCGCGCGCCTTGAGCTTGAGCCAGGTATCGCTGCGCTGCGAAACGTAGGGCGCATCGGCGCGCTTGGCGACGATGCCTTCCAGCCCCAGCTTGCGCGCCGATTCGAGCAGGCTCGCCGGATCGGCCGCGAAGTCGGCGCTGAAGCGGATTCGCCCGTCGCCCGTCGATTCGACCAGTTCGCGCAGCAGCGCGCGCCGCGCGTGCAGCGGAACCTGCCGCAGGTCGTGGCCGTCGACATAGGGCAGGTCGAACACGAAGTACTGGATCGCCTCGGTGCGCGACGAATCGAAGGCGTTCTGCAAGCCGTTGAAGTTGGGCGTGCCGTCGTCGTTGAGCACGACGATCTCGCCGTCGAGCCAGGCCGTGCGCAGGCCGAGCTGCTCGATCGCGGCGGCCAGCGGCTTCATCTTCGCCGTCCAGTCGTTGCCGCGGCGCGTGTACAGCGTGACCTCGCCGCCGTCGATGCGCGCGAGCAACCGGTAGCCGTCGAACTTGAGCTCGTAGAGCCACTCGCCACGCGTCGGCACCGCCTTGGCCTGCAGCGCGAGCTGCGGTGCCAAGGTGTCCGGCA
>DASWVR010000282.1:0-3350 GCA_036401155.1 Piscinibacter sp. | reverse complement strand
GCGCCGCGGCGCGCGCGACGGCTCAGGAAGCCGCCGCGTCGCCGCCGAGCGCACGCTGCACCGCCTGCAGCAGCTCGGGTTTGGCGAACGGCTTCTCCAGGCTCGTGCAACGCGATTCGTCGAGGAAGGCGCGGGCCCCCGGCGACAACGTGTCGCCGGTGACGAAGACGATGCGCCGGGCGAGCGCGGGATGGTGCTCGCGCACCGCGCGCCACAGGCCCGCGCCGTCGATGTCGGGCATGCGCAGGTCGCTGACGATGGCGTCGAAGCGCGCTTCGGCGAGCAGCGCGAGCGCCACCTCGCCCGATTCGGCGCTCGCCACCTCGTAGCCGGCGCCCTCGAGGATCGAGCGCAGCAGTTCGACGATCTCCGGCTCGTCGTCCACCACCAGCAGCCGGGCCTGCGGGGCGTCGGCGGCAGGCAGCGCACCGGGCACCGTCGGCACGTCTTCGGCGCCGCCCGACAGCGGCAGGCTCATGCGGAACATCGCGCCGGGCGCGCCGTCCTGCAGCACGAGGTCGCCGCCGTGCTGGTGCACGATCGCGCGCGACACCGACAGCCCGAGCCCGGTGCCGACACCTTCGCCCTTGGTGGTGAAGAAGGGCTCGAACACCGTCGCGCGCAGCGCCGGCGGCACGCCCGGGCCGCTGTCGCCGACGCACAGCCACACCCGCGGCTCGCGCTCGGGCCGGCGCTGCTCGACGCCGGTGGCGATCTCGATGCGGCGCTCGCCGGCATGCGCGGCCAGCGCCTGCTGCGCGTTGACGATCAGGTTGAGCACCACCTGGCCGATCTGGTCGCCATCGGCCTGCACCAGCGGCAGGTCGGGCACCAGCGACAGCGTGAGCGTGACGCCGTGGCTGCGCAGCGTGTAGCCGAGCATGTCGGCGGCGGCGCGCGCGATGTCGTTGACCTGCACCGGCGCGCGCACGGCGGGCCGCTGGCGCGCCATGTTGAGGAAGGTGCGCACGATGCGCGCGCAGCGCTCGGCGGCGTCGTGGATGCGCCGCGCGTCGTCGGCGACCGGCGTGCCGGCGGCCTTCTCCTGCAGCAGGCCGGCGCGGCCCATCACGATCGCGAGCGGGTTGTTCAGCTCGTGGGCCACACCCGCGAGCAGGCTGCCCAACGCCGACAGCTTCTCGCTCTGGCGCAGCGCGTCGCGCTGGCGCTCGATCGTCTCGGCCGCGCGCTGGCGCTCGCTCATGTCGTTGATCGAGGCGGTGTAGTAGGTGGTGGCGGCCACGTCGGTGCGCCACATCACCATCTCGATCGGGAAGCGGTGCCCGTCGGGCCGCAGCGCATGCCCTTCGAGCCGGCGGCCCAGCTCGCACAAGGGCACGTCGCGCGTCGCGCGGGATGCGGCGTCGGGCGCGGCGCCGTCGTCGGGCACCACCAGCAGGCTGGCGATGTCGCGCCCCAGCGCCGCGTCGCGCGGCAGGCCGAACATCGCCACGGCGGCCGGATTGAACTCGACGATCGAGCCGCGAGCGTCGGTGGAGACGATGGCCGCCGACGCGTGGTCGACGATGGCGCTCTTCAGCGCCTCGGCCCGTTCGAGCTCGGTCAGCTTCTGCGCCAGCGCGTCCGACTGCTGCTTGAACTCCGTCAGGTCGCGGCCGAAGGCGATGATGGCGTTGACCTCGCCGCCGCTGCGGGTGAACGGCATCACCACTTCCTGGATGTAGCGGCGCCCGTGCTGCTCGTACACCGCCCAGCCTTCCCAGCGCAGCCGCTCGCCGCCCCACACCCGCTGCAGCTTGGGCAGGTAGGGCGCGAAGCGCTGCTCGCCGACCACGTCGACGACCTTCATGCCGATCACGCGCTCGGCCGGCAGCCCCCAGAAGCGCAGCGACTCGGCGTTGGCGTACATGTAGCGCAGCTCGCGGTCGACGACCACCACACGCGCCGGGATCGCGTCGAGCACGCTTTCGAGCAGGGCGGGGTCGGGCGGCGCGAGCGATTCGCCGAAGCCGGAGGCAAGTTCGTGCGGCTCGAAGGAGTAGGAGCTGTCCAAGCGGTGCGGCCTCGGCTGCGGGGAAAGAGGGAGCGCTTTCAGGCGTGGGGCACGAACACGTAGCCCACGTTGCGCACGGTCTTGATGACTTCGGGCTTGTCGGGGTTGCGTTCGATCTTGCGCCGCAGGCGCATCACGCGCAGGTCGATCGACCGGTCGAACACCTCCCAGCCGCGCTGGTGCGCCTGCTCCATGATCTGGTCGCGGTTGAGCGGCCGGTTCGGGTGGCGCGCGAACAAGGCGAGCAGGTCGAACTCGGCGGCGGTGATCGGCACCTCGTCGCCCTCGGGCGCGAGCAGCTTGCGCTCATCGAGGTCGAGCAGGCGGTCGCCGAAGCGGATGCGCCGGCCGGCGGCCACCGCGCTGGCGTTCAGGGTAGCGGCAGGCGCTGCGGCGGGAGCGGGCTGCCCGCGGCGCAGCACGGCGCGCACGCGCGCGAGCAGTTCGCGCAGGTCGAAGGGCTTGGGAACGTAGTCGTCGGCGCCGAGTTCGAGGCCGACGACGCGGTCGACGGTGTCGCCGGCGGTGGTGAGCATCACGAGCGCGATCTGCGGATGCGCCTCGCGTGCCCAGCGCGCAAGCGACAAGCCGTTCTCGCCCGGCATGTTGATGTCGAGCAGCATGAGCTGCGGCGCGGCGGCGGCGATCTGCTCGCGTGCGGCGGCGGCGTCGGCGGCGCAGCGCACATGGAAGCCGTGGCGGCCGAAGTACTCGGCCAGCAGCCCGCGCAGCTCGGGTTCGTCGTCGACCACCATGAGCACCGGCTCGCCCACCATCGTCTCTCCAGATTCTTTCGCGGGATCATAGCCGCGGCGCGGCCCGAACGCGACGGCCCGCGGGCCGTTCGGGCCCTGCAAGGTGCGCCTGATCCAGTCGCCGGTCATGACTGCGGCGGTGGCGTCAAGCCGGACGGCGCCGCCTCGGCCGCAACGGCGGTTTCGTTCGCGCTGGCCGGCGACGGGCCGATCATCCAGACGCGGCACACGCCAATGGCTTCGCATTGAAGGCCGTGGCTCACCTCGTCTCCGAGCACGGCGAGCCAGGCGGCGCGCAGGTCGCGCCCGGACCACTGCAGGGTGAGCGGGCGGGCGCGCGCCAGCGTGTCGGGGTCGCCCGCGAGGGTGGTGCCGGTCAGCTGCGCGAGCAGGCGGGCGGCGTCGTGGCGCGACGCGCTGCGTGCCTCGATGCGCAGTTCGCCGTCGACCAGCCGCACCGCCAAGGGTCCATGCGCGGCGGGCGCGGATCCCGTGGGCGCCGGCGGCGGCGTGGCAAGTGCCTGCAGCGCTTCTGCCGGCACCTCGTCGGCCGAGGTTTCCCACAGCCGCGCCGGGTGGCG
>DASWVR010000281.1:0-6012 GCA_036401155.1 Piscinibacter sp. | reverse complement strand
GCGGCCTTGCCGCCGCACAGCCGGCCGGTCACGCGCAACACCATGCCGAGCCGGCGGCGTCGGCGCCGGCGGCGGCTTCGCGCGCCCCCGCCGCTGGAACTCCGCCGTCGGCAAGAGACGGCGGCCCGCATGCCTACCGGTCCGCCTTCGACGGCTACCGGCGCCACGCCGAGCAGCCCGTGCAATCGTGGCGAGAGGCCAACGACACCGTGGGCCGCATCGGCGGCTGGCAGGCCTACGCCCGCGAGGCCCAGGGCACCGCACCGCCCGCAGCCGCCACCCCGGCCTCCGGCGCTCCCGCGGGCAGCCACGCCGGCCACAGGTGACACGATGCAGATGAAGCCAGCTCCCTTTTCGCTCACCGCTGCCGTCCGGCGCCCATCGCTCGCGGCGGCCGTGCTGCTGCTCGGCGGCTGCGCGAGCACGGCCATCGATCAGAACTTCTCCAGCGTGCAGGCCATCAGCCGCGAGCACCTGGGCGCCGATGTGCAATGGCTCACCACCGACGACGCGAGGCAACAGGCACGCAGCGACGTCGACGCGCTGCTCGCCAAGCCGCTGGGCGCCGACGACGCCGTGCGCATCGCGCTCGCGCACAGCCCGGCCCTGCAGGCCATGCTGTACGACAGCGCCGCCACGTCGGCCGCGGCCGCGCAGTCGGCGCGGCTGCCGAACCCGGTGCTCGGTTTCGAGCGGCTGGTGCGCGGCAGCGGCGCCGACCGCGAGCTGGACATCGGCCGCGAACTCAGCTTCTCGGTGCTCGACCTGCTGCTGCTGCCATCGCGCCTGCGCCTGGCCGCGCACCAGCAGGAAGCCACCCGCCTCACGCTGGCCGGCCAGGTCGTTCAGGCCAGCACCGAAGCGCGCAGCGCCTGGGTGAACGCCGTCGCGGCGCAGCAGTCGCTGCAGTACTTCGGGCAGGTCAAGCAGTCGGCCGACGCAAGCGCCGAGCTGGCCCGCCGCATGCAGGCCGTGGGCAACTTCAGCCGGCTGCAGCGGGCGCGCGAACAGGCCTTCGCGGCCGACGCGGTGGCCCAGCTCGCGCGGGCGCGCCACGCCGCGCGCAGCACACGCGAGGCGCTGGTGCGCACGCTCGGGCTGAACGACGCGCAGGCCGCCGCGCTGGTGCTGCCCGATCGCCTGCCCGATCTGCCGGCCGCGCCGAAGGACGAAGCGGTGCTCGCCCAGGCCGCGCTCGAGCAGCGCCTGGACGTGCGGCTCGCCCGCGCGAACCTCGAGTTCCACGCACGCGGCCAGGGCCTGACGCGCATCACGAGCTTCGTCAACGGGCTCGACATCGGTGTCGTGCGCAACAGCGAAACCGGCGCCCCGAGGCAGAAGGGCTATGAACTCGAACTGCCGCTGCCGATCTTCGATTTCGGCGACGCCGGCCGCTCGCGCGCCGAAGCCACCTACATGGCGATGCTTCACCGCACGGCGCAAGTGGCCGTCGATGCGACATCGCAGCTGCGCGAGAACCACGGCGCCTATCGCACCGCTTACGACATCGCGCGCCACTACCGCGACGAGGTCGTGCCGCTGCGCAAGACCATCGCTGAGGAAAACGTGCTGCGCTACAACGGCATGCTGATCGGCGTGTTCGAGCTGCTCGCCGACACGCGCGAACAGATCGCGAGCGTGGTGCAGGCGATCGAAGCGCAGCGCGACTTCTGGCTCGCCGACGCCGCGCTGCAGGCCACGCTCATCGGCCGGCCCACGGCCGCGCAGGCGGTGGGCACACCGTCGACGCCGAGCAGCGGTCGCCAGGGCGGCCATTGACCATGAGCACGAACCCCATCATGACCAGCAATCGCCGCAAGTTTCTGCTCGGCAGCGCGGGCGCGGCGGTGGCCGCGGCCGGCGTGAGCAAGGTGGCCATGGCCGCCCTGCCGGAGCCCGTGATCCAGACCACCCCGAACACCATGCCGCCGCTCGCGCCCAGCACCGGGCGTCCCTACAACCCGGTCGTCACGCTAAACGGCTGGACGCTGCCGTGGCGCATGAACGCCGGCGTGAAGGAGTTCCATCTCGTAGCCGAGCCGGTGGTGCGCGAGATGGCGCCGGGCTTCAAGGCGCACCTGTGGGGCTACAACGGCCAGTCGCCCGGCCCGACCATCGAAGTGGTCGAAGGCGACCGCGTGCGCATCTTCGTCACCAACAAGCTGCCCGAGCACACTTCCATCCACTGGCACGGCCAGCGCCTGCCCAACGGCATGGACGGCGTGACGGGCCTGACGCAGCCGCCGATCGGCCCGGGCAAGACCTTCGTCTACGAGTTCGTCGCGCGCCGGCCGGGCACCTTCATGTACCACCCGCATGCCGACGAGATGGTGCAGATGGCGATGGGCATGATGGGCTTCTGGGTCACGCACCCCAAGGGCCGGCATCCGCTGATCGAGGAGGTCGACCGCGACTTCGTGTTCCTGCTCAACAACTTCGACATCGAGCCGGGCAGCTACACGCCCAAGATCATGACGATGCTCGACTTCAACCTGTTCGCCTGGAACAGCCGCATCTTCCCCGGCATCGACTCGCTCAACGTGCGCCACGGCGACAAGGTGCGCATCCGCATGGGCAACCTGACGATGACCAACCACCCGATGCACCTGCACGGGCACGAGTTCGTCGTCACCGGCACCGACGGCGGCCCGACGCCGAAGTCCACGCGCTGGCACGAGGTGACCACCGACGTGGCAGTCGGGCAGATGCGGCAAATCGAGTTCCTCGCCGACGAGGAAGGCGACTGGGCCTTCCATTGCCACAAGAGCCACCACACGATGAACGCGATGGGCCACGACGTGCCGACCATGATCGGCGTGGACCATCGCCAGGTCGTGCGCGACATCACCAACGTGATCCCCGACTACATGGTGATGGGCGAGCGCGGCATGGCCGACATGACCGAGATGGAGATGCCGCTGCCCGACAACACCGCGCCGATGATGAGCGGCCAGGGTCCGTTCGGCTCGGTCGAGATGGGCGGCATGTTCAGCGTCGTCAAGGTGCGGCGCGAACAGAAGCGCGGCGACTACGGCGACCCCGGCTGGTTCAAGCACCCGAGCGGCACCAACGCCTTTGAATGGACCGGCGCGCTGGCGCAGCCGGCCCGTTTCGCCGCCGAAGGCGGATCGTCGATGCCGATGCAACGAAAGCCCGCCAGTGACATCGAAGTCAAGGCGCGCAAGCCCACCGGCGGCCACGCCGGCCACTGAATTCACATCACGAAACGAAAGCAGCACGAATGCACAGATTGATTCCACTGTCCCTGGGCGCCCTCCTGTGCGCCGCCGCGCCGCTCGCCGTGGCGCACGGCGAGCAGACCCACGCCAGGGCGCAGCCGGTCGTGAAGGAGCAGAAGCCGTGGGGCATCGCCGGCGATGCCGGGGCAGTCAAGCGCACGATCGAGGTCCGCATGACGGACGGCATGCGCTTCGTGCCCGATCGCATCGAGGTGCGGCGCGGCGAGACGATCAGGCTCGCGATCACCAACGCGGGTCAGCTGATGCACGAACTCGTCATCGGCACCAAGCAGGAACTCGACGAACACGCCGCGATGATGGCGAAGTTTCCGGGCATGGAACACGACGAACCGTACATGGCGCACGTGGCGCCGGGCAAGACCGGCTCGCTGGTCTGGAATTTCAACCGCGTGGGCGAATTCGATTTCGCGTGCCTGATCCCGGGGCACTACCAGGCGGGCATGGTCGGGAAGATCAACGTCAAGGAGTCTCGATGAACAAGCTCACCCTCATCACATCGGCCGTGGCCGCTTCGCTGCTGCTGGCCGCTGCGGCCAGGGCCGGCACGGCACACAGCCACGATCACGCCGCCGCCCCCGCCGCTGCGCAGGCGTCGGCACCGGCCACCGAAGGCGAGGTGCGCAAGATCGACAAGGAGGCGAAGAAGATCACGCTCAAACACGGCGAGATCAAGAACCTCGGCATGCCGAGCATGACGATGGTGTTCCAGGTCACCGACCCGGCGCTGCTCGACAAGGTCAAGGTCGGCGACAAGGTGCGCTTCACCGCCGAGAAGAACGGCGCCGCCATCGCGGTGTCGGCGATCGAGCCTGCCCAATAATCGCCGGTCCACCCGGAGACTTCATGCCGACATTCCGATCGCCGCAGCGCATCGCTGCCGCCGCCTTCGCCGCGGCGGCGGCGTTGCCGTTCAGCGCCCAAGCCGAGATGGTGCCCATCGCCTGGGACAGCGCCGGCCGCTTCGTACACGAAGCACGCGTGCCGCCCGGCAAGTTCGTCGAACTCTGCGAGAAGCTGCCTGCCGGCAGCAGCGTGCAGTGGTCGTTCGAAGCCGGCGGGCCACTGAACTTCAACGTGCACTACCACGAGGGCAAGCAGGTGCAATACCCGACGCGGCTGGACAACGCCGCCAACGGCCAGGGTGCGCTGAAGGCCGCCATCGACCAGGACTACTGCTGGATGTGGAGCAACAAGGCGGCGGCGGAGGTGCTGCTGAAGCTGCGGCTCGAACGGCGCTGACCTGGCCTCCAGGCCAGGCCGTGGCGGGCCCGCCGCTTGCCCGTCTGCTGGACGTCGAATATCGGCGTGCAACCAGGAGACCGGTATGGCACATCAGCAATTCAGTTCATGCATGGAAGCCTGCGACCAGTGCGCGCAGGCCTGCAGCCACTGCGCGGTGGCCTGCCTGCAGGAAGACGACCCGAAGGCGATGGCACGCTGCATCGCACTCGACATCGACTGCGCCGAGGCCTGCCGCTTCGCGTCCGCTGCGATGTCGCGCGGCAGCGAGTTCGCGCAAACGGTGTGCGCGATGTGCGCGGACATCTGCGAGGCCTGCGGCGAAGAATGCGCCCACCACCCGATGGCCCATTGCCAGGAATGCGCACAAGCGTGCAAACGTTGCGCGCAAGAATGCCGGCGCATGGCCGGCATGGCGGCCGGCTCGACGCACCGCCAGGCCGGGGCACACGCCCATTGAGCCACGTGATCGACCACGTGAGCGCGCCCGCCGTCCGGCGGGCGTTTTGTTTGGCGGGGACCGCTTTTGCGCGGTGTCAAGCGCGTCCATTTCCGCGCTCACCCTGACGCGCGAATGGCCTTATGCTCAGGCCGGCTTGACCTTTCCATGATGGGAAGCTTCAGACTGCGCGGCATCGACACTGCCACCGACGCCGGACTGCCATGAACCACAGCGCCGTACTGCCCACACCCTCTGTCGCCGTCCCCACGCGCGAATGGTCGTTCGCCGTCGAGGGGATGACCTGCGCCTCCTGCGTCGCCCGGGTCGAACGTTCGCTCGCCGCCGTGCCCGGCGTCAGCGAGGCGACCGTGAACCTCGCCACCGAGGCGGCCACCGTGCGCGCCGATCCCTCCGTCGGGCTGGAGGCGCTGCGCGCCGCGGTCCAGAAGGCCGGCTACGGCGTGGCCGAGCAGAACGTGCAGCTGCGCATCGAGGGCATGACCTGCGCTTCGTGTGTGGGCCGTGTCGAGAAGGCGCTGAAGAAGGTGCCGGGCGTGCTGTCGGCCGAAGTCAACCTCGCCACCGAGTCGGCGACGGTCAGGATGATGGGCAGCGCGGCGGCCGCCGAGCAGCTCGCCGCGGCGGTCGAGAAGGCGGGCTACGCCGCGCGCGTCCAGACCGACGAGGCTTCTGCCGCGCCGCCGGCGCGGCCCGGCGCGCAGTGGTGGCCGATCGCGTTGGCGGCGGCGCTGTCGGCCCCGCTGGCGCTGCCGATGTTCGGCCTGCTGTTCGGCCGCCACTGGATGCTCGACGGCTGGCTGCAATGGGCGCTCGCCACGCCCGTGCAGTTCTGGCTCGGCGCGCGCTTCTACCGCGCCGGCTGGAAGGCGCTCAGGGCCGGCACCGGCAACATGGACCTGCTGGTGGCCATCGGCACCAGCGCCGCCTACGGCCTGAGCGTGTTCCAGCTGCTGCGCCATGGCGAGCACGGCATGCCGCACCTCTACTTCGAGGCCTCGGCGGTCGTCATCACGCTGGTGCTGCTGGGCAAGTGGCTGGAAGCGCGCGCCA
>DASWVR010000280.1:0-6059 GCA_036401155.1 Piscinibacter sp. | reverse complement strand
GCCGTGTCGATGCCGCTGCCGGCCCAGATGTGCACGCCCCAGCGGTCGTAGTGGCCGTCGTAGCGCTTGTAGTGCACGCGCACGGCCTTGAGGTCGGGCGCGGCCGCGTTGACGGGGTTGTGCGTGTAGGTGGCGCTGTCGCCTTCGATGCGCCAGATCTCGTTGGCGCCGGCCTTCAGCGTCAGCGACTGGTCGGCGCCGCCGTGGTCCTTGGTGTCGCCCTTGTGGAAGAGGTAGCCGACGTCGCCGCTGCTCGATTCCAGCGGGATCTCGTACACGGCGCCGAACGCGTCGTGGCGGCTCGGATTCCAGCCCGCGTTCCAGCCCGGGTCCTTGCCGGCGCCCCAGGCGTGCACCTGCCAGCCCGTCGTGTCGCCGTCGAGCCGGCGGTAATGGATGGTGAGGGAAGTGGCCCCGCCGCCGTTCGAGGGCGCCGACGCGGCCGGCACGGCCGCGAGCACCGTCTGGAAGCCGCTGGTGTTGCCGAGTTCGAGGTCCGACGCCACAGGCGTGCTCGAACCACCTCCACCGCCGCAGGCCGACATCAGCACGGCGAGCAGCAACATCCCGGCGCACGCCAGCGCACGGGCCCATGAATCGCGGATTCGAGCTTGCATTTTTGGACCCCTCCTGTTTGCACACGCCGCCACGGCATGGCAAGACGGCAGGCGCGCATGGTATGGAGTCAGACTACATAGCCGTTCCCAGGATTTTCCCTAGGTCGGCGCATGTTCTTTGCTGTAGTTTCATCGCTGACGTTGCTCGCACTTTGTAATGCAACTACATTCGCCTCTTCTCGTCAGCTGTTCGGTCTTGGTGCCGCCTCGTCATGTTTCTGGACCTGTTCGCCCTGGCTCGCGTTTGCCTGCTTCTTGCGGCATCACTCCTGCTCGGCTGTGGCGGCGGTGGCGCATCGAGCGCCGGGCCCGAGGCGCCGCTTCCCGCCTTCGACACCAGCGCCATCGCGAAGGCCGACCCGGGCAGCAGCCTGCCTGCCGACTGGACGAGCGGGGTGTTCATGGAGATCTACGTCCGCGGCTACAAGGACAGCGACGGCGATGGCATCGGCGACCTGAGGGGACTCACCCAAAGCCTCGACTACCTGAAGGACCTCGGCGTCAGCGGCATCTGGCTGATGCCCGTCAACACCAGCCAGGACCACGACCACGGCTATGCGGTCACCGATTACCGCGGCATCGAGACGCAGTACGGCAGCCTGGCCGACTTCGACGAGTTGCTGGCGCAGGCGCATGCACGCGGCATCGGCGTGATCATCGACTACGTGATGAATCACAGCGCGGCGCAACATCCGGCGTTCGTCAACGCCCGCGCCGCCGCCGACAACCCGTACCGCGACTGGTACGTCTGGCAGGCGAACCGGCCGAGCGGCTGGAACATCTACGGCAGCGACCCGTGGCACCAGGGCGGCACCGGCTACTACTTCGCGGGCTTCTGGGACCAGATGCCCGACTTCAACCTGCTCAACCCGGACGTCATCGCCTACCACCACGACTCGATGCGCTTCTGGCTCAACCGCGGCGTCGACGGCTTTCGTTTCGACGCGGTCGGCAACCTGGTGGAGAACGGCCCCGCGGCGTGGGAGAAGCAGCCGCAGAACTACACGCTGATGAACGAGGTGCGGCAACTGCTTGCCGGCTACTCGCAGCGCTACCTGGTGTGCGAGGCGCCGGCCGACCCGATCGGCTTCACCGCGGCGTCCGCCTGCGGCAGCGCCTTCGCCTTCGGCCACAACACCGACATCGTCAATGCCGCGCGTGGTCACACGGGCGCGATCCAGGCGGTGGCGAGCTATTTCGCCAGCGCGCCGGCCTCGCTCGCGACGATGGTGTCGAACCACGACGCCTTCGCCGGCCAGCGCCTACACGACCAGCTCGGCGGCAACCTCGCGCAGATGCGGCTCGCCGCGGCCACCTACCTGCTGCAGCCGGGAACGCCGTTCATCTACTACGGCGAGGAGATCGGCATGGCCGGCGCCGCGTCGCTCGGCGGCGACCACAAGTTGCGCACGCCGATGAGCTGGACCGGCAACACGAGCAACGCGGGATTCACCAGCGGCACGCCGTTCCGCGCGTTGTCGGGCAATGCCGCCACGCACAACGTCGCCGCCCAGGCCGGCGACGCGAACTCGCTGCACGGCTTCTACAAGACGATGATCGCGCTGCGTCGCGACTGGCCCTCGCTCGCACGCGGCAGCTACGAGGCGGCCGCGGCATCCGGCGGCGTGATGAGCTTCCAGCGCAGGCTCGGCGCCGAGCGCACGGTGGTGGTCATCAATTACGGCACGTCCGCCGCGTCGGCCTCGGTGTCGAACCTGCCGGCCGGGGCGCAGCTCGCCGCCCTCCACCCGACCCCGGGCGACGACGTGGCCGCGAGCGCCGGCGGCGTGGCCGGCATCGCGATGGCGGCGCAGTCGGTGAAGGTGTTCCGCGTGCGTTGAACGCCCGGCGGCATGCCGCCGACGTCATCCGCATCGGTTATGGTGCGGGCCCCATCTTGCGTAAGCTGCGGCCCCTATGACCGACTTCACCTCCGTTGCCAGTGCCATCGGTGCGGCCCCGCTGTGGACGCTGGAAGGCCTGCGCGGGGCCGATCCGGTGCTGGGGCTCGCGTTGCTGATGGTGCTGGCCGTCGTGCTGGCGGACCTGCTGCACCGCTACGCGCGCCTGCCGCGTCCGCTCGGCCACCTGCTGGTCGGTGCGCTCGCCAGCCCGCTGGTGCTCCGCCTGCTCGAGCGCAGCGAACTCGATGCCTGGAAACCGCTGGTCGACCTGGCGATCGCCGTGCTGGTGTTCGAACTCGGCACCCGCATCCGTCCGCGCTGGCTGATCGACAACCCCGCGCTTGCTGCCACCTGCCTGCTCGAAGGCGCGCTCGCCGGCCTCGCCGTGGGCGCGGCGCTGACGGCGCTCGGCGTGCCCTGGCTCGCCGCCGCGGTGGCGGCGACCGTGGCGATGTCGACCTCGCCCGTCATCACCCTGGCGGTGCTGCACGAGACACGCTCGCGCGGGCAGGTGACCGAGCGGCTGCTGCTGATGACCGCCATCAACAGCGTGCTGGCGATGCTCGCGCTGAAGGTGTGGCACGTCATCGCCGCGTCCGACGAACGCGACGTGTTGACCACCGCCACCGGCGCGCTCTACGTGATCGCCGGCTCGTTCCTGCTCGGCGCCGTCTGCGGGCTGCTGCTGGAGCTGCTGAGCCGGCGCGTGCGCGGCTCGGGCGCGATGCCGGTGCTGCAGATCGGCCTGGTCACCATCGCGAGCATGCTGGCGGTGCAATGGACGCTGTCGCCCTTGCTCGCGCTGCTGGTGGCCGGCGTGGTGGCACGCTCGCGCATGCGCCACGGCCTCACGGTGGAGCCGCAGCTCGGCTCGGCCGGCGCGATCCTCGTCGTCGTGCTGTTCGTCTGCCTCGGCCTGCTGCTGACGCTCGATCACCTCGCGACGCTGTGGCCGTGGGTGCTCGCCATCATCGTCGCGCGCGCCGTGGGCAAGGGCCTCGCGGTCGCGCTGCTGGCGCGGCCGAGCGGCCTCGGCTGGCGCCAGGCCGGGGCGCTGACGATGGCACTGCAGCCGATGAGCAGCCTCGCTGTGCTGCTGGCCGCCGACACCTTCGACTGGACATCGCAGTTGCCAGGCATGGATGCCATGGTGCTGCAGTCGCTGCTGCTCGCCACCACGCTGATGCAGCTGACGGGGCCGCTGTGGACTCAGGTGGCGCTGCAGCACGTCGCTTGCGAGACGCAGGGAGAACGGACATGAGCCTCGCTGCCTTCACGCCGTCGGAGCCCTTGACGCTCGGCGTCGAACTCGAGCTGCAGCTCGTCAGCACGCACGACTTCGACCTCGCGCCGCAGGCCGAGGACCTGCTGCGCGTGCTGCGCAAGCACACCGGCGCGTGGGACGTGAAGCCCGAGATCACCCGCAGCATGATCGAGATCGGCACCTCGATCCAGCGCGAGCACGGGCCGCTGGTGGCCGAACTTCACGACCTGCGCCGGCAGCTCGCCGACGGCGCGCGCAAGCTCAACATCGGCATCGCGGGCGGTGGAACGCACCCCTACCAGCACTGGAGCGCGCAGCAGATCTTTCCGACCGAGCGCTTCCACTACATCAGCGAGCTCTACGGCTACCTCGCCAAGCAGTTCACCGTGTTCGGCCAGCATGTGCACGTCGGCTGCGAGAACGGCGACACGGCCTTGTGGCTGCTGCATTCGCTGTCGCGCTACGTGCCGCACTTCATCGCGCTGTCGGCTTCGTCGCCGTTCGTGCAGGGCGTGGACACCGGCTTCGACTCGGCGCGGCTCAACTCGGTGTTCGCCTTTCCGCTGTCGGGCCGCGCACCGTTCGCGCTCGGCTGGGACGAGTTCGGCCGTTACTTCGACAAGATGACCAGCACCGGCGTGGTCGAGTCGATGAAGGACTTCTACTGGGACATCCGGCCCAAGCCCGAGTTCGGCACCATCGAGCTGCGCGTGTGCGACACGCCGCTCACGGTGGACAAGGCGGCCGCGCTCGCCTGTTACCTGCAGTGCCTGTGCCGCTACCTGCGCGAGGACAAACCCTTCGAGCCGGCCGAGGACGACTACCTCGTCTACACCTTCAACCGCTTCCAGGCCTGCCGCTTCGGGCTCGACGGCGACATCGTCGACCCCAAGACCAAGCAGCGCACGAAAATCCGCGACGACATCTTGCGCACGCTGGCGCGCATCGACGAACATGCGCTGGACCTGCGTGCGCTGGACGCGAGCAACCTGCTGCGCGACAGCCTGTTCGACGGCAACGACGCGGGCGCGCTGAGGCAGAAGCGGCGCGGCGGGTGGCCGCTGCCGGCCGTCGTCGAGTGGTCTGCGCAGCGCTGGATGGGCTGAGGACATGACATGAAGGTCTGCATCGTGGGGGCCGGCGCCATCGGCGGCCTGTTCGCCGGCTGGCTGGGCTGCCGGATTCCGGGGGATGAACTGGCGCTCAGCGCCCTGGCGCGTGGCGAGACGCTCGCCGCCCTGCGCGCCGCTGGTTTGCAGCTGGACAGCGGCGGCGAGCGCATGCAGGTCGCGCTGAAGGCGAGCGACGACGCGAGCGAGCTCGGCGTGCAGGACCTCGTCATCGTCGCGGTCAAGGGCCCGGCGCTCGCCGCCGTCGCGCCCGCCGTGCGCCGGCTGCTCGGGCCGCACGGCACCGTGCTGGTGGCGATGAACGGCGTGCCGTGGTGGTTCTTCGACGGCCTCGGCGGGCCCTGCAACGGGCTGCGGCTCGAATCGGTCGATCCCGGCGGCCGCATCCACGAGGCGATCCCGCTGGCGCAGGTCATCGGCTGCGTGGTGCACGCGAGCAGCACGGTGCAGCGGCCCGGCGCCGTGCGCCACGTGATGGGCAACGGGCTCGTGATCGGCGAGCCGCGCGGCGGCCTCACACCGCGGGTCGAGCAGCTGGCGTCGCTGCTCGAGCGGGCCGGCTTCGCGGTGACACGCAGCGAGCGCATCCAGCGCGACATCTGGTTCAAGCTGTGGGGCAACATGACGATGAACCCGGTCTCCGCGCTGACCGGCGCCACCGCCGACCGCGTGCTCGACGATCCGCTGGTGCGCGGCTTTTGCTGCGCCGTGATGCTCGAGGCCAAGGAGATCGGTGCGCGCATCGGCTGCGCCATCGACCAGACGCCCGACGAGCGCCACCAGATCACACGCAAGCTCGGCGCCTTCAAGACCTCGATGCTGCAGGACCTCGAAGCCGGCAGGCCGCTGGAGATCCACGCACTGGTCGGCGCGGTGCGCGAGATCGGGCAGCATCTCGGACTCGCGACGCCGAACACCGATGCACTGCTGGGCCTGGTGCGCCTGATGGCCCGCGTGCGTGGCCTGGCGTGAACCTTCGGACCTGCGGCGCACTCACAGCGCAGTCGCCACACGAAATGAGGCTGCCATGAAGACCGCACGCCGTCGACTTCTTCGTCAGGCCGGTGCGATCGCCGTCGTCGTGAGGGCCCGGCCCTGCATCAGTACAGGCCGCGCACGCGCGCGTGCAGGCGGGCCAACCCGA
>DASWVR010000279.1:0-2381 GCA_036401155.1 Piscinibacter sp. | reverse complement strand
CCATCCGCCGGCGCCGCCCGCCAGCCCCGCACTCGCGCGCATGGCGGGCACGTCGGCGGCGATGCAGGAGGTGCGCTCGCTGGTCGAGAAGGTCGCGCGCAGCATGGCGCCGGTGCTCGTCAACGGCGAATCGGGCACCGGCAAGGAACTCGTCGCGCGCGCCATCCACGAAGTCAGCGCGCGCAGCAACATGCCGTTCATCGCGGTCAACTGCAGCGCGATCCCCGAGCAGCTGCTGGAGGCCGAGTTCTTCGGCTACCGCAAGGGCGCGTTCACCGGTGCCGCGGAAGACCGCGAGGGTTTCTTCCAGGCGGCCAACGGCGGCACGCTGTTCCTCGACGAGATCGGCGATCTGCCGCTGTCGATGCAGAGCAAGCTGCTGCGCTCGATCCAGGAGCGCTCGGTGCGGCCGGTCGGCGCGGTCGTCGAGCAGCCGGTGAACGTGCGCCTGCTAAGCGCGACGCACAAGGACCTGGGCGCCGAGGTGCTGGCCGGCAAGTTCCGCCAGGATCTGTACTACCGGCTCAACGTGATCCAGATCCGCGTGCCGCCGCTGCGCGAGCGGCTCGAGGACCTGCAGCAGATCAGCGAGCGCGTGCTCGAACGCATCGCGCGCGACGCCAACGTCTCGCCGCCGCCGCGGCTCACACGCGACGCGCTGGTGCACCTGGCGCGCTACCCGTTCCCGGGCACCGTGCGCGAGCTGGAGAACCTGTTGCACCGCGCGGTCGCCTTGTCGGGCGACGAGGAGATCGACGTGTTCGATCTCGGCCTGCCGGAGACGGTGTTCACCGACAGCGCGGCGCAGGAACTCGACCTCATCACCGAGAACACGCGCATCGATCCGTCGATGCTCGCGCCCGAGCCGCCGCCCGCGCCGCCGGCGGTGGCGCCGCTGCCGGACGACCTGGCGAAGTACCTCGACGAAGTCGAGCGCGACATCCTGCTGCGCGCGTTGGAGCGCCACCGCTTCAACCGCACGGCGGCCGGCGCGAGCCTCGGCCTGTCGCTGCGGCAGATGCGCTACCGCATGGCGCGGCTCGGCGTCAGCGTCGGCGGCGACAGCTTCGATGGCGAGCGCGGCGGCTCCTGACGCCGGCTGGGACGGCGGCTGGTGGCGCCCGGCGCGGCGCGTCGATTCGCCGAACTGGGGGCCGCGCCCCGCGAACACCGACATCTCGCTGGCGCTGATCCACTCGATCAGCCTGCCGCCCGGCGAATACGGCGGCGACGGCGTCGAGCGGCTCTTCACCAACCGCCTCGACTGGGACGCGCATCCCTACTACCAGCGCATCCGGGGCCTGCAGGTGTCGTCGCACTTCTTCGTGCGGCGCGGCGGCGAACTGATGCAGTTCGTCTCCTGCGACGAGCGCGCGTGGCATGCGGGCCCATCGTGCTGGCAGGGCCGCGACAACTGCAACGACTACTCGATCGGCATCGAGCTCGAAGGCCTGGAGGGCGAGCGCTTCGAGCCGGCGCAATACGCCACGCTCGCGCCGCTGCTGCGTGCGCTCGCCATGCGCTACCCGCTGCGCCACGTCGCCGGCCACGAGCATGTCGCGCCGGGCCGCAAGATCGATCCCGGCCCGGGCTTCGACTGGGACGCGCTGCAGGTTTCGCTGCGGTGGCCGCGCACCATGTTCGCGTCCTTCGGCTGAAGCCGAATTCGCTCGTTTGCGCAAGCGCTGCCGCGCGCCGCGGCGGGTCAATCGGGCGTTTGGGTATGGGTGCTTGTCCGAATAGGGTACGCTACCGGTAGTGTTTAAAGTGCTGCTGGTGCCCCAGATGTAGTGTTCGAGACGATCCCGATATCCACGTGCACTCCACCGAATCTCCACAGGCTTTTCCACATTCGCTGGCGGCGCGCAGCGCGCGGCCACGCCCGCCGCGGCGCATGCGCCGCAATAACAAGCACAACGCGACAGTCCAGCCTCGCTCGAGCCGCACCGGCGCTTGAGCACTGGATGCATCACCGAAGGACCCTCATGCAAACAGCCGTCTCCCGCTCGTCTTCCGCCGCCGCCGTCGCGCCCGCCGCCACGCCGGCGGCGCCCGCCGCCTCCGCCTACCTCGGCTACCAGATCATTCGCCGCAACGGCGCGGTGGTGTCGTTCGAGCCCAACAAGATCGCCGTGGCGCTGATGAAGGCGTTTCTCGCGGTGCACGGCACCCAGGGGGCGGCGTCGGCCAGCGTGCGTGAGACGGTCGACAGCCTGACCGAGATGGTGGTGCGCGCACTGCTGCGCTCGCGCCCGGGCGGCGGCACCTTCCACATCGAGGACGTGCAGGACCAGGTCGAACTCGGCCTGATGCGCGGCGGCCACCACGAGGTGGCGCGCGCCTACGTGCTGTACCGCGAGCGCCGCGCGCAGGAACGTGCG
>DASWVR010000278.1:0-19831 GCA_036401155.1 Piscinibacter sp. | reverse complement strand
GCCGGCGTGGTGGCTGCGACCACCGGGGCCGGCGTTGCAGGCGCGGCGGGGGTCGCGGGAGCCGCGGGAGCCGCGGCCGTTGCGGCCGGCGCCGGCGGTTCCTCGAACTTGGCGCCCGACTGGTTGGCCATGTAGACCACCGCGCGGTTGATCTCGAGTTCGCTGTAGTCGCCACCGCCTTGCGGCGGCATCGCGCCCTTGCCCTTCAGCGCGTTCGTGACCAGGATGTTGACGCCTTGCGCCAGCCGCGGCGCCCAGGCGGCCTTGTCGCCGGGCTTGGGGGCGTTGAGCGTGCCGGCCGCGTGGCAGGCGGCGCAGACGGCGGTGTAGACCTGTTCACCCGTCTTCAGCGCGCCCGGATCCGTTGCGTCCTTCACTTCGACCATGCCGATCGGGCGGATGCGCTCGGCGGTGGCCTGCGGCCCCATGGCGTCGCTGCCGGCGGCCGGCTTCTTGTCGGCTGCCACGTAGATCACCAGCAGGATGATCGCGATGATCGGCACCACGAAGGCGAAGAACACCGCAAGGATGAGCTGCTTCGGTGTCTTGATGGGGCCTTCGTGGGGGCCGTCTTCGGCGTGCTGGGGGCTGGCGTCGCTCATGGAATCCTCGACTGCGTGGAGATGGTCTTGCCCGGCTCGGCGCGGGCAACGCAAAACCCGTCGATTATAAAGGGCCGACCTCGACCGGCTGGCCGCGCCACAGCGGGGGACGAAGCGCGATGCGATAATGCGCGCCACGCGCCCGTAGCTCAATGGATAGAGTACTGCCCTCCGAAGGCAGGGGTTGCTGGTTCGATCCCAGCCGGGCGCGCCAGTCGTTTCTTCGCGAACGCCGACACTGCTTCCCCGCAGCTCACTTGGTCGTCTCGCTGTGCGCCATCCGCGCATGCGCTGCCTCGAGCAGCAGTCATTGCAGCGCGTCGAGATCGGCCGGCTTCACCATGTGGTGATCGAAGCCCGCGGCCTGTGACTTCTCGTGGTCCGACGCCTGCCCGCAGCCGGTGAGCGCGATCAGCGCGGCGCCCGCCCACCGCCGCCGCGGGTGCTGCCGGCCGGGCTGAACGTCTGCACGACGCTGAAATCCAGTGCGGCGAGCGCCGTGCCCGCCTCCTTCGCGAAGAGCCCGCCGGTGACGCCCCAGTGGCTGAACACCGGCACCCGCCGGCCTTCGGGCAGCGCGGCCGCCGGCCGACGAAGCCGGCCGCAGCATCGCCCAGCGTGCACCTGTTCTCACGCGTGGCGCGGCCGGTTGGTCATCACCCGAGTGCCGCCGCACGGCGTGCTGCGTATCATCGCCCGCATGCAGCAGGCTTCATGCTGGCGACACCGCTTCTGGCTGGCCGCCTTGTGCCTCGCGCTCGCGGCCTTGAGCGGCTGCGGTTCCGCGCCCCGGCAGGCGAGCGGCGGCCCGTCGGGCCCCGCCGTGGTGCCGCGCGAGGGGCCTGCGCCGAGCAGCGAGCGCGACGGCCCCCATGCCCAGCCGCCGTCCGACCTCGCCAGCGTTCCCGACGCACAGCCGCGCGTCGAAACCATCCGCCCCGGCGGCCCCAACAAGCCCTACGAGGTGCTGGCGCGCAGCTACACGCCGATGCGCGACGACCGGCCGTTCAGCGAACGCGGCCTCGCGTCGTGGTACGGCCGCAAGTTCCACGGCCGGCGCACCGCCAACGGCGAGGTCTACAACATGTACGCGATGACGGCGGCGCACCCGACGCTGCCGATCCCGAGCTATGTGCGGGTGCGCAACCCCGCCAACCAGCGCGAGGTCATCGTGCGCATCAACGACCGCGGGCCGTTCCATCCGGGGCGCGTCATCGACCTCAGCTACACCGCGGCCTACAAGCTCGGGCTGCTCAGAGGCGTGGCGCCGGTGGAGCTGACACGCATCACCTTCGACGACATCCGTGCCGGCCGCTGGCGCCGCGATGCGCTCGACGACGCGCCGCCCCTGCCATCGGCCACCGAGTTGGCCCAGTTGCGCGGTGCCGTGCCCGCGCCGGCCGAGGCGTCGCCACCCGAGATGCCGGCCGCGACGCTGCCAGCCATGGCCGAATCGCCTGCACCGATCGCCGCGCCGCGCCCCGCCGCCGGGTTCTGGGTCCAGCTCGGCGCCTTCCGCCAGCGCGAAGGCGCCGACGGCTTCCAGCGCCGCGTGGTGGCCGAGCTCGACTGGCTCGCGCCGCTGCTGGCCGTCTTCGCGGAGCCGACGAGCTACCGGCTGCAGGCCGGCCCCTACGCGAGCCGCGACGCCGCGCAGGAGGCGGCCGGCCGCATCCGCGAGGCGCTGAGCCTGGTGCCGATGATCGTCGAGCGGCACTGAGTTCGCGCCGCTCGCTTGAGCCTCAAAACACCACGCGCGCCAGCGCCAGGCCTGTCATCACCGCCACGCCGGTGGCCACCAGGCCCGGGATCATGAACGAGTGGTTGAGCACGTACCTGCCGATTCGCGTCGTGCCCGACAGGTCGAAGTTGATGGCGGCGATCAGCGAGCCGTAGGTCGGGATGAAGAAGTAGCCGTTGACCGACGGAAACATCGCGATCAGGAACTGCGGCGGGATGCCCAGCGCCATGCCGAGCGGCATCAGCGCCCGCGTGGTCGCCGCCTGGCTGTACAGCAGCACGGAAGCGAAGAACAGGCCGAAGGCGAAGGTCCAGGGCGCGGCCTGGGCCCACGCGCCGATGGCGGGCACGATGACGTCCTTGTTGGCGGAGATGAAGCTGTCGCCGAGCCAGGCGAGGCCGAAGATGCCGATCACCGCCACCACGCCGGCGCGCAACGTCGCCGTCTTCGGCACGTCGTCGACGGCCACCTTGGTCGCGAGCAGCATCAGCGCGGCCACCGACATCATCACGATCTCGATCACGATCGGCATGGCCAGCGCGGACTTCGCGCCGGGCAGCGTGCGCAGCGAGGGGAAGAAGCCGAACAGCACCACCAGCGCGACGCCGGTGAGGAAGATCGCCGCGGCGAGCTTGGCCTGCGGCTTGACGGGCGCACGCACCTCGGGCGGCTGCGGCGCGGGGATGAGCCCGGCCTTCAGGCGCGCCTGGTACACGGCGTCGTCCTTCAGGTCCTTGCCGATGAACAGCGAGACGATGGCCGCGGCCACCACGCCGGTCAGCGTGGCCGGCACGCAGATCATCAGGATCTGCGGCAGGCCCCATTCACCCGCGCCCTTCTCGGCGAAGAGCCCGATCATCGCCGCCGTGGCCGCGGCCACGGGGCTCGCGGTGATGGCCTGCTGCGAAGCGATGGTGGCCACCGCCATCGGGCGTTCGGGGCGGATGCCGTTGCGGTGCGCGGTTTCGTAGATCACCGGCAGCAGCGGATAGACGATGTGCCCGGTGCCCGCGAGGAAGGTGAAGGTCCAGGTGGTCAGCGGCGCGACGATGGTCACGTACTTCGGGTTGGCGCGGATGATGCGCTCGGCGATGCGCACCAGGAAGTCGATGCCGCCGGCCGCCTCCATCACCGAGGCGGCCATGATCACCGCGAGGATGATGAGCATCACGTCGATCGGCGGCGAGGTGGGATTGATGCCGAAGGCGACGACCAGCACCAGCAGGCCGACGGCGCCCCACAGGCCGAGGCCGACACCCGCCGAACGTGCGCCCAGCCAGATGGCGCCGAGCACGACGAGGAACTGCAGAACGATGAGGAGTGACATGGTGGTGGTTCCTTTTTCTTGGTCTCAGAGGCTGTGAGGCATTGGCTGCCTCTCGGCTCTTGGTTGGCCTCTGAGTGAGCCGACTGCGCTGCACAATTGCATGGGTGCTTCGCTCCGTCGGCTCAGCGCTCGAAGGCCGGGTCGATGAGGTTCTCGAAAGAGAACGTGTCTTCCCACTGCTGCGCCGTGAGCAGGCCGCGCTCCATCACCACGATGTCGCGCAGCGACTTGCCCGTCTCGAAGCCTTCACGCGCGATCTCGGCGCAGCGCTTGTAGCCGAGCAGCGGCTTGAGCACCGTCACGATGCCCAGCGAGTTCAGCACCATGTCGCGCGTGCGTTCGGCGTTCGCCGTGATGCCATCGACGCAGTTCACGCGCAGGCTCGCGACGGCGTTCTCCATCGTCGAGATCGAGGTGAACAGCGCATAGGTGATCACCGGCTCCATCACGTTGAGCTGCAGCTGGCCGGCGGAGGCCGCGAGCGTGACCGTGAGGTCCAGGCCGATCACCAGGAAGCTCACCTGGTTGACGACCTCCGGAATCACCGGGTTGACCTTGCCGGGCATGATCGACGAGCCCGGCTGCATCTGCGGCAGGTTGATCTCGTTGAAGCCGCAGCGCGGGCCCGAGGCCAGCAGGCGCAGGTCGTTGCAGATCTTGGTCAGCTTCGACGAGGTGCGCTTGAGCGCGCCGGACAGCAGCACGTAGGCGCCGGTGTCCGATGTCGCCTCGACCAGGTCGCCGGCCAGGATGAAGCGCGTGCCGGTGATCTCCGACAGGATGTTCGTGGCGAGTTCCGGGTAGCCGGGTGCCGCCGTCACCATGGTGCCGATCGCCGTAGCGCCGAGGTTGATCTCGTGCAGCAGCTGGCGCACCTCGGCGATGCGCTGCACTTCCTCGCCGATGGTCGTGCCCCAGCCGTGGAACTCCTGTCCGAGCGACATCGGCACGGCATCCTGCAGGTGGGTGCGGCCCATCTTCAACACGCGGTCGAACTCCTTGCCCTTGGCGAAGAAGGCCGCCTGCAGGCGGCCCAGCTCGTCCATGTAGCGCGTGAGCCGCAGGATCAGCGCGAGACGGAAGGCCGTGGGGTAGACGTCGTTGGTCGACTGGCCGTAGTTCACGTGGTCGTTGGGACTGACGAACTGGTACTCGCCCTTGCGGTGGCCCAGGTGCTCCAGCGCGAGGTTCGCGATCACCTCGTTGGCGTTCATGTTGGTCGAGGTGCCGGCGCCGCCCTGGATGAAGTCGGTGAGGAACTGGTCGCGCATGTCGCCGGCGATCAGCCGGTCGCAGGCGACGACGATCGCGTCGGCGATCGCCGGGTCGAGCACGCCGAGTTCGCGGTTGGCGAGAGCGGCGGCCTTCTTCACGTAGCCGAATGCCCGCACGAACTCGGGCTCGGTCGACATCGGCAGGCCGGTGATGCGGAAGTTGTCCATGCCGCGTTGCGTCTGCACGCCGTAGTAGGCATCTGCCGGGACCTCGCGTTCGCCGAGGAAGTCGCGTTCGGTTCTGGTGCGCATGTCGAGTTCTTCTCGAGTGGGGATGCGCTTGATTCTGTGGGCCGCAAGGGCCTGCGGCTTGCCGCATGTCAACACGGCAGGGCGCGTGCGCCAGCCAGTTGTGCATGCCTCGATGCCGCCATCGCATGGCGCGCGCTGCGATGGCCGCTTCGGCATCGATCGATGCGTCCGGCGCATGCGGGGCCATCGCGCGCGCCTGCGTTCGGTCGCGCCGCTCGGGTCGTCTGCACATTGACCTGCAGTAAGACGCCACCGCGTGCTGGCACTAGATTGGATGCATCACGACAAGCCGCGAAGGTGGGACGATGATCACGCGAAGGCAATTCACCGCGTCGGCGCCGGCGCTCGTCGGCGCGCCGGCGATGCTGGCAGGCTGCTCCGCGGGCGCGGACCACTATGAAGCGGCCGCCCGCCGCACCTGGCGCCGGGGCCCCTTGCAAGGCCTCGAGGGCGCCGCGCTGAGCGAGGAGCTGGTTCGCTGCGCGACGCTCGCGCCGTCCAGCCACAACACGCAATGCTGGCGGTTCACCGCCAGGCACGACGCGATCACGATCGCGCCCGACCTGTCGCGCCGCTGCCCGGTCGTCGATCCGGACGATCACCATCTGTTCGCCTCGCTCGGCTGTGCCGCCGAGAACCTGGTGCAGGCCGCACGCGCCCATGGTCTTCAAGCCGAGGTCGCCTTCGATGCCGCACACGACCTGCTGCGCGTGGCGCTCGCGCCGGCGCGGGCCGCCGCATCACCGTTGTTCCACGCGCTGACCCAGCGGCAATGCACGCGAGGCGAGTACGACGCGAAGCCGCTGTCGAACGAGGAGCTGGCTCTGTTGGCTCGCGCCGGCAGCTCCGAGCGCGTGCGATTGCTGCTGCTGACCGAGCGGGCGGCCATGGAGACGGTGCTCGAGCACGTGGTTCGCGGCAACACCGCGCAGATCAACCATCCGGCGTTCGTCGACGAGCTGAAGGCCTGGATCCGTTTCAGCGGCGCCGACGCGGTGCGCCACGCAGACGGCCTGTATGGCGCGTCGTCGGGCAATCCGAGCGTGCCGTCTTGGCTCGGCCAACTGCTGTTCGGCTGGTTCTTCACGGCGCGCAACGAAAACGACAAGATCGCCAGGCAGGTCCGCAGTTCGGCAGGCATCGCCGTCTTCGTCGCCCATGCCGCCGACAAGTCGCACTGGGTGGAGGTGGGGCGCTGCTACGAACGTTTCGCCTTGCAGGCCGCCGCGCTCGACATCCGCAACGCGTTCGTAAACCAGCCGGTCGAGGTGCCCGCGGTGCGGGCGCAGTTTGCGAGCTTCCTCGGCCTCGGCGAGCAGCGGCCCGACCTCGTGGTCCGATTCGGCCGCGGCCCCCGCCTGCCGGTGTCGCTGCGGCGGCCGGTGCAGGACGTTCTGCGGTTCGGTGACCACTGAACGCTTGCCGCGCGCCCATCTGCGAACGCGAGCCCGCGGCCGTCTCAGCGCAGCCTCCCGCGCAGCAGCCAGACTCTGCTGTGCGAGCCGATCTTCACCGCGCTGTTGACGACCGCGAGTTCGCCGTCGGCGCGCACCGCCAGCTTGTTCATCAGCAGCCCCTGCGTGCTGCCGTTGAAGCCGCCCGCGGGGTCGGCACCGCCGGGAATGGATTGCGGCGCGCCGAACTGCACGCCGTCGTCGGACACCGCCGAGGCCAAGCCGTGGGACACCCCGCCACCACGCACCAGCTCCCAGGTCACCACCACGCGCCCACGTGCGTCGATGCCGAGCGCAGGGAATGCGGCGCCCGAGTAGCCGGCCGGCAGCGGGCTGGAGATCTCGCGCGCCGGGCCGAAGCTGCGGCCGCCGTCGCTCGAGCGCAGATGGCGGATCGTCGAGGGCGTGAACGGCCCGCCGCGGCTCTCGGCATGCACCAGGTGCAGTGTGCCGCGCGAGTCGAAAGCGAGTTTCGGTGCGTCGGAATAGCCGGCAGTCACGGCCGCCCGCCTCGGGGTGCCGAAGCGCCTGCCGCCATCGCTCGACGGCGCGACCCAGATGTCGGCCGCCTCGTCGTCGCCCGTCGTCCACGCGAGCGCCACCGCATCGCCCGGCCCGACCGCGAGGGCCGGCGCACGCGCCGGCGGCGCGGGCGGATCACCCGCCACCAGTTGCGGTCTGGAGAAGCTTCGGCCAGCGTCGCCGGAGCGGGCGATCCAGAGCCGGCCGTCGTACTCGGTCCAGGCGGCGAACACCCGGCCGCCCGGCGCGGTGGCGATGTCGAGGCTGCCGTTGTGCCATCGGTCGCGGTCGATGCGGCCCTTGCCGTCACCGGCCCGCGAGCTCGACAGGTTCATCGGCGCGGCGAACGACCGGCCGCCGTCAGGCGAGGCCGCATGCAGGATCTCGCCGCCGTGCGAGCCGCCGGAGAAGACGATCTCCTGCCAGAGCACGTGCAGCCGCTCGGCGTCATCACGCGCCCACGCCAGGCGCGGCAGCCAGGAGAACGTGCCGGGTCGGCGCGAGACGTCCACCGGCGAGGCCCACAGCGCCGTGCCGTCGGCGGCGTAGCGCTGCAGCAGCACGGCCTTGCGGCGCTGGTCGACCCAAGCGACCGCGAGCTCGCCGCGCGGACTCCACGCGACGGTGGGATCGTCGACGAAGTCGTAGCGCGACTCGCTCTGCCGCCACACGCCGCGTTCGCCGGCGCCGCGTGCCACTTCGCGCGGTGCCTGCCAGTCGATGTCCCCGGCCCGGCCGATGCAAGGAAGCAGCAGCAGGGCAGCCATGAGCGGCGCCCACGCCCCCCGGGCAGCGGTGGACTTCGCCGCCGAAGGCGCTACTTTGCCGTCACCTTGAACCACAGCTGGTCGTAATAGACGATGCCGCCGACACCGCTGGTCGGCGCGCCGAACCCCACGAAGACGCGGTCGGTGTAGGTGCCGGTCCAGCCCTTGAATCGGCCGGTGCCGCCGGCGATCACGCCGTCGCCACCGCCGGCAATTACCACCAGCGCGCCCAGGTCGGCGTGCAGCGGGGGCTTCAGCGCAGGGTCGATCGGTGCGCCGCAGGTGCCGTTGTCGCCCGACACCACCTGGAGATCGCCCTCGTTCAGCGAGAACGCGATGAACTCGCTGAAGCACAGCGACCCGCCCGCGCCGAAGGCGAAGGACTTGCCCCAGACGGAAGCCGTGCCGCGCTGAATCCCGATGCCGACGTCGTAGACCGGGAACTGCGTCGTCGGGAAACACACGCCGGCGCACCAGTCCGCGAAAGCCGCCGTGGCCGGCGGCGCGCTGACGTTGGCCGACGGGATGCCGTCGAACAGCAGGTCGACACTCTGCGATGCGCAGGCGATGGCGGGGGCCAGCGCAGCCAGCACCACGAGCGGCGGAACAAGGAGTGGGGAAAGCGTCTTCATGGCCGGTCAACCTTTCTTGGCAGGGAGCACATGGACAAGCACGGCGATGGGCGCCGGCCGCTGGGGCGCGGAACCACACACCGCTGGGCCCCCTCGTCGATTTAGGCGCTGCGGGAGCGAGTCGGCAATGCTCCTGTGCCCTCCCCCCACGAACATGGGTGCGATCAGCGGTAGCCGATCAGGCGTCCCGCCGTGATGACGCCGAGCCACAGCACGATCGACATCAGCGCCGCGAAACGCCATGACGGGTGCGTCGCATGGCCCGGCGCGGCGTCCGCACGCCGCCATGGCATCGACCGCCGCAGCGCCAGCACGTTGAGCAGCGCGGCGAACAGCAGCGCCATCTTGATGCCGAACAGCGGCTCGCCGACGTAGTCGAGCGGGCGCGTCACGAAAAGCAGCGACCCGCTCGCCGCGGCCAGCAGCAGTCCGGCGACGGCCACCGGGACCGAACAGCGGGCGACGTGGTCGAGGGGCACGCTCTTGCGCCAACCCAGCAGGCGCAGGTCCAGCGGCACGATGCCGCCGAACAGCAGCGCGATGCCGACGACGTGCACGGTGTTGACGAGCGGGTAGAGCCAGATCGACGAGCGCAGCGTGTGCGACAGCGCACCTGCTTGCAGCGCCGAGGCCAGGTCTTCCAGCATCCGAGGCCGCGGCCGCAGCGTGGTCAGTCGCGATCGGGATAGAGGTCGAAGGTCTTGTCGCCGATCACCACGCGCTCGGCCTTGAACACCCGCTTCGCCGGGTCGACGTGCCGATGGCCCGACACGCGCAGCGCGACGCCCTTGGCGAGCATCTCGTCCTTCAGGCCGGCCCGTGCGTTGCGCCAGGGCTGCCCGATCTCGACGGTCCAGGCCGCGCCGCCGACGTCCAGCGTCAGCTCGCCGTGCGGGTTGCCGAGCCTGGCGGCGACCACCACGCCGGCGAGTTCCGAGTTGGCGCCGTCGGCCCAGGCCCAGCCGTGGTGGGCGAAGGCGGGCAGCGCCGCGGCGCCGAGCATGGCCAGGCCGGCGAGCCAGCCCGACAGGCGACGAACGAGGGGAGCGCGCAGTGACGGCATGGGCATCCTCCTGATCGGAAAGATGCTACTCCAGGATGCGAAGGCCTGCAGTCACGCGGCGTACCACAGCGCGGCGAAGAAGTGGCAGAGGCTGCCGGCCAGCACGAAAAGGTGCCAGGCGAAGTGGCCGTAGCGCAGGCGCGAATCGAACAGGAAGACCACGGCGCCGGCGGTGTAGGCGAGGCCGCCCGCCACCAGCCAGGCGATGCCGGCGGGCGGCATGCGCCCGAGCAGCGGGCCGGCGGCGACGAGCGCCACCCAGCCCATCGCGACATAGAGCCCGGTCGACAGCAGCGGATGCGACAGCCGGTTCGTCAGCTTGGCCGCCACGCCCAGCGCCGCCAGCGCCCAGACGACGCCGAACAGCGACCAGCCCCACGGGCCGCGCAGCACCCCGAACACGAATGGGGTGTAGCTGCCGGCGATGAAGATGTAGATGGCGGCGTGGTCGAGCCGGTTCAGCAGCGCCTTGGTGCGGCCGGCGGGCATCGCGTGGTACAGCGTCGACACGAAGTACAGCAGCATCATCGTGGCCGAGAAGACGCAGGCGGCCACCACGTTCATCACGCCGCCGTCGGGCGCGCCGAACACCACCAGCAGCGGCAGCGAGGCGACCGCGAGTGCGAAGCCGATGCCGTGGCTGATCGCGTTGGCGAGTTCCTCGCCGAAGGTCTGGGCGCGGTGCCGCGTCGAGTTCATGCCGTGGCGCTCGATGGTGTCACCGGCCGCCGCTCACGTCGAGCAGCGCGCCGGTGGTGTAGCTGGCGGCGTCCGAGAGCAGCCAGACGATCGCCTGCGCCACCTCGTCGGCGGAGCCGGGGCGCTGCATCGGCACCTGCGGCGCCAGCGCCTGGGCGCGTTCGGGCATGCCGCCGCTCGCATGGATGTCGGTGTCGATGATGCCCGGGCGCACCGCGTTGACACGCACGCCTTCGGCCGCCACTTCGCGCGCCAGGCCGAGGGTGAAGGTGTCGATCGCACCCTTGCTCGCCGCGTAGTCGACGTACTGGCCTGGCGAGCCCAGGCGCGACGCCGCCGACGACAGGTTGACGATCGCGCCGCCCGCGCCGCCGTGGCGGGTGGACATGCGGCGCAATGCCTCGCGCGCGCACAGGAAGCTGCCGGTCACGTTGATCGCGAACATGCGCTGCAGCCGGGCCACGCTCATTTCGTCCACACGCGCGGCCAGGTCGACGATGCCGGCGTTGTTGACCAGTCCGGCCAGCGGCGGCAGCTCGGCGTCGCAGCGCGCAAACATGGCGAGCACCTGCGCCTCGTCGGACACGTCGGCCTGCAGCGCCACGGCCGGCGCGCCGAGGGCCTGCAGCCGCGCCACCAGCGCCTCGGCGGCGCCGGCGTCGCGGTGGTAGTTGACGCCGACCGCCCAGCCCCGTTGCGCGCAGCGCAGCGCGGTGGCCGCGCCGATGCCGCGGCTCGCCCCGGTCACGAGCACGGCGGCGCGCAGGCCCTCAGTCTTCATCGAGCGCTCCCTCGCCGTCGTCGCCGCCGTCGCGCTTCTTCGCCTTGCGGTCCAGCGAGGCCTGCAGCGGCGCGAGACCTTTGACGAAGCTCTCCGTGTCGGTGGTGCGTGCGAGGCGGAAGGCGGGCGGGAACAGGTGGTTCATGTACAGCTCGTCGCCGAACTGGTCGCGGTTCTGGTGGTTGAACCACAAGCTCAGCGCGGTGCCGCCGATCAGCACCCCCAGCGCCGCCGCGCGCAGCCGCGCCGGCCGGCGCGGCTCGACGCCAAGGGCGTGGAAGTACAGCATCGTCGCCCCGATCGCGTAGACCGGCACGAAGGAGAAGTCGCTCAGCAGCGGCCACGACAGCGAGAAGGCGAGCAGCTGCGACAGCGCCGAGGCGACGTCGATCGCCAGCACGCCGATCAGCAGCACCCGCAGGTGCCACAGGAAGTGGCTGCGCCGCGTGAAGATCTTCGACACCAACGACCAGCCGGCGCACCAGGCGGCGCCGGCCACCAGCACCGTCACCAGCATGCTGCCCACCGCGCGCGTGAGTTCGTCGGGATCGGTGTCGAGCCAGGTCGTGAACAGCAGCACCGCGAGCACCAGCACCCCGGCCGCGAGCGGGAGCCCGGCCGCATGCCACACCGACCGCGGCGTGCGCATCGGCTGCTCCGCGGGCAAGGCGTGTTCGGCCAGGCGCAGGCGCAGGTGCGAGTCGCCGACGTCGAGCTGAACCGGCTGCGCGCCCACCGGCGCACGCTGGCCGGCGGCGAGGTGGCGGCCATTGGCGCGCAGCCCGTTGAGGGTGTCGCCGGCCTGCACGAAGACGCCGGCCTCGTCGGCGTCGATCAGGAAGTGATGCGCCGCGATGTAGCTGTCGTCGAGGATGAGGTCGTTGTCGAGCGCACGGCCGGCGCGCACCGGCCAGTCCTGGACCGGCAGGTAGTGCCTGACGTGGCCGTCGCGGTCCAGCACCTCGAGCACGGCGCGGGCGCTCATTTCGCCGCCTCCGCGTGCAGCCCGTAGGCATCGAGGTAGTGCTGCGTCAGCTTGATCGCGTTGTCGAAGCTCACGCCCTGCGCATCGAAGCGGCCCTGCACGCCGGCCTGGTTCTGGTCGAGCGTGGCCACCAGCACGGCGACGTCGTACAGCTGCGGCAGCTTCTTGTAGGCGCGCATGCAGACCACGGCGCGCATCGGCAGCTTGTCGCGTTCGATGAAGTCCTCGTGGCACTGCGGCTTGGTCATGTGCTCGGCGGGCAGGCGGCGGAAGTTCTCGTTGCGAAAGCTCTGCGAGTGGCGCGCGGCGAAGCGCAGCGTGCCGAGCTTGCTGCCGTCGTAGCTTTCGTGGCGCACGCTCAAGGCGCCGGTGGTGAACTTGCCGACGAAGATGCGCGTGTCCATCACGCAGTCGGAGCGTTCGAAGTCGAGGCCGCCGGTGCGCGATTGCTCGCTCGAACCCCAGCAGCGCATGAAGCGGTCGGGCGGCACCGGCACCTTGTAGCGCGGGTGCGTGGCCGTCTTCCAGCCCTGGGCGATGAAGCGTTCGGTCAGCACCGCCTGGTGCTCCATCAGCTGGCGCGTGATCTCCTTGTCTGCAGGGCCTTGCATGGGCGGCGCGTTGCGCCCGCGCTCGAGCAGCCGCTGCGCGTAGGCCGCGGGCACGAGGAAGCTCACCTGCTCGCCATCGACCCGGCGCGCCACGTTGATGCCGAGCACGCGACCCTCCTGGTCCAGCGCCGGCCCGCCGCTCATGCCGCCGCTCAGCGCCCCCGAGAAGAAGATCTGCGGGTAGAAGCTGCGCTCGACCATGCCGTTGTAGTTGCCCTCGATGACCGCAAACCCCACGTCGAGCGGGTTGCCGAGCGAGTACATGCGCTCGCCCTGGGCCAGCACCTCCTTGGCCGGGCGAAAGCCGAGCACGTCCCAGGCCGGCAGCGCGCTCTTGCCGTCGCCGCCGGCGGCCGGCTTGAGCAGCGCGAGGTCGTGCAGCACGTCGAGCATCAGGATGTCCAGCCGCGCCTCGCGCCCGTCGGCCGTCACGTAGACCAGGTCGTGCGTGGCCGGCTCGAGCGCCGCTTCGCTCACCACGTGGAAGTTGGTGATGATGTGGCCTTCGCGGGTGACGATGAATCCCGAGCCGACCGAGGTCTGGCTGGCGCGGCCCTTGAGCACCGTGCGGATCTGCAGCAGCTGCGAACGCGCCTGTTCGTAGACCTTGCGCGCCGACAGCGACACCACCGGCGGGGCGCTCGCCGCTTCGGCCGGCAAGGGCGCTTCGGTGGCCGCTCTCACAAACGGGGGCAGGCTCGCAGCGAGCAGCAGCACCAACGCACGAAGCATCTTCATCGAGGGTCATTCTACGGGCCGGCTCCAAGGGCCCGTTCGACCGGCCGGTGCTGCGGCGATGTGAGGACTCGATTACGGGCAGAGCTACAGCAGCTCTGTAAATCCTCCTTCGCCCTTCGAGCGGCGAGCGCAGCCCCAGGCGTGCCGCCCCCGGCGGGAATACCGCTTGCCCAAAGGCAGGTTGGCAGGCCCGCCATCGACGCCGTTGCGGGCCGCCCACCACCTCGCGGCTCGCGTGTCGGCCGCCTCATCGCCCGGAGCACGCATGGACAAAAGCAGTCAGAGCCTCAAGACGGCGGCCTCGGTCGCCGTCCCGGGGCAGCAAGGGTTCGACTATCTGATCGTCGGTGCCGGGTTCGCCGGCAGCGTGCTGGCCGAGCGGCTCGCGCGCGGCCTCGGCCTGCGCGTGCTGCTGGTCGACAAGCGGCCGCACATCGGCGGCAATGCCTACGACCGCTACGACGACGCCGGGGTGCTGATCCATCCCTACGGCCCGCACATCTTCCACACCAACTCGGCCGAGATCTTCGACTACCTGTCGCAGTTCACCGCGTGGCGCCCCTACCAGCACCGCGTACTCGCGAGCGTGGACGGCCAGCTGGTGCCGCTGCCGATCAACCTCGACACCGTCAACCAGCTGTACGGCCTGAACCTCAGCTCCTTCGAGATGGCGCAGTGGCTCGAATCGGTGGCCGAGAAGAAGGACACCATCACAACCTCGGAAGACGTGGTCGTCAGCAAGGTCGGACGCGACCTCTACAACAAGTTCTTCCGCGGCTACACGCGCAAGCAGTGGGCGCTCGACCCGTCGGAGCTCGACGCCAGCGTGACCGCGCGCGTGCCGACGCGCACCAACCGCGACGACCGCTACTTCGCAGACACCTTCCAGGCCATGCCGCTGCACGGCTACACGCGCATGTTCGAAAGGATGCTCGACCACCCGAACATCAAGATCATGCTCAACACCGACTACCGCGAAGTGGTCGACGTGATGCCGTGGACCCACATGGTCTACACCGGGCCGATCGACGCCTTCTTCAACTTCAAGTACGGCAGGCTGCCTTACCGCAGCCTGCGCTTCGAACATGTCAACCTGCCCAAGGAGCGTTTCCAGCAGGTCGGTACGGTGAACTATCCGAACGACTACGGCTACACGCGCATCACCGAGTTCAAGCACCTCACCGGCCAATCGCACGCCAGCACCTCGCTGGTCTACGAGTACCCGTGCGCCGAGGGCGACCCGTACTACCCGGTGCCGCGGCCCGAGAACGCCGCACTCTACCGGCGCTACGAAGAGGACGCCGAGACGCTCGAGAACGTGACCTTCGTCGGGCGCCTCGCGAGCTACAAGTACTACAACATGGACCAGGTGGTGGGCCAGTCGCTGGCCGCCTTCAAGCGGCTGCGCCGGCGCCACGACGAGCCCGCCGAGGCGGCGCTGGAGCCGGCCGCGCTGCAGCCGCCGGCGCGTGCCACCGTGCACAGCGAATGAGTCCGCTGGAGCTGTGGACCGGGCCGGAGTGCACGCTCAACCGGGTCGGCGACCACTTCCGCGACCAGCTGGAGGAGACGGGCTTCGCGCGGCGCCTGGACGACCTCGACCGGCTGGCGAGCCTCGGCGTGCGGCGCATCCGCTTTCCGCTGCTGTGGGAGCGCACCGCGCCCGACGCGCCGGGCGACTGCCGCTGGCAGTGGGCCGATGAACGCCTGCAGCGGCTGCAGCAGCTCGGCGTGAAGGCCATCGCCGGCCTCGTGCATCACGGCAGCGGCCCGCGCTACACCCACCTGCTGGATCCGGCCTTCCCGGCGCTGCTCGCGGGGTACGCGCGGGCGGTGGCCGAGCGCTACCCACATCTGGAGGATTTCACGCCGATCAACGAACCGCTGACGACGGCGCGGTTCAGCGGCCTGTACGGACTGTGGTACCCGCATCACCGCGACGACGCGAGTTTCGTGCGCGCGCTGCTGCACCAGGTGCAAGCGACGGTGCTGGCGATGCGTGCCATCCGCGAGCTGCGGCCCAACGCGCGGCTGGTGCAGACCGACGACCTCGGGCTGACCCACGCGCGGCCGCGCCTGCAATACCAGGCCAATTTCGAGAACGTGCGCCGCTGGCTCGCCTTCGACCTGCTCGCCGGCCGCGTCGATCGGCGGCACCGCCTGTGGCGCTATCTGCGGCGCCACGGCGCGAGCGAGCACGAGCTGCTGGCGCTGGTCGAATCTCCCTGCATGCCCGACGTGATCGGCATCAACTGCTACGTCACCAGCGAGCGCTTCCTCGACGATCGGCTGGCGCTGTACCCGCGTGCGCTGCACGGCGGCAATCGCCGCCACCGCTACGTCGACGTCGAGACGGTGCGTGTGCACGGCGCGCACATCGGCGGCTTCGAGGCCCGCCTGCGCGAGGCCGCTGCGCGTTACCGGCGGCCGGTCGCGATCACCGAGGTGCATCTGGGCTGCAGCCGCGAAGAGCAGTGCCGATGGCTGCACCAGGCGTGGCAGGCCGCGCTGAAGCTGCGCAGCGAAGGCGCCGAGGTCATCGCGGTGACCCCGTGGGCGGCCTTTGGCACCATGGACTGGGCGAGCCTCGTGACGCGCCAGGCCGGCCACTACGAGCCCGGCCTGTGGGACGTGCGCGGCAAGGCGCCGCGCGCCACCGCGCTGGTGCAGCTCGCGCGCCAGCTGGCGCATGGCCAGACCCCCGACCACCCCGCGCTGGGCGGCTGCGGCTGGTGGCAGCGCGAGCTGCGCCTGCTGTACCCCCCCACGGGCGCGGTGCAGGCGCGGCCCATGTCGGGGCGGCCTCTGCTCATCACCGGCGCCTCCGGCACGCTGGGCCGCGCCTTGGCGCGCCTGGCGCACAGGCGCGGGTTGCCCTGGCGGCTGCTCGGCCGCGCCGAGATGGACATTGCCGATCTCCGCTCGGTCGAAGCGATGCTCGCCCGCTGGGAACCCTGGGCGGTGGTCAACGCCGCCGGCTTCGTGCATGTGGACGAGGCCGAGCAGCAGCCGCGCCAATGGCGTGAGAACGTCGTCGGTGCTGCCACGCTGGCGCAGGCCTGCGCGCGCCACGGCGTGCGGTTCGCCAGCTTTTCGAGCGACCTCGTGTTCGGCGGCGACAAGGCGGCGCCCTATGTCGAGTCGGATGCGCCGCATCCGCTGAACGCCTACGGCGCCGCCAAGGCCGAAGCCGAGCGGCGCGTGCTGACACACGCGCCCGATGCGCTGGTGGTGCGCACGGCGGCGTTCTTCGGCCCCTGGGATCGCCACAACTTCGTGACGCAGACGCTGAACGCGCTGCGCCGCGGCGAGCGCGTGCGGGCCGCGAACGACCAGGTGGTGTCGCCGACCTACGTGCCCGACCTCGTGATGGCCACGCTCGACTTGCTGGTCGATGGCGAGCGCGGGCTGTGGCATCTCGCCAACCGCGGCGCCGTCAGCTGGGCCGAGTTCGCGCGAACGGTGGCCGAGGCGGCGCTGCTCGACGGCTCGAAGATCGACGCGGTGCCGGGCGAGTCGCTCGGGCAGGCGGCGCGGCGGCCGGCGCAGGCGGCGCTGGGCAGCGAACGCGGCGAAGCGATGCCGGCCCTGCACGACGCGATCGCGCGCTACTTCGCCGACCTCGAGCCCGACGTGCTGCCCGAACCGGAAGCCGCACGCGGCGACGACGTCGGCCTGCGCCTGGTGGCGTGAACCTCAGGCGAGCGGCTCGGGCGGCACCAGCAGCCGGCCGGTGTAACCCTCGCGTGAGTACGCGTCCAGCACCTCCTGCGCGACACGCTGCAAGGCCTTGGTGTCGCACAGCGCGACGCACGCCCCGCCGAAACCGGCGCCGGTGAGGCGCGCGCCGAACACCAGCGGATGGTCTTGCAGCAGGTCGACCAGGCGGTCGAGCTCGGGCACCGAGACGGCGTAGTCGTCGCGCAGGCTGGCGTGCGAGGCGTTCATCAGCACGCCGAAGGCGTCGGGGTCGCTGCAGTCGGCGGCCTTCAGCACGCGCGCGTTCTCGGTCACCACGTGGCGCGCGCGGCGGCGCAGCGGCTCGGGTAGCGCGTCCAGCGCAGCCGCCGTGTCGATGTCGCGCAGCGCCTTGACCCCGAGCTGGCGCGCGGCCTCTTCGCATTCGGCGCGGCGCTGGTTGTATCCGCTGCCGGCGAGCGTGCGCGCCACGCCCGAATCGAGCACCAGCACGGCGCTGCCGCGCGGCAGCGGCACCCGCCGGCGCGCCAGCGTGCGGGTGTCGAGCAGCAGCGCATGCGTCGTGTCGGCCAGGCTCGAGGCCATCTGGTCCATGAGCCCGCAGTGCACGCCGGCAAACTCGATTTCGGCGCGTTGCGCCAGCTGCGCAATGCGCACGTCGTCGAGCGGCGCGCCGGTCAGCTCGCGCAGCGCGCGCAGCGTGGCCACCTCGAGCGCGGCGCTCGACGACAGGCCCACACCCATCGGCACCTCCGAGCTGACGTGGATGTCGAGTGCGGGCACGTCGACGCCGGCCCGACGCGCCTCGATCAGGCAGCCGTAGACGTAGCTCGCGAAGTGCTCGGCCGGCGCCTCGTCGAGCGTGAAGCACACCGTCGCGCCGAGGCGCGCGGCGTACAGCGTGCACACGTTGTCGGGCGCGCGGCGCATCGCCACGCGGGTGTGCTGCGCGATGGCGATCGGCAGCACGAAGCCGTCGTTGTAGTCGGTGTGTTCACCGAGCAGGTTGACGCGGCCGGGGGCCTGCGCGGTCACCGCCGGCGGACCGCCGAACACGGTTTCGAAGTCGAGCGAGCGTGTCGCCGCGGTGGAGGTTGTCATTCGATGGCCACCTCCACTTGCTGCAGCTCGCGTGCCTTGTCTTCGGGCAGCGCATCCATCGCGAAGAAGCCGGCCGCGAGCTCGGTGCCGGCGAGGTACTTGAGGCGCTCCGGCGTGCGGTAGGGCGGATAGAACTCGGCGTGCAGATGTGCCTCGGGGTGCGGCCGTCCATCGGTGGGTGCCGGGTACCACGCCATCAGGTACGGAAAGGGTCGCTGCCACAGGGCGTCGAACTTCATCAGCACCGTCTTCAACGCGCGCGCCAGGTCGGCGCGCTGCGCGTCGCCCAGCTGCGCGAACTGCTCGACCGGCGCGATCGGCGCGACCCAGACCTCGTAGGGGTAGCGCGCGCACACCGGCACGAAGGCGACGGCGTGTTCGCCCTCGTAGAGCATGCGCGTGCCGACGCGCCGCTCGTCGTGGATCAGGTCGGCGAGCAGCCCGCGGCCATGCTGCGCGTGGTGCGCCGCCGCCTGCTGCTGCATGCGCGCCGGCACCGGCGGCACCACCGGGTAGGCGTAGATCTGGCCGTGTGGGTGGTGCAGCGTCACGCCGACCTCGGCGCCGCGGTTCTCGAACGGCAGCACGTAGGCGATGTCGCCGCGCGCGGCCAGCCGCTCGCTGCGATCGCCCCACACCTGCAGCAGCAGCTCGATGTGCGCGAGCGGCAGCGCGCCGAGCGAGGCGCGGCTGTCCTGCGTGAACACCACCACTTCGCAATGACCGGTGGCCGGCATCGTCGCGACGATCTGCGCGGGCGGCTCGTTGGCGGGGCCGCCGAGCGACGGAAACCGGTTGTCGAACACTGCGACGTCCCAGTCGCCCGCCGGCAGCTCGGTCGGGTTCGTCGCATCGCGTGTCACCGCCAGCGGGTTGTACTCGGGCGGCGGCAGGAAGGTGCGGCCCTGCCGGTAGGCCGCGTAAGTCACCCACTCGCCGCGCAGCGGATGCCAGCGCAGGTGCGGGCTCGCGTTCAGCGGCTCGGCAAAGGGGCTGGGCGCGGCGAGCGCCGGGTCCAGCGGCCGCCGCGAATACAGCGTCAGGCGCCGGCCGTCGGGCTTGGTCAGGTCGAGCGCATGGAACACTAGACACCCCCCGGGATGTGCGTGCGCGACGCCCGCGTCACCGCGGCGATGTCCTCGATCGGAATCTTCGGCCGGCGGTCCGCGCCGAGCAGGCCGTTGGCTTCCTGGAAGGTGTCGGCGAACTGCGTGTAGCAGAAGCCGCTGAACAAGGCGGTGTGGATCACCGTGGTCACCAGGTCGCCGTACATGCGGGCGAATTCTTCCTCATTCTCGGCGACGGTGTAACCCCAGACCTGCTGGACGCCCTTCTGCGGGAACTTCGCGAACGCGATGCCGCCGAACTCGGTCAGCATGATCGGCTGGCCGCGGTGCGGGTAGCCGTCGAGCGTGAGGATGCGCCCGCCGGGGCGGCGGCGATCGAACAGCTGCTCGGGCTTGATCTCGGCGCCGTAGCGCTGGCGCATGTGCTCGGTGTTGGCGTCGTAGTCGTGGATGCCGATGATGTCGGTGGCGCTCGACTCCCAGCCGTCGTTGCCGATCACCGGCCGCGTCGCGTCG
>DASWVR010000277.1:0-8674 GCA_036401155.1 Piscinibacter sp. | reverse complement strand
GGCCTGGGCTTCGGCATGCTTCCCTGCGCGAGGATTACCTCAGTCAGGTTCAAAGGGACTTTCTCAGTCGAACGTGAGGCCACGTTCAACACCCCCAGCGAAGAGCCGCGCGCACACGGCGCAGCGGGGCGAATTATCGCCGAGTCGAATGCGAAGGGGCCCGTGCGGCGGGCCCCTTTTGTCGTGCGCGCTTGCGGCCGATCAATCGAAGACCGGCGTCTCCACGCCCAGCACCTTGTGCAGCTTCGGGCTGGTGGTCGTGTACTGCAGGTGGATGCGCTTGTCCGGAAAGACATACGGCGCCGCCGCGAACGCCGCCAGCGCGGCCTCGTGGAAGCCCGACAGGATCAGCTTCTTCTTGCCCGGGTAGGTGTTCACGTCGCCGACCGCGAAGATGCCCGGCGTGCTGGTCTCGAACTTCTCGGTGTCGACGACGATCTGCTTGCGCTCGAGGTTCAAGCCCCACTCGGCGATCGGGCCGAGCTTGGGGCTCAGGCCGAAGAACACCAGCAGCACGTCCAGCGGCACGAGGCGCGTCACGCCGTCGCTGCCGGTCACCTTCACGTTCTTGAGCCTGCCGTCGGTCTCTTCGAAGCCGGTGACCTGGCCGACGATGAACTGCATCTCGTAGGCGTCGCACAGCTCCTTCATCTTCGCCACGCTCGCCGGCGACGCCTTGAAGCCGTCGCGGCGGTGGATCAGGATCACGCTCTCGGCCTTGTTGGGCCCGTCCTGCACGAAGTTCAGCGTCCAGTCGAGGGCCGAGTCGCCGCCGCCGACGATGACGAGGTTCTTGCCGGCGAACTGCGCCGGGTTCTTCACGCGGTAGAAGACCTGGCTCTCATCGAACTTGTCCAGGCCCTCGACCCGCAACGTGCGCGGCTGGAAGGAGCCGACGCCGCCGGCGACGAAGATGGTGCGGGTCAGGAAGCGCGTGCCGCGGGCGGTCTCGACGTAGAAGCGCCCGTCCGCCTGCTTCTCGACCACGGTGACTTCCTGCCCGAGATGGAACGTGGCGCCGAAGGGCTCGATCTGCTTGAGCAGGTTGTCGGTCAGTTCCTTGCCGGTGCACATCGGCACGGCGGGAATGTCGTAGATCGGCTTGTCGGGGTACAGCTCGATGCATTGCCCGCCGGGGTAGGCGAGCGAATCGACGATGTGGGCCTTGATCTCGAGCAGGCCCAGCTCGAACACCTGGAACAGGCCGACGGGGCCGGCGCCGACGATGACGGCATCGGTCTCGATCGGTCCCTCGTGCGAGGCGGCGGTGGTCGCGATGTTCACGTCGGGCTGGGGTTCCATGGGCGCCGGTTTACTTCTTCAGTTCCGGCAGCTTGCCGGTGCGGTCTTTCCATTCGTCGGCATCGGGCAGCGCGGGCTTGCGCTTGGTGATGCTGGGCCACGCCTTCGCGAGCTCCGCGTTCAGCGCAATCATGTGCTGCTGGTCGCCGGGCACGTCCTCCTCCGGCATGATCGCGTTGACCGGGCACTCCGGGATGCAGACGGCGCAGTCGATGCACTCGTCGGGATCGATGGTCAGGAAGTTCGGGCCCTCGCGAAAACAGTCGACGGGACACACGTCCACACAGTCGGTGTACTTGCAGCGGATGCACGATTCGGTGACGACGTGGGTCATGACTTTCGGCTCGGTGAATGAGGTCGGACAAACGCGCGGCGCGCGCAAACCGGCGATTTTAGGGCTACAGGGTTTCCACTCGGCTCGCGCAGGCGTCTATCGGCGATATGGCATTGACCTCGCTCAATGTGCGCGCACCGGCGCCCACGGTCACGATGGTCGGCCGGCCGGCGTGCAGCATCGCCGCGCGGGGCAGGGTGGCGATGTTGTGGTCGCTGTGCAACTGGTCGGGCCAGCCGGCGCGCGATACCACGCTGACCGGCGTGTCGCTGGGCCAGCCCATCTCGATCAGGCGGCGAGACAGGGCGGCCAGCTGCTTGCCCGCCATGTAGAACACCTCGGTGTCGGCGCTGCCGCTGGTGTGCAGTGCGCCGCTCTTCGTCATGGCGGTCGTGAAGCTCACGCTGCGCCCGTTGCCGCGGCGCGTGAGCGGGCGCTGCGACGCCGCCGCCGCGGCCAACGCGGCCGTGACGCCCGGCACGACCTCGCACGCGATGCCGGCGGCGGCCAGCGCCTCCAGTTCTTCTTCCAGGCGGCCGAAGATGCTCGGGTCGCCGCCCTTGAGGCGAACGACGAAAGCTCCCTCGTTGGCGTGCTTCACCAGCAGCGCGTTGATCGTCGCCTGGCCGGTGCTGTCGGCGAAGCCGCGCTTGCCGACGTGGACCCAGCGTGCGTTGGGTGCGAACTCGCGCAGCGCCGCGTCGGTGAGCGCATCGAACAGCACCACGTCGGCCTGCGCCAGCGCGCGCGCGCCGCGCAGCGTGATCAGGTCGGCCGCGCCCGGGCCGGCGCCGATGAAGAGCACGCGTGCGGACATACGGCGATCAGGCCGGCGCCGTGACCAGCAGCGCGCCGCTCGTCCGGTTGCTGGCGGGGTCGACGATGATCAGCGAGCCGCCGACGCGATTGGACTCGTAGGCTTCCACCGGCAGCGGCTGCGGCGTCTCGACCACCACGTGGCCGATCTCGTTGACGTTGAGCTGGTGGGCCTCTTGCGAGGCCAGCGTGTGGATGTCGAGAGTGCTCTCGATGCTCGCGATGCGTGCCTGCACCCAGCGGTTGCCGTGGCGCACCCAGTACTTGCGTCCGACGACGGCGGGTTCGGTATCGAGCCAGGCGAGCGTGGCCGGGAAGCGCTGCGCCTCGTGGATGGCGCTCGGCGTGGCGATCCAGTCGCCGCGCGACACGTCGAGCTGGCGGTCGAGCACGACGCCGGCCGACTGGCCGGCTTCCACCACGTCGACCACCGCGCCCGCCAGCCGCACTTCGGCCACCGTGGCCTGCTGGCCGCTCGGGAACAGCTGCACCGCGTCGCCCGCCTTGACGCGGCCGTGCGCGATGCGGCCCCACAGCGTGCGCGGCTGGTTGCCGGTGCCTTCGCCTTCACGGGCGACATATTGCACGGGGATCAGCAGGTCGCCGTCCTTGCGTTCCTGCGTCGGCGGCAGGCTCTCCAGCAGTTGCAGCAGCGAGGGGCCCTGATACCAGTCGGCCCAGGCGCGCAGTTCGCCGTGCGCCTCGCTTGGCGGCAAGGTCACGTTGTCGCCGCGCAGGGCCGACACCGGAATGATCTCGGCCACGGCGATGCCGGCCTGCTCGGCGAAGCCGAGCAGCGCGTCGCGCACCGTGGCGAAGGCCTCGCCCGGCCGCTCGACCGCGTCGAGCTTGTTGACCGCGAAGACGATGCTCGGCACACGCAGCAGGTGCGCGAGCAGCGCGTGGCGGCGTGTCTGCGGCAGCAGCACGAGCGGCTTGGCCTGCAGGTCGATCTTGGTGATGTCCACCAGCACCACGGCGGCGTCGCTGCCGGCGGCGGCCGTCACCATGTTGCGCGTGTACTGCTCATGGCCGGGCGCGTCGGCGATGATGAACTTGCGCTGCTTGGTCGCGAAGTAGCGGTAGGCCACGTCGATGGTGATGCCCTGCTCGCGCTCGGCTTCGAGGCCGTCGGTCAGCAGCGACAGGTCGATGGGCGCGCCGGCGGCACGCCTTTCGAGCGTGTCGAGCTGGTCGGCGAGGATGGCGCGGCTGTCGTACAGCAGGCGGCCGATCAGCGTGCTCTTGCCGTCATCGACGCTGCCGGCGGTGAGGAAGCGCAAGGCGCGGTGGTCAGCCACCTTCGGTGTCGGGGTGTGGCTCATCAGAAATACCCTTCCTTCTTGCGCCGCTCCATCGAGGCGTCCGAGGTGCGGTCGTCCATGCGGGTGGCGCCGCGTTCGCTGATCGTGACCTGCAGCGTCTCGGCGACGATCTCGGTCGGATTGGCCGCCGGGCTCTCGACCGGGCAGGTGCAGGTCATGTCGCCGACGGTGCGAAAGCGCACCTCGGCCGTTTCGATGGTCTCGCCCGGCTCGGCCGGCGTCACCGGCGTCACCGGCACCAGCAGGCCCTTGCGTCGGATGACTTCGCGCTGGTGGGCGAAGTACAGGTTCGGCAGCGGGATGTCCTCGCGCGCGATGTACAGCCACACGTCGAGCTCGGTCCAGTTGCTGATCGGGAAGGCGCGCATGTGCTCGCCCGGCTTGATGCGCGTGTTGAACAGCGTCCACAGCTCGGGCCGCTGTTCCTTGGGCTGCCATTGGCCGAAGCTGTCGCGGTGCGAGAAGATGCGTTCCTTGGCGCGCGCCTTTTCCTCGTCGCGCCGCGCGCCGCCCATCAGCACGTCGAAGCGGTGCTCCTCGATCGCCTCCAGCAGCGCCACCGTCTGGTGGCCGTTGCGCGATTCGAGCGGGTGCGACAGGCGGATCGTGCCGCGCTTGATCGAATCGTCGAGATGGCCGACGACCAGGCGCTCGCCCATCTCGGCCACGCGGCGGTCGCGGAACTCGATCACCTCGGGGAAGTTGTGGCCGGTGTCCACGTGCAGAAGCGGGAAGGGCAGGCGGCCCCTGTACGAGCCGTCGGTTTGCTTGCTCTTGAAGGCCTTTTCCGCCAGGCGCAGCACGACGCACGAATCCTTGCCGCCCGAAAACAGCAGCGCGGGGCGCTCGAACGCGGCCACGGTCTCGCGCAGGATGAAGATCGCTTCCTCTTCCAGCCAGTCGAGGTGGGTGTGGTCCAGCGCGGGCAGCAGCTGCTCGATGCTCAACGGGGCGTTCATGCCTGGGCTCCAATCATCGACACGGCGGGCGGCTCTTCATGCACGTGCAGCCCGCATTCCTTGGCCTTCTCATCCTCCCACCACCAGCGGCCGGCGCGGAAGTCTTCACCGACGGCGATCGCGCGGGTGCAGGGCGCGCAGCCGATGCTCGGCATGAATTCGTCGTGCAGCGGGTTGAAGGGCACGTCGTTGCTGGCGATGTAGTGCCACACGTCGTTCCAGCTCCAGTCGGCGAGCGGGTTGATCTTGGCGCGGCCCTTGTCGTCGGTTTCGCTGAACGAGACGACACCGCGGTTGTTCGACTGCTCGCGGCGCAGCCCGGTCACCCAGGCGTCGCGGTTGGCGAGCATGCGCGAAAGCGGCTCGAGCTTGCGGATGCCGCAGCACGCCTTGCGCAGCTCGATGCTCTGGTACATCGCTCGGTCGCCGTTCGTCTTGACGAAGTGCACCACCGATTCGGCCACCGGGCGGTACACCTCGACCTGCAGGCCGTAGCGCTGCTCGATGCGCGGGATGAGCGCCGAGGTCTGCGCATGCAGCATGCCGGTCTCCAGCGTGCCGAGCGCGATCGGCAGCTGGTGCCGCGCGATCAGGTCGGTGATGACCATGTCTTCGGCGCCCAGGCTGGTCGCCTGCACGATGCGCCCGGCATGCTGCTGCGCGGCGGTGCGCAGCACGTCCAGCGCGTGGGCGAGGCGATCGTCGAAGCCGGCGGTCGCGCGGGCGTACAAGGCAATGGCGCTCATATCGCCGCCCCTTCGTTGACGAAGTCGGCCACGTTGTTGAGCTGCTCCGCCGGCGGCCGCGCGAACAGCGGGCGCGGGTCGCGCACGTCGCCCTGGTAATGCCCGGGGAAAAAGCGCAGCGCGCGCTCGGCCGCGTCGATCGACTGGTCGGCGCGCAGCGCCACCGCGTCGAAGCCGGTGCGCTGCAACAGCGGCATCATGTCGACCAGCACCTCGCCGGTGGCGCGCACCTCGCCGCCGAAGCGGTAGCGCGCGCGCAGCAGGCGGGCCTGGCTGTAGGCGCGGCCGTCGACCCACTTGGGGAAGTGCAGCACCACCAGCGACAGGCGCGGCAGGTCGTCGGCCAGCACCTCGATGTCGGCATCGTTGGCGAACAGCACGCCCACCGGCATGCCTGCCGGCCAGCTGCTGCGAACGCCGTGCCACTGGGCGAGCGTCAGCAGGCTGTACGGGGCCGGGGTCAGCGTGACCATCGGGCCGTCTTCGCCGCTGACCTTGTGCCAGCGGTCGCGCGTGGTGTCGATGAACTTCATGCTCTCGTCCTCAGGCGGCTTGCGCGGTGCTGCGGCGCTGCGCGTTGGCGGCGCTCTTGAAGGGGTCGATGCCGACACGCTTGACGGTGTCGATGAATCGTTCGTTGGCGGCGCGCTGGTGGCGGTAGGTGTCGATCACCGCTTCGATCACGTCGGGCACCTCGTCGGCCGCGAACGAGGGACCGATCACCTTGCCGGGCGCCGACGCGTGGCCGCTGATGGCCGAGCCGTCGAGCCCGCCCAGCGTGATCTGGTACCACTCGCTGCCGTCCTTGTCGACGCCGAGCACGCCGATGTGGCCGCTGTGATGGTGGCCGCAGGAGTTGATGCAGCCGCTGATGTGCAGGTCGATGTCGCCGATGTCGTAGAGCTCGTCGAGGTCGTCGAAGCGCTCGGTGATCGCCGCGGCCACCGGGATCGAGCGCGCGTTGGCCAGCCCGCAGAAGTCGCCGCCGGGGCAGGCGATCATGTCGGTCAGCAGCCCGATGTTGGGCGTGGCGAAGCTCGCGTCGCGGGCGGCTTCCCAGACCGCGAACAGGTCGGCCTCGCGCACCCATGGCAGCACCAGGTTCTGGTCGTGCGAGACACGCAGCTCGCCGCTGCTGTAGCGGTCGGCCAGGTCGGCCGCCAGCTCCATCTGCCGGTCGGTCACGTCGCCGGGCGCCTGGCCGGGGCGCTTGAGCGACAGCGTGACCGCGCGGTAGCCGGCCAGCTGATGCGCGTGCACGTTGCGCTCGACCCAGCGCCTGAAGGCGAGCGGCGCGTCGCTCGGCACGTGCAGCCTGCTGCCGGGCTGCGCCGCCACGCCGGCGGGGCGCTGGAAGTGCGCGGCGACGCGGTCGAATTCGGCTTGGGTGATGATCTGCGCGCTGCCGTCGAGGTCGCGCTCGAGGATGTTGCGGAACTCGGCGTTCACCGCATCGACGAACTTCTGGCCCTCGGCCTTCACGAGGATCTTGATGCGCGCCTTGTACATGTTGTCGCGCCGGCCGTAGCGGTTGTAGACGCGCACGATCGCCTCGATGTAGACGAGGATCTGTTGCCACGGCAGGAATTCGTTGACGACGGTGCCGATCACCGGCGTGCGGCCCATGCCGCCGCCCACGAGCACCTTGAAGCCGATCTCGCCGGCTTCGTTCTTCACGAGCTGCAGGCCGATGTCGTGCCAGGCGATGGCCGCGCGGTCTTCGGCCGCGCCGCTCACCGCGATCTTGAACTTGCGCGGCAGGAAGGCGAACTCCGGGTGCAGCGTGCTCCACTGCCGCATGATTTCGCAGTAGGGCCGCGGGTCGACGATCTCGTCGGCCGCCACGCCGGCGAAGCAGTCGCTCGTGATGTTGCGGATGCAATTGCCGCTGGTCTGGATGCCGTGCATGCTGACCGAGGCGAGCAGCTCCATCACGTCGGCGGCCTTGGGCAGCGGGATCCAGTTGTACTGGCAGTTCTGGCGCGTCGTGAAGTGCGCATAGCCGCGGTCGAACTCGCGCGCGATGCGCGCCAGCATGCGCAGCTGCGCCGTGCTCAGCTCGCCGTAGGGCACGGCGATGCGTGCCATCGGCGCATGGCGCTGGATGTACCAGCCGTTTTGCAGACGCAGCGCGCGGAAGTCGTCCTCGCCGAGCGTGCCGGCGAGGTGGCGCTGCAGCTGGTCGCGGAACTGCGCCGCGCGCTGGCGCACGAACTGCTTGTCGAAATCGGTGTATTGGTACATCAGGTGATCACCTTGAGTCCGGCCGTGACCAGCGAGACGCACAGCAGCGAGCGAATCAGCCGGTCGGGCAACTGGCGGGTCAGTTGGGCCCCGATCCAGATGCCGGGGATGGAGCCGATCAGCAGCGACACGAGCAACACCCAGTCGACGTGGCCGAGCGTGGCGTGGCCGATGCCGGCCACCAGCGTCAGCGGCACCGCGTGCGCGATGTCGGTGCCGACGAGGCGGCGCGCGTCGATGCGCGGGTTGAGGATCAGGATCAGCGTGGCGCCGATGGCGCCCGCGCCGATCGAGCTGAGCGAGACCAGGACACCGAGCACGAAGCCCGACAGCACCGTCAGCGCGGCCTTGCGCCGCTCGGGGATCAAGCGCTCCAGGCGCAGCCCGACGGCGAGCCACATCTGCTTGTAGGCCACCGTGACCGCGGTCAACAGCAAGGCGATGCCCAGCGAGAAGGTCAGCGCCGCGGCCCAGCCTTTGGTGACGCCGGTGAAATGCATCAGCGCGATCGTTCCGACGGCGGCCGGGATGCTGCCCAGCAGCAGCCAGGCAAGGATGCGGTAGTCGACGTGACCGTGGCGATGGTGCGCCACCGAGCCCGAGGTCTTGGTGATCGCGGCGAACCACAGGTCGGTGCCGATCGCGACGGCGGGGTTGAGCTTGAACACGGTCAGCAGCAGCGGCGTCATCAGCGAGCCGCCGCCCACGCCGGTCAAACCGACGATGGCGCCGACGCCGAAGCCGCTGAGAATCGCGATCAAGTCCATGGACGCTGCCTGGTGCGGCGCACGAATGCGCCGGAGGATGTGAGTCGCGACTGTAGGGAGCTTCGATATAGACGAGAAGAACAGATTTCGACGATGCTTATGCCTGGTTGGAATATTTACACGATCCGACTCGGGGTGCCCTTCTAGAATTCGTCGGATGCCTCGGCCCACTTCACGACTG
>DASWVR010000276.1:0-10600 GCA_036401155.1 Piscinibacter sp. | reverse complement strand
ACCGTGACGCCGCGGATGTCTTCGATGTCGCCGCGCGTGACGGGCTGGCGGTAGGCGATGATCGCGAGCGTTTCCATCACCGCGCGCTTGCGCCGTGCCGGCTTGGCAGCCGCCGTCTCGTCGGCCTCGGGTGCGGCGCTCGCGGGGGCGTCCGCGTCCACGTTGCTCGTGTTGTCAGCGTCGGAATTCATGCTTGAGGTTCCATCGGAGCGGCGTCGGCCGCAGGCTCGGTTGAATGGGACGGGCGCGTTTCGCCAGGGGCCGCGGCATCGGGGAGACCCGGGCTGCCGAGGTCGCTGCCGACATCGCTTTCGTCGTTGCTGTCGTCACTTTGGGAAGTGTTGGCCGCCGTGTCGGGTTCGTTCGCGGCTTGTTCGGGGCTCATGGCCTGCCCCGCGTCGTCCAGGGCCAGGGCAGCCTGGGCCTCGATGAGCGAGGGCTGCCCGTCCATCAGGTTCTCGCCGAGCATGGCGCCCGCCGTCTGCCCCGTGCCGTCGAGCAGCGGCAGCTGTTCCAGGCTCGCGAGGCCGAGGTCGTCGAGGAACTGCCTGGTGGTCGCGAGCAGCGCCGGCCGGCCGGGCGCTTCGCGGTAGCCGATCGCCTCGACCCAGCCGCGGTCCTCGAGCTGCTTGATGATCTGGCTCGATACCGTGACGCCGCGGATGTCTTCGATGTCGCCGCGCGTGACGGGCTGGCGGTAGGCGATGATCGCGAGCGTTTCCATCACCGCGCGCGAGTACTTGGGCGGCTTCTCGGGGTTGAGCCGGTCGAGGAACTCGCGCATCTCCGGCCGGCTCTGGAAGCGCCAGCCGGTGGACAGCGGCACCAGTTCCACGCCGCGCCCCTCCCAGTCGCGCACCAGCTCGTCGAGCAGGGCACGCAGCGTGTCGGGGCCGATCTCATCGGCGAAGAGGGTCCGCATGTCACGCAGCGGCATCGGTTGCTGCGCGCAGATGAGCGCCGTCTCAAGGACGCGCTTTGCATCCTGTGTGTTCATGAACTTCGTTCACATCCTCGGCCGGGTTGTGCCGGCAGACTGGGTCAGAGGGTCTCGCAATCAGCCTTGGCGGCCTCGCTTGACTGCGGCGGGCCTGACGCTTCATGGCTGGGGGTCTATCGGTTCGTCGCGCTGTCGCGTGGAACCCTGTCGTCGCACCCTCGGGGCGCGGCTCACTTGGCATCGGGCGCCGGTGGCCTGGGACCGACCTGCGCACTGCAAAGGATGCCCGCATTGTAGCGAAGCGCGCGGCATTCACACAGCGGTCGCGATTTGTGCCCAGGCCGCGGCGAAATCCGCGGGCGGCGGGCACTCGAAACACAACGCCTCGCCGCTCGCGGGGTGATCGAACGCGAGGCGCGCCGCATGCAGGGCCTGGCGCTGCATGCCCAGGGCCGGACTGCCCCCGTACACGGCGTCGGCCACCAGCGGATGGCCGCGCGATGCCAGGTGCACGCGAATCTGGTGCGTGCGCCCGGTGTGCAGCGTGCAGCGCAGCGCGCTGAACCGCTCGTCGTGGTCCAGCAGCTCGACGTCGGTCATCGCCGGCTTGCCCGACGCCAGCACCGCCATGCGGATGCGCGACTGCGGGTCGCGCCCGATCGGTGCATCGATGTGCAGCTTGGCCGTGCGCAGCACGCCGTGCGCAATCGCCCGGTACTCGCGGTGCACCTCGCGCGCCGCGATGGCGCGCACCAAGGCCGTGACCGCCTGCAGGGTCTTGCCGACCACCATCAAGCCGGAGGTGTCCTTGTCGAGCCGGTGCACGATGCCGGCGCGCGGCAGGCTCGCGGCGCCGCGGTGGTGCGCGAGCAAGGCGTTGAGCACGGTGCCCGACCAGTTGCCTGCCGCGGGATGCACCACCATGCCGGCGGGCTTGTCGAGCACCAGGAGATGCTCGTCTTCGAACACGACGTCCAGCGGCAGGGCCTCGGGCCGGAATGCCTGGCTCTCGGGCGTGGGCATCAACTCGACCACCAACTGTTGGCCGGCTCTCACCTTGCGCGAGGCCGACGCCACCGCACGCCCGTCCACCCACACATGGCCGCGCTCGATCAGGTTCTGCAGGTGGCTGCGCGAGAACTCGGGCACGAACGCGACCACGGCCTTGTCGAGGCGCGCGCCGTGCAGCGCGCCGGACACGATCGACTCGCGCTTCTCCGGCTCGTCGCTCCAGGGCGTGTCGCCGTCGCTCGCCACCTCGGCCTGCGCCAGGTCTCCCGCGCCGGGCCCAACCCTATAATCCGGGCTCATTTTTCGCGAGGGCGGCGCGGCAGCGCGCAAGCCATCAGGTCATGAAGTTCAAGCATTCGGTGGTTCGGGCCTCGGGCCCTTCGGCGGGCCTGGTGGGTTTGGTTCTGACGGCCTCGTGGCTGCTCGTCGCGTGCGGTTCGACCTCGAAGGACGAGACGAGCGCCTGGAACGCCGACAAATTGTATGCAGAGGCGAAGGACGAAGCGTCCGCCGGCGGCTACGACCGCGCCGCCAAGCTGTACGAACGCCTCGAAGGCCGGGCCTCCGGCACGCTGCTGGCGCAGCAGGCCCAGGTCGAGCGCGCCTACGTGCTCCACAAGAGCGGCGAGAAGGCGCAGGCGCTGTCGGTGCTCGAGCGTTTCATCAAGCTGCACCCGACCAGCCCGGCCGTGGACTACGCGCTGTACCTGCAGGGCCTGGTCAACTTCAACGACAACCTGGGCATCCTCGGCAGCATCTCGCGCCAGGAGTTGTCGGAGCGCGACCAGCAGGCCTCGCGCGACGCCTTTCAGTCGTTCAAGCAGCTGGTGGAGCAGTTCCCGCAGTCGCGCTACGCCGAAGACGCGCAGGTGCGCATGAACTACATCACCAACTCGCTCGCCGCCTACGAGGTGCACGTGGCGCGCTACTACTTCCGGCGCGGCGCTTACGTGGCTGCCGCCAACCGCGCGCAGCAGACGGTTCAGGAGTTCCAGCAGTCGCCCTCGACGGAAGAGGCGCTGTTCATCATGGCCCGCAGCTACGACAGGCTCGGACTCGCGCAACTGCGCGACGACGCCGAGCGGGTGCTGCGGCAGAACTATCCGCAAAGCGCCTACCTGGGCGCGACCAGCCTGCTCGACAAGGAGCGGCCGTGGTGGCAGCTGTGGTGAGCGACTAGAACGGCAGGCTGACACCCGACAGCTCGCTCAACCAGGCGAGCGCCTCGTCCTCCGAATGCACCGGCGTCATCGGCGGCAGCGCCTGGCGCAGGCGCCGGCCGTAGTTCATCCCCGCCATGCGCGGATCACACACGACCAGCAGGCCACGGTCGGTTTCGCTGCGGATCAGGCGGCCCGCGCCCTGCTTCAGCGACACCGCCGCCTCGGCGACGAAGTAGTCGGCGAACGCGTTGCGGCCTTCGCGCTCGAGCCGCTTGACCCGTGCCTCGACCAGCGGATCGTTGGGCGGCGGAAACGGCAGCTTGTCGATCAGCACGCACTGCAGCGCGTCGCCGGGCACGTCGATGCCTTCCCAGAAACTCTGCGAGCCGACCAGCACCGAGCGCGGCTGCGCGAGGAACTGCTGCATCAGCTGGCGTTTCGGCGCCTGGCCCTGCAGCAACACCTGGATGTCATCCGACTGCGCGTCGAACTCGGCGCGCAACTGCTCGCCGATGCTCTGCAGCGCGCGCAGCGTGGTGGTCAGCACGAAGCTGCGCCCGCCCAGACGCCGCGCGCACTGCGCCGCCAGCCGCGCCACTGCCGCGGGATGAGCCGCTTCGCTGGGCTTGGGGAATGACCGCGGCACGTACAAGCGCGCGTTGGCCTCGTAGTCGAAGGGGCTGCCGACGCGCAGCACGACAGCGTCTTCGAGCCCGGCCGACTCGGTGAACCAGCTCAGGCGGTCGTCGTCGCCGAGGGTCGCCGAGGTGAAGATCCAGGCCTTGGGCGCACGCCCCATCTGCTCGCGCAGCGCCGTTCGAATGTCCAGCGGCGACTCGACCAGGCGGCACTGGTGCGGCGTCAGGTCGATCCAACGCACGTTGGCGGTGTCCGCTTCGCCGCGGAAACCCTGGGCCAGCGCGGCGAGCTGCCTGGCGCGTTCGGCGAGCTTGACGAAGTCGGGCGCCAGCTCGCTCACCGTCTCGAGCGCTTGCTCTGCGGCCGTGCAGGCCTGGGCGACACCTTGCAGCGCCTCGGCGAAATCGTCGCGCCGGGCGCGCTCTTCCCAGCGCAGCTTCAAGGTGCCGCGCACGTCGCGCAGCGCGCCGGCGCACACCATGCGCAGCTCGCGGGCAGCACGGTCGCAGCCGGCCGCCAGATCCTGCCAGGGCGCAAGGCCACGCGCCTGCTGCAGCCCGATGCCCAGCATGTCGCGAGCGAAGTCGATCACCTGCCCGCTCGACACGGTGGTGCCGAGGAACTGCACGCCCGCTTCGGCGAGCTGATGGGCCTCGTCGAACACCGCCACCTCGACGCTCGGCAGCAGCTCGGCCACGCCGCTGTCGCGCAAGGCCATGTCGGCGAAGAAGAGGTGGTGGTTGACGACCACGACGTCGGCGGCCATCGCTTCGCGGCGCGCCTTCATCACATGGCATTGGCGGTACTCGGGGCACTCGGCGCCGAGGCAGTTCTCGCGCGACGAGGTGACAAGCGGAATGACGCTGCTGCGTTCGTCGAGGCCGTCGATCTCGGCCAGGTCGCCGCTCGTCGTCGTGCGGGACCACTGCTCGACCTTGGCGAGCGTTCGAACCGCCCAGCGGTCGGGCAGCTGCGCCGATTGCCGAGCCTGGTTCATGCGGTGCAGGCAGAGGTAGCTCGCGCGGCCCTTGAGCAGGGCCATCGCCACCGGCAGCTGCAAGGCATCGCGCAGCCGCGGCAGGTCGCGCAGGAACAGCTGGTCCTGCAGGCTCTTGGTGGCTGTGCTGATCAGTGCGCGGGCGCCCGACAGCAGCGTCGGCACGAGGTAGGCGAAGGTCTTGCCGACACCGGTGCCCGCCTCGGCGACGAGGGCGCGGCGCTCGTCGATCGCCGCCGCCACGTCGATCGCCATGCGCTGCTGCACTTCGCGCTCGACATAGTGCTCGTCGGCCTGCGACAAGGCACCGCCGCGCGCAAACGCGTGCTCCACCGCCTCCCGCAAGGCGCTGCGCTCAACGCTCATGCAGGCTCGGGCGGATCGAGCTCGGCCTCGATCTGGCAGATCTGGTCGCGCAGCAGCAGGCGGCGCTTCTTCAGGCGGCGCAGCACGAGCTCGTCGGCCGGCCGTTCCTCCGACGCCCGGTCGATCAGGCTGTCGAGGTCGGCATGTTCCATGCGCAGTTCGATCAGCCGGCGCGGCAGCGAGTGGAGGTTGTCGTTCATGGAGCGCGGTCAGGCGCCGGAATCAGCATTAAGTCGCGAGTTTGGCGCGACGACCCGGAATGCAAAGCGATTATAGTTTTCGGCAATGAGCCGCCGGGCCGTTCCCATGGCAAATTCCGGAGCGCGCGGCGCGGAGGTCACACACAGAATGAGCACCATGACGTTGGGTTACCGCTTGTCGGCGGCCACCGGTATCCACCGCGGAGACCGTGCCTACCAGCAGGACCAGGTGCAGATCATTCCCCACGGCCGGGTGCCCGGGTGCGCGCTCGGCGTGCTGGCCGACGGCATGGGCGGCAAGAGCGGCGGGCGCAAGGCGGCCGACCAGGTCATCCTCACCGCGCAGCAGCTCTTCGAGCGCTACGCTCCGAGCCGCGACGACCCGGCCGAGGCGCTCAAGCAACTCGTGCTCGAAGCGCATCTGATGATCAAGCTGACAGCGATCACGTCGGAAGAGGAGCCCCACAGCACGGTGGCGGCCTTTCTGATCAGCGCCAACCGCGAGTGCGACATCATTCATGCGGGCGACTCGCGCGTCTATCACTTCCGCGGCGCCGAGATGAAGACGCGCACCATCGACCACTCCTTCGTGCAGCGTCTGGTCGACGAAGGCCAGCTGACGGAAGAAGAGGCCAACACCCACCCCCAGTCGAACCTGCTGACCGGCTGCCTCGGCACGACGCAGGATCCACCGCTGACCACCGCCCACATCGACCGGCTGGAAGTCGGCGACAGCGTGCTCGCCTGCAGCGACGGGCTGTGGCACTACTTCACACCGAAGGAGCTGGGCGCCATCGTGCAGGCCCTGCCCCCGCGCGAGGCGAGCGAGATGCTGGTCAGCAAGGCGCGACAGCGCGCACGGGGCGGCGGCGACAACCTGTCGCTCGCGCTGATCCGCGTCGAACCGCTGTCCTGAACCCGAGCGAAACGCCTCAGCGCGCCGGCGCCGGCACCGACGCGGGCACCGGCAACGCGAGCGCGGGTGGCTTGCCGCTGGCGGCTCGTTCGGCTTGGCGACGCTGCACCGCTTCCTTGTGCTCGCGGGCTTTCCGCAGGCGCCGTTCATAGTCGGCGCGCTTTTGTTCGTCGCCGGCGATGGAGACGGGCGCCGCCGGCGCCGGCGCGGACGCCCTGCCCGGCAAGGACCGATCCGGCAGCTCGGCGCGCTGCTTGTGCTCGCGCCGCTCGCGCACCACCGCTTCGCGCCGCCGCGCGTCGTCGCCGCTGATCTTGCTGCGGATCTGCTCCGCCCGCTCGGCAGCGCGCTGCTTGCGCTCGGCAGCGTCCAGCACCTCCAACTGGCGGCGCAAGCCTTCCAGCGCCTGCCGCCGATCGCGCCGCGCTTGCTCGACACAGGACGTGACCACGAAACGCTCGCGGCACGCCCGCTCGCGCTCGGCGAACTCGGCCTCGACCTGCGCCTGCTCGGCACGGATGCGCGCGCGCTCGCTGCGCTCCTGCGCGGCATCCATCGACAGCGCGTGCGGCGCCGCGATCAGCCACGCCATCAGGGCGGCCCAGGCTCGGCGATCGATCTTCATGTCAGCGAAGTATCCACATCGCGGTGCGCCAGCGCCAGGAACTCCGCCGATTGCATCTCCGCCAGCCGGGACACGGTGCGCGGAAACTCGTGCGCCAGCGGCCCCTCGGCGTACAGCAGCTCGGGCGGCACCTCGGCCGACATGATGAGCTTGACGCGACGGTCGTAGAGCACGTCGACGAGCCAGGTGAAGCGCCGCGCTTCGGAGGCGTGGCGCGGCGTCATCTGCGGCACGCCCGACAACAGCACGGTGTGGAACTGCGTCGCGAGTTCGAGGTAGTCGTTCTGCGAACGCGGGCCGCCGCACAGCGCCTTGAAGTCGAACCAGACCACGCCGCCGGCCCGCCGGCGCGCGTGCAGCTCGCGGTGCTCGATGTGCAGCACGACACTTTCGTCCTTGGCCTCGGCGAGACGCTCGAACGCCTCGTTCATTGCCATGTCGGCCTGCGGCCCGAGCGGCGTGTGGTACAGCTGAACCTGCTCCAGCGTGCGGCGCCGATAGTCGACGCCGTTGTCCACGCTGATGACTTCGAGCTTGTGTTTGAGGAGCTCGATCGCCGGCAGGATGCGGTCGCGGTGCAGGCCGTGCGGGTACAGCTCGTCCGGGTGGAAGTTCGAGGTCGTGACGATGCTCACGCGATGCTCGAACATCGCGTCGAGCAGCCGGTGCAGGATCATCGCGTCGGTCACGTCGGCGACGTGGAACTCGTCGAAGCAGATCAGCCGGTGCCGGCGCGAGATGCGCTGACCCAGCTCCTGCAGCGGGTTGACGGTGCCCTTGAGCTCCTGCAGCTCGCGGTGCACCTCGCGCATGAATTCGTGGAAGTGCAACCGCGTCTTGCGCTTCAACGGCACCGAATTGAAGAAGCAATCCATCAGGAAGCTCTTGCCGCGTCCCACGCCGCCGTGCATGTAGACGCCGCGCGGGATCGGGGGGTGCCGCCCGAGCAGGCTGTTCAGCGGCCCGAGAGGGCTGCTGCGCCTCGCCTTGTAGTCGAGCCACTCGCTTTCGCAACGCTCCAGCGCGTCGAGCGCGCGCAGCTGCGCCGGGTCGGCCGTGTAGCCACGCTCGGCGAGCGTCGCCGCGTAGAGCTCGCGAACGGCCACTGTCCCGCGATCAGAAGTTCAGCGTGCGCTTGTCGACGGCCAGTGCCGCCTCCTTCGTCGCTTCGCTCAAGGACGGGTGCGCATGGCAGATGCGCGCGATGTCCTCGGCACTCGCCTTGAACTCCATCGCGACCACCGCTTCGGAGATCAGCTCCGAAGCGAACGGCCCGACGATGTGCACGCCGAGGATCTCGTCGGTCTTCGCGTCGGCGAGGAACTTCACCATCCCGGTCGTGTCGCCCAAGGCGCGAGCGCGGCCATTGGCCATGAACGGGAAGGTGCCCGCCTTGTAGGCCCGGCCCGCGGCCTTGAGCTGCTGCTCGGTCTGGCCGACCCAGGCGATCTCCGGCGAGGTATAGATCACCCACGGGATGGTGTTGAAGTTGACGTGGCCGTGCTGGCCGGCAATGCGCTCGGCCACCGCCACGCCCTCTTCCTCGGCCTTGTGCGCGAGCATCGGGCCGCGCACGACGTCGCCGACCGCCCACACGTTGGGCAGGTTGGTCTTGCAGTCGTCGTCGACGACGATCGCGCCGCGTTCGTCGAGTTGCAGACCGACGGCCTCGTGGTTCAGCCCGGTGGTGTTGGCGACGCGGCCGATCGAGACGATGAGCCGGTCGACTTCGAGCACCTTCGCCTCGCCCTTGGCCGAGGTATAGGAAACGCTGACAGCTTTCTTGTCGGCCTTGACTTCGGCGACGGTGACGCCGAGCTCGACCTTCAGGCCCTGCTTGGTGAAAGCCTTGTGCGCCTCCTTGGCGATCTGCTCGTCGACCGCGCCGAGAAAGGTCGGCAGCGCCTCCAGCACCGTCACCTCGGCGCCGAGACGGCGCCACACGGAACCCATCTCCAGGCCGATCACGCCCGAACCGATGAGCCCCAGCCGCTTGGGCACGGCGGGAATGCGCAGCGCGCCGTCGTTGGAAAGAATCAGTTCCTCGTCGAACGGCGCGCCCGGCAAGGCGCGCGCGCTGGAACCCGTCGCAACGATGACGTGCTTGCCGACGACGCTCTCTTCGGCGGCACCGGCCACCTTGATCTCGTAGCCGCCCTCCGCGGCCTTGACGAACGAGCCGCGTCCATGAAAGAACGTCACCTTGTTCTTCTTGAACAGGTAGAGGATGCCGTCGTTGTTCTGCTTCACGACGGCGTCCTTGCGCGAGAGCATCTTCGCGAGGTCGAGTTCGAGCTTGCCGACCTGGATGCCGTGATCGGCGAAGTGATGGCCGGCGTGTTCGAAGTGCTCGCTCGACTGCAGCAGCGCCTTGGAGGGAATGCAGCCGACATTGGTGCAGGTGCCGCCGGGCGCGGGGCCGCCCTTGCCATTCTTCCACTCGTCGATGCAGGCGGTGTTGAAGCCGAGTTGGGCCGCGCGGATCGCCGCGATGTAGCCGCCGGGGCCGCCGCCGATGACGACGACGTCGAATTGTTTGGACATGGTGTGGTGGTTGCTCAGGGAGGCGCCGCGGTCAGTCCCGTCACTCCGACGGGACGAAGATCCACAGCAGAACGTAAATCAGCAGGCCGGTGCCGCCGAGGAACAGCAGCACCATGAAGATGAGGCGCCAGACCCAGCTGTCGACGCCGGTGGGGCGCGCGAGGCCGCCGCAGACGCCGCCGATCCAGCGGTCCGTCGCGCTGCGACGAAGGTTGTTGATCGCGGCGACACCGGGCGCGGGCGCCGGCTGCGGCTGCAGCAGCCGCGCCTTGGCACGCTCGAACTCATCGGTCGTCAACACGCCGCGGGTGCGCAGTTCATCGAGTTTGATCAGTTCGTCGGCCAGGCTCATGTCGCCTCCTCGTGGGATCAGATGTCGAACAGCAGCCGCGCCGGATCCTCCAGCGCCTCCTTCATCGCGACCAGGCCCAGCACGGCCTCGCGGCCGTCGATGATGCGGTGGTCGTAGCTCATCGCGAGGTAGTTGATCGGGCGCACCACGACCTGTCCGTTCTCCACCACCGCGCGGTCCTTGGTCGCGTGCACGCCGAGGATCGCCGACTGCGGCGGGTTGATGATCGGCGTCGACAGCATCGAGCCGAACACGCCGCCATTGGAGATCGAGAACGTGCCGCCGGTCAGGTCTTCGAGCGAGAGCTTGCCGTCCTTGGCCTTCTGGCCGAACTCGGCGATCTTCTTCTCGATGTCGGCGAAGCTCATCTGGTCGGCATTGCGCAGGATCGGCACCACCAGGCCGCGCGGCGATCCCACCGCGATGCCGATGTCGAAGTAGCCGTGGTAGACGATGTCGTTGCCGTCGACCGATGCGTTGATCACCGGGTACTTCTTCAGCGCCGCCACCGCCGCCTTCACGAAGAAGCTCATGAAGCCGATCTTGACGCCGTGCTCCTTCTCGAACTTCTCCTGGAAACGCTTGCGCATCTCCATCACCGGGGCCATGTTGACCTCGTTGAAGGTGGTGAGGATCGCGTTCGACGCCTGGGACTGCAGCAGCCGCTCGGCCACGCGCGCACGCAGCCGGCTCATCGGCACGCGCTGCTCGGGGCGGTCGCCGAGGGTCATCTGAACGGGCGCCGCCACGGGCGGCAGCGGTTTGGCCGCCGGCGCTGCGGATGCGGCAGGCGCGGGCTTCGCCGGCGCCGCCTTGGCGCCGCCTTCGAGCGCACCCAGCACGTCGC